>NZ_JBGNUW010000039.1:0-81454 GCF_041950495.1 Nonomuraea sp. MTCD27 | reverse complement strand
ACATCGAACGGATCTTGTTCGCGCTGGTCGCCAACCGCGCCGTGGCCCCCTCCTCCAAGCTCGCCGCAGCCGAGTGGATCAACCACACCGTCGCCATCCCCGGCCTGGAGCGCGCCGACAAGGACCACCCGCCTCACCCCCGCCCAGGCTCAGATCTTCAAAGACTGCGCCGTCGCATTGCCGCCAAAGATGAGCGGCCTGCAACCTGCCGAATAGCCTCCGACCAGCAAGAACCCAGCACACAGGCGTGGACACACGACTCGCAGGCTCTCCCACGCCCGTTGTCCCAGGTCAAACACCCAATTCAGCGCTCTCGTCTGCCCACTAACTGCGAAACTCGGGCCTAACAGCTATATAGGTGCACTGTAGAAAGCTGCTTGAGCGCTGCATCGGCAAACTCAAGCAATGGCGTGCCACCGCCAGCCGCTTCGACAAGCTGGCCAGCCGCTACCTGGCAGGCGCCACCATCGCCTCGCTCATGCTCTGGCTCCGCAACACCGAATTGTCAGACACTCCCTAGTGACCCGGTCCGGTTCTGTCCAAGCGCCGAGTTGGGCACCCCGGCAGCTGACATCGACCGCGGCAAACGCCAGGAGGCGGCTGGGGAGCACAGCGGTAGAGCCACGATCGCTCAAACTTCGATGAGAATCGCTCAACCTTCGCTGCGACAGAACAAAGGTCATGACGATCAGGCCGACGATGGCCACAGTCATGTACGTGATGATGGCTTATTGCGTAAATGAGCGATCACGGCGGCGCGGCGACCAGGACAACCCTCTACCGGGGCGGTGCGCGACTCCGGCACGTTATCCGGTACATCGCTCGGCCCGGCACGATCAGCACTGCCGGGCGGCCGGCATGAGCCCGGCGCCGAAGGTCGCCGCCTTACGCGCCGGGCACGTCAGTCTCGCCTCGGCCGCCGACGCCTTTCTCGCCACCCCGCAACCGGCCAACCCCAACACCCACCGCGCCTACGCCTCGGCCATCGACCGCATCACTGCGCCGCTCGGCCGCGACCGGCCGCTCGCCGACGTCGCCGACGACGAGATCGGCACCGCGCTCACCGAGCTGTGGGGAGCGAGCGCGCCGGCGGCCTGGAACCGCAACCGCGCCGCCGTCACCTCCTGGCTGTCCTGGTGCCAGGCCAAGAAGCACTGGGCCGCACCGTCAGTGCCGGCTGAGGCCGAACGGCGTAAGGAGAGCGCCGACGAGACCCGCGCGGTCGCCAAGACCACCATCCACCGGCTGCTGTCCCGCCGCGACATCCCGCTCCGGAGGGAAGACGCTGTGGCGGATGCTTTATGAAACGGCGGCCCGGGCCGCGGAGGTCCTGGCCGCGGAGGTCCTGGCCGCGGAGGTCCTGGCACTGCCGGACGGCAGTACGCGCACGCACGGCCCGCCCTTCCTGTCCGAACGACGCCCTGTGCCCGCTCGTCGGCCGGCGGCCGCCGACATCTGCCCCGCACGCCGGCCGCGCCCGCCTCGGCTACGACCGCGCTCGCGTCCTGCTGGACAAGCACGCCGGGCTCGACCTGCACCAGCTGCGCCACAGCGCCGCCACCCACCTCGGCGACGCCGAGATCCCGCTGCAGCTCATCATGGGCAAGACCCGCCACAAGAACCCCCGCACCGCCATGCGCGACGTCAAACCCGGCGCCGAAGCCATCGCCAAGGTCACCGAAGTCCTGGCACCCCGCCGTACCCACTGATCAACCGAGTGGCGGCTCGCCGCAGCTCTGGGAGTTCCGTGCCTTTATGGTCTCTTGCCGCAGGTTAGAGCCCGCTGATCTCTTCTTACACATGTGGCACGTTGGCCTATCTTCACAGCAAGTGGACGGGGACGATCAAGGAGTGTCAGCGCGTGGGCGTGAGGTCAGCCTCGACGGCCACCTCGGGCAGGCCCGTGTTGGTCACGATCGCCAGCTCGCTGCGATGGCGCCGTCCCGTCTGCCACTGGCCGCCGGCCAGCGGCACGAGTGCCACGTTGGGGGTCGGACCAGCGGTCCAGTCGAGTGTTCCGGCGATGGTGTCAAGCCGGGTACGGCCGACCGTCGCGGCCACCGAGCGCCGACAGGTCGGATCGTCGGCAGTGGCCAGGACATGGGCGGCCACTTCCAGCAACGCGTGGGCGAGTCCCAGGGGCTGCAACCATCGGTTGCCTGTGCGCTGCTCGTAGGCGTCGGCGAGTTGTGCGGTCGTCGTAGCATCCAGGCTGGAGCGGTATGGGTGGCGCGGGGACCAGTAGATCAAGGTAGCCACGCACGCCCGAGCGAGCGCGCTCTCCTCGGCCGTGCACGGGTAGGCCAGCCAGCGCGAGGAGGTGATCAGGCGAGGCCGTAGTCCCTGCTCGATGGCCTGCCGGTAGAAGAGCGTGAGATCGGCCTCGGTGGCAGCGCTGGTGACCACCTCGATGTCCTCGTCCAGGAATTGACGGATGTGCCCCTCGAAGCCGTCGGCAGGCTCGTGATAACTCCCCGGGTCGTTGATGACGTGGCCTCGCGCCCGCGCGCGGGGCAGGAAACCGTACCCGGGATGGCGCAGCAGCTGTCCCTGCAGATCGTCGTTCCATACGCAGCCCACGCGGGGACGCGGCATACAGCGCTGCCACAACTCGGCGAAGACGTCCGCGATGTCGTCGATGCCCCAGGCGAAGTGGTTTGTCCAGGTGAAAGGCCGCGAGGGATCGCCGCCGCGCCCGTACACGAAACCCTGCCAGGGGAACGCGGTGGAAAGGCACGGCACGCCGAGTTCCTCACACGTGTCGGCCACCGCGGGCAACACCTGGGTGCCTGCCATGGTCACCACGATCTGGGCGTTGTCCAACTGGATGAGATCCCGTACGGCCTGGCGGGCGGTGACCGGGTTGGAGCGGCTGTCGCGCCAGGCCAGCCGCACGGGATAGCGGTGTCTACCGTTGATGATGTGACGCAGAGCGGGGCGCAAGAACTCGATGGCGAAGGTGAGGGGGTCGCCGAGCCGCGACAGCCTGCCGGTGTGCGGAACGACCGCTCCCACGCACAACTCCCTGCCGTATTGACCGGCCGAATCGCTGCTCGTCATGCACTTATAGTAGCAATGCTGCTACTTTGTGTACCCAATGGGGTGGGTGACCGCGAACAGTCGCTTGTCGGTGATGGTGGAGATGGTCCAGGGACAAGACCATCTCGTCCACGCCGGACAGCCGGCGCTGCCGCTTGCGCACCAGCTGGGGCTCGAAGGTGCCCGCCACATCGCGCGGCACCCGCACCTCGACCGGGCCGACGTCGGTCACCACGGTCTTGGTGCGACTGCCATCGCGGCTGTTGCCGCTGTCCTTCCCGGCCGGGTCGTGCCAGTCATGGCCGAGGTGATCGGTGATTTCGCCTTCCAGGGCCGACTCCAGCACCCGTTTGGTCAGCTGCTGCAGCAGGCCACCTCACCGGTCAGCTGCAGCCCCTCGCTACGGGCGATTGAATGCGCCTCACCTCTGCAGGTCGACCCTCGACAACGGCCCCGCCTGATGGAGATCGTCGACAATCGGGCGCGCATCGACGAAGCCCAGAAACGGGGCGAGTGTGACCAGCAGCCGAGAGTCGCCGGAACCGGTGCGGCCCACCCGCACCCGAGAGTGATCGTGGGAGCCCGGGAGAAGGGCACTGGCGAGGGCGAGATCAAGAAAGGCGGCCCAGGGTCACGGGCGCCCGGGCCACTTGAGGGAGCAGACATTGACGGTGCGGGTCGAGAACTTCGGGATCTGGATGAGCCTGGATCTCGGTGCGATCCGTCCGTTCGCGAGGCGCTTCACCCGGTAGGCGCCGGGCCGGCCCCGGAAGTAGTGCGTGCCGTTGTCGTCGCGCGCGCTGGCCGCGACGCCCGGACCCACGACCGTGACCGACACGCCCCCCACGTGGGCACACCTGAAGACCAGCTTGAGGAGTCCGTACGGCGGTGTCGCCGCGGCCGAGGGAGGTGCGAAGCCGACGGTGGCCGCGGCGAGGCTCATCGCGAGCGCGCCTGCAAGGGCAGAACGTCGGACAATGCCGAGCATGGTGATCCTTTCCTGGAGAACTCGGCCACTCTGGCCTCGTCTCCCATATGTGCAGCGTGTTTCGGAAAATGGTGAAGCGTTTGCGGGGGTTTCTCGCAGTGTGCGGCGGACGAAGCGCTATAGATCTGGCCGAAATGCCCCGGCACTCGGGCCTGGCTTCCTTCCGTGGCCACGCCGGTTCCGGTGGTGGACGTGGCTCGGCCCCAGGGTTCGCGGGCGCAGAGGTACGCGTACAGGCCGGCGGCGCCCCTTGAGCATGCCGCGGGCCCCATCGGCTCAGGTGTACTCGTTGTCTTCGTCGTCGCTGAGGGCGACAGCCCGGATCCCGCCTGATCGGGCGTAGACACGCAGCGATAGGTAGACCTTTCTGATGTGCTTGCTGCCGGTGTGGGTGATGGTTCCGAAGTTGGTGCCGTGGGCGCCGCAGCCGTTGGTGTCCGACCTCCAGGCGCTTCTCCCCTTGGTTCCGTCCATGTGAACCCAGACAATCTGAGCCTTCACCGGAGCGTTGTCGCCGGGACAGATGTCGCGCACCGTGAAGTTCCGAAAGACGACCCTCGTCCGACTGGTGAAGTCGACGGCCGCCCGGACGGACCCGCCACCGTGGTCGCGATAGGGGTTCACGTGGGCGGAGGCCACATCGTCTCTCGCCTGCGCCGGGCTTGCCACCAGCAGCCCGCTCAATGCTGCGATGCCCAGCGCGGCGCCCAGCATGCGTGTCTTCAACAGCCCTCCAGCAAGAGATGTTTCGGTTGGTTCGGTTGGCCTTGGAGCGTGCACTTCAGCCCTCCGCGTGGCCGGCGGGGAGAGATGTGCGAGGTATCGCCTCGTGGCGGATCGCGACGAAGAGCGGCGATCGACGGTGCGGGGGCCCTGCCTGAGCGTCAGGTCCCGAAGGTGAACATCCCGCGCAGGACGGTGCCTCGCCCGCTCCAGTAGCTCTCGTGGACGGCCCGGTAGGTGACGTCTTCGAAGCCGGGGAGCACCGCACAGGTGGCGCCGGGGTGCCGGATGTTGTCGTCTCTGACGACGATGGGCTTTCCGATCACACCCGGGCGGGTCAGGGTCACCTCCACCCAGGCCGTTCCCGTGGTGTCATCGGCCCGGACGCACAGCTCGTTGGCAGGGTCGGCGTAGCGGACGATCCCGTCTCCGACATCCCGTTGAAAACTCGCCGCCAAGGCCGGTTGCGCGAGAATGACGCTCGCCACCGCGACAGCGACTCCGACGGTGACCGTTTTGAGCGGGTTCATCGTTCTTCCTTCTCTCGGACGAAGATCAGCCCGCCGGAGCGCCTGGTGCCAGGGGGTGGAATACGGCCTCCGACGAGGCTTCTGACATGAGCGATCCCGGCGGCCCGAGGTTCACCGGAGTGATCGTTGCACTCGCCGGCAGCAGCATGGAATACGCCGGGAATACGCCTGGTCCATCCGGCATCGAGAGATGACTTCGGGCGGAGTTTGGATGGCCGAACTAGGGGTGCCGTCAACCGATGTGTCATAGGCCGCCAAACCTCGAAGATCCCTAGCCTGACCTTCTGTAATGCCGAAGCGTCTGGCGCGGATCTATGGGCATGGAACGTCCGCCGCTTGGCATGGATGAACTCATCGAGCACTGGACTGTGCTGAGCATGAGGTGGGCCTGGTCAGTGCGAAGCAGGAAGGCACTCGTCTGGCCTTCGCGCTGTTGCTGACGTACTTCACGCAGCACGGGCGCCTCCCGCGTGGGCGGGCGGAGTTTCCTGACGAGTGGTGGACTACGTCGCGAAGCAGACCAAGACGGCGGCCGGCAGCTTGGGCTTGTACGACTGGTCAGGCCGGACGATCGAGCGTCATCGCGGCGAGATCCGCGACCATCCCGGCTTCCGGGATTGTCGGTCGCCGACGCCGACAAGCTCGCCGACTGGCTGGCCGTGAACGTCGCGTGCACGCCGAACGACAGTCCGACCGGGTCCGCGAGGAACTGCTCAAGCAGTGCCGGGCCGAACGGATAGCGCCGCCCTCACCGGGGCGGATCACTCGGATTGTACGGTCGGCACTGCACAACGCGGGGCAAGCATGGTTTCACCGGATCGCGGCGCGGCTGGATGCGGCGACGGTGGTCCGGGGGCTCGCCCTGGTGGCCGCCGGCAACACCGCGGTGGAGAGAGTGGAGAGCGATGACGATCTTGACGAGGATGAGGGCTCGGCCCTGTCGCCGATCAAGGCGATGCCGGGCAACGTGAGCCTGGATTCGATGCTGTGGAGTCTCCCTCGCACCTGCGCCGGCGGGCCCGCAACGCGCCGGAAGCCACGGTCACCCTGCTGGCCGTCTGCTGGTGGAGCGGGAGCGGGAGGTCACCGAGGAGCTCATCAACGCCTTCAAGCGGGTATCGGGTAAGGAGAACTTCCTGTTTACCATCGCCGACGCCTCGCTGGCCGCGCCGGACGGCACGGTGCGCGAGGTCGTCTTCCCCGCGGTGCGCGGCGGCGAACAGACGCTGCGCGAGCTGGTGCACGAGTTCAAGACCAAGGGCCCGGTCTACCGGCGCACTGTGCAGACCACATTGAAGGCCTCCTACACCAACCACTACCGGCGAGGCCTGATCGAGCTGCTGGAGGTGCTGGAGTTCCGTTTCAACAACACCGCCCACCAACCCGTCATCGACGCGCTCAAGCTGGTCAAGCGCTACGCCAAGGCCGGCAACACCACCTACTACCCGCTCGGCGAGACCACGCCCGAGCACAAGGGCACCCTCAAGGACTGGGCCGACCTGGTCTACCGCACGACACCCGCGGCCGACGCCGCGTGGCGCGCATGGTGTACGAGGTGGCCACCTTCCAGACCCTGCGGGAGCAGCTGCGCTGCAAGGAGATCTGGGTCGTCGGCGCCGACCGGTGGCGCAACCCGGACGAGGACCTGCCCACCGACTTCGAGGCACGCCGCGCCGAGCACTACCGCGAACTGCGCAAGCCCCTGGACCCGACAGAGTTCTGCGACAGCCCGCGCGAGGAGATGACCAGCGCCCTGGCGAAGCCGAACGACGCGCTGCCCTCTCTGGACTGGGTGGAGATCAGCGACCGTAAGGCGGGAGCGATCAAGCTGACGCCGATCGAGGCCGCCCCCGAGCCGCGCAACCTGCGCCGGATCAAGAACGAGGTCGCCCGCCGTTGGAGTGCCGTCCCGCTGATCGACATCCTCAAGGAGGCGATCCTGCGCACCGGCTGCCTGGCCGAGGTGACCGCGGCGACCGGCACCGGCCACATGCACCCGGACGTGCTGGCTGAGCGACTGGCGCGCACGCCCACAGCGAGGAGGACCTGCGCTACGTCCGCCGCCGCCACCTGACCCAGAGGTGGCCCAGACCATCGCGGTCGAGATCGCCAACGCCACCTTCGCCGCCCGTGACACCGGTCTGTGGGGGCAGGGCTCCACCGCGGTCGCCTCCGACTCCACCCACTTCCGCGCGTGGGATCAGAACCTGTTCACTGAGTGTTCCCGCTACGGCGGCCGCGGGATCCTGGTGTACTGGCACGTCGAACGCGGGTCGGTGGTGGTGCACTCGCAGACGCTCAAGGCATCGGCCTCCGAGGTGGCCGCCATGGTGGAGGGCGCCATCCGGCACGGCACCACCATGAAGGTCGAGGGCAACTACGTGGACTCACACGGGGAGCCAGAGCCTGGCTTCGGAGTCACCCGATTGCTGAACGTGGATCTGCTGCCGCGCATCAAGCAGATCAACCGGGTCAAGCTTCACCAGGCCGACTACGGAGATCTGGCCCGGTACGCGAACCCGGCGTCGGCGATGACCAGGCCGATCCGCTGGGACATCATCGCCAAAAGCGACGACCAGGTCGTCAAGTACGCCACCGCGATCCGCACCCGCACCGCCTCCACCGAGGCCATCTTGTCGCGCTTCACCCCCACTGCCTCGCACCCGGCCTACCAGGCGATGCTGGAGATCGGCCGGGCGGCGCGCACCACGTTCGTCGCCCGCTACTTGTACGACCGCGACCTGCAGCGAGAGATCGAGGAAGGGCTGAACGTGGTCGAGGCGTGGAACCGCGCCGACTCGGTGATCTGCTACGGCCGCGGCGGCGAGATCTCCACCAACCGGCGCGACGAGGTGGAGATGACGACTCTGTGTCTTCGGATCTTGCAGGCCTCGCTGGTCATGGTGAATGTCCTGATGTTTCAAGACGTTCTCGCCGATCCCGAGTGGTCCGCCCTGCTCACCCCGGTCGACCGGCGCGGACTGACCCCGCTGTTCTGACTGCACGTCCGCCCCTACGGCGAGGTGCGTCTCGATCTGAGCGCCCGGTTGAGCATCGGTGCTCTCAGCTCGCTTGGCGACGCATGACAGGCAGCTTGTTGATCTTGTCGAGAGTCTCGTTCGGTTCTCGACAAGATCACTACCGTGGAGTCAGTTGACATCGCCCCAGCTCCATGGCCGGGCTGGACGACCATACCCACGACTACACCGGCTGAGCCGCTTCCCGTCAGCCGGCCCGCAACTGCCGCAGCGTCTCGCGAACAGCCTGCACGCAGCGGGCCTCGGCCTCCTCGTAGCAGGCGACGGCGTCGATCGCGGCGTCGATCGCCTGGTGGCGTTCCTTCTCCCACTCCTCCTTCTCCTGCGCGTACTCGAGCTGCCTGACCGCGTCCTCGGCCCATCGCAGAGCGGCCTCGACCTGGTCCTGGGCCGCCTGCAGGCTGCCGGAGAACGCCGACAGAGCGTCGGCGCAGGCGCGGTAGGCGGCGTCGAGCCGCGTCGTCCTGGCATGGATGACACGGAGGATCTCGTGGAAGTTCTGGCCGTCGCCGTCCTCCAGAAGCAGGTCGGTGCCCGTCGTCGCGGCCGTGCCGAACTGCTCGCCATACTCGGCCGTGCGCTCCGCGTCGTAGCGCAAACCCGCGGCGGCAAGGTTGACGTGGTAGGAAGAGCCGGGCAACGGGTCGGCCTTCATCCCGAGGATGTGCCAATTCTTCTCGGGCGGGATCAGCTCGGGCATGGGATGGTCGAACGCCGGCATCATTTTGCCAGGTGCCGGATAGTCGAAGAGGTGCGCGCCGACGGATTCGGCCAGCGTACCCAGGATGTTCAGGGCTTGTTCCAGCGCCTCGTCCACTTCGGTGCGGACCTCGACGATCGCGACGAGGAGTTCACGCACGGCTGCCTCGATCCGCGGCGAGGAGGCGGCGAGAAGCTCGTCGATCCTTTCCACCTGGGGCGCGTCCATGGGCCTGGGGTTCCGCTGCCAGCCCTCCCTGGACGTCCGCAGCAGGAACCAGACCTCTCCGAGCGCTTTGGGGAGCGTGCCGCTCCTCGGGTTGATCCGGGCCGCGGCGAGATACGCCTCCGCCGCCTCCCACTGGCGGCTGTCCACGTACAGAAGGTCAGCGAGACCGAGCACGAGGTCCTCATGGTGAGGATCCAGGCGGAGCCCGGCACGGTAGGCGCGCTCCGCCTCTTGCAGATCGCGTCGCGCGCGTGCGGCCCGGGCCAGCGCGAGGTAGGCGGCCGGGTCGTGCGGATCCGCCTCGACGGCCGCCTGGGCGGTGCGCCACGCGTCATCGGCTCTGCAGGCCTTGATCTGGCACCTGGACAGCATCGTCAGCGTCGGCACGCCGTCCGGATCGAGTCTCGCCGCTTCAGTGGCGGCCTTGAGGGCGGCGCCCGTCCTGCCGAGCCAGAGAAGGATATGGGCCCTCAGGCAGTGCGCCCGCGCGCTGTATGGATCGAGGCCAAGGGCGGACTCCACCGTCTCGAGGGCTCGCTTCTCCTGGGGGAAGACGGAATCGTCGTTGAGCAGGCAGACGGCCCGCAGACAGAGGGCGTCGTGAGCCGTTTCCTCCGAGGCCAGCGCGGGCGCCAGCGCGTCCAGCGCTTCCTTCCAGCGCCCCAGCTCCGCGTAGTTGCGGGCAATGATGAGGGCTTTCTTGGCGTTATTCACGCCATCCCCCGGCTCTTGACGTAGGCGAGCAGGTCGTCGAACTTCCCGGCGGCGTTGGCGAACAACACGACGTTGCGCGCGTCCTGCAGCCATGGCCCGATGGACGGCTTGATCTCCTCGAACGCCCGCTCGAAGTCCGCCATCCCGATCGGACGCACCTTACCCGTACGCGTGGAGTCCCACATCGCCTGCTCAGCGGCGGTGTCACAGAGGTGCGCCAGGTCGGCGCCGGAGAAATGGTCGCTGCGCTCGACCAGTCTCGCCACGTCAATACCTTCCAGCGGCCGGTCACGCAGGTGGTGCCGGAGTATCGCCGCGCGCGCGGGCGCGTCGGGAGGAGCGACCAGCAGCAGGCGGTCGAACCGTCCCGGCCGCAGCAGCGCGCTGTCCACGTCCCAGGGGTGGTTGGTCGCGCCCAGGACGAAGACGCCGTCGTTGTCGCTCCGCACCGAGTCCATCTCGGTCAGGAGCTGGTTGACCACGCCGCGCATCCCGCCGCTCGTCCGCAGGTGTGATCGCTTCTGGCCGAGCGCGTCGATCTCGTCGAAGAACAGCACGCAGGGCGTGTTGCGGCGAGCGATCTCGAACATCTCGTGCAGGTTGCGCTCGCTCGCGCCGGTCCACATGTCCAGGACGTCCGCCAGGGACACGGCGTGGAAGTGCGCTCCGAGCTCGCCGGCGACAGCGCGGGCGAGATAGGTTTTGCCGCATCCCGGCGGCCCGTACAGCAGCAGGCCGCCAGGGAGGCTGCGGCCGTACAGGCGGCGCATCTCCGGGTTGCGCATGGGCAACAGAAACGCGAGTTCGAGCCGGCGCTTCACCTCCTCCAAGCCGCCGACATCGGACAAGGTCAGAGCCGGGCGTTCGACCCCGGTGTCGGCCGCGGGTGCGTCCACGAACGCGGGCTGCACGATGCCCGACATCTCGTGCTCCGCGGCGCTCCAGTCGAAGCCGGGCCTGTCCTGGCTCCCCGCTCCGGAAGCGCCGTCGCGCAGACGTTCGGTCGCCGTGGACAGCACCGATACGGCCTCCGCGTTGCCGGCGTCGCGTTCCAGAACCGCCGAGCAGTGGGCGATCGCCGCCGCCGGATGCCCCTCGTCGAGCAGCAGCTTCGCCGTGTGCACGCGCAGCGCCACGTCCTCCGGTCGAGCCTCGACCGCCGCGAGCAGGCTTCGCAAGACAGCGGAGAACGCGGCCTCCCCCATGACATCCTCCGTACGAACCGAGCCGTGATCTTCGGGACAGCATAGGGGCCGCGGCGCGCTGGAAGAGCAACATCAACAATCACCGAGATGGCCGCCGGCTCCATCGCAACTCGTCGATGTGGCCAGCCGACCGGTGCGTCTTCGCCGACACCTTGCCTCTGATCGCCTGAACGGCTTTCTTCGACCGGGGCGGTTCCCCGGCGAAAAGAGGGCCGCGACAGATGCCCCCGGCCTGGCGCGGCCCTCCTCTTTGCAACAGTTTCTGCTGGATCGTGCTCTCGGAGGTGACAGAGAACGATGAGAGGCAGAGGCAGCGTGGATGAAGACTCCAGGTTCGCGGAGTTCGTCGCCGATCGGGGTGACGCGCTGATGCGGTACGGATACGTCCTGACCGGGAACCCGCACGACGCGGCCGACCTGGTGCAGGAGGCCCTGCTCAAGATGCGGGCGGCCTGGCCACGGCTGCGGTCCAAGGACAACCCGGAGAGCTACGCCCGCACGACCATGGCCCGGCTGCACATCGCCGCCTGGCGCCTGCGCCGCCCGCGAACAGGTGACCGCCGAGCCGCCCGACCGCGAGCACCACGACGCGCTCCCCAGCGGCGACGAACGCGCCATGTGGCAGGCACTGGCCGGGCTGCCTCGCAAGCAACGGGCCGTATTGGTGCTGCGCTACTACGAGCAACTCGCCGACGCGGAGATCGCCGCCGTCCTCGGCATCTCCCGCGGCACCGTACGCAGCCAGGCCTCCCGCGCCCTTGACAAGCTCCGCGCCGTCGTCCCCGCCGACGCCCTGCCGATCCCCGGAGGCACCCGATGACCCGGCGCGACGAGCACACCCAGTCCCACGCCGTGGTCGAGGAGACGCTGCGCCGCACGCTCGGGCACGCAGCCGGCAACGCGCCCCCGCTGCCCGCCGCGCTGACCGCGGGCCTGGACGGCCACTGCCGCAGACGCCGCCACCGCACCCAGGCGCTCCTCGCCGCCGCGGCCGTCGTCGTCGTAGCCGACATCACCACCGGGATCACCACCGGGATCACCACCGGTCGGCCGCAGCCGGGCACCCCCGGCCACCCGTCCCCGGTCGCCACCGCCACCCCGATCGATCCCCCGCAGCCGGTCGAGGACGTGTGGCCGCAGGCCGTGCGCAAGGTCCCCGCCAAGACTCCCGACGGCGTGGCACTCCGCCCCCTCCAGTTCATCGACGACCGCACCCTGCTCGCCTCGACCTGGTCGAGCCACGAGAAGACCAGCACTCTGTACGCCTACGACCTCGACACCCACCAGCCCCGCGCGATCACCGACGTGGTCACCCCCAAGGGCACCGTGCTGTTCGCGTCGGACTTCACCGTCGGCGGCAACCGGGTCGCCTGGTGGAGCATGCTCAAGGACGGCACCATCCAGATCTGGACCGCCCCCCTGTCCGGCGGCGCCCCGGAGGTGGCCACCACCGTCCGGGCCGGCGAGCGCGGACTCGACCACGTCGAGATCGTCGGTGACCGAATCGTCTTCTCGGCCCGCGCGGGTGGCGTCCACACCGCCCCCCCGTCCGGCGGCCCGGCGAGCCCGGTGCCGGACACCGGCTCGCTGCACCTGCTGTCCTGGCCCTGGGCCGGCACCCCCGGCCTCTATGACCGGGCCGAGGGCCCTCCGTTTGCCAAGATCCGCAATGTGGAGACGGGCGAGACCCGTACGGCGGTCGTCCATGACGGCGAGGAGGTCACGACGTGCTCGGTGGCCTCGTGTGCCGGCCACCGCGAGGGAAAGTCCTTCCTCCGCTCGCGCGATGGCTCCGGCCGGCGTGACCTGCCCGGCTCCCCCGGCACGAGGACGCTCCCCCTCCACGATCGCTTCCACGTCACGTCGCTGGTCGACGGCCGCCGCTTCATCGCCGTCGCCCTGTACGACCTGCGCACCGGCCGGTCGGGCGACCTGGGCATCAAGGCCGAGCCGACCGAACACGGCGGCTACGCGGTCTCCCTGCCCGGCTTCGACCGCGCGGGCCGCCTGCTCGCCTACACGGTGGGGAAGACGTTGTACGTGATCGACCTGTCGAAGATCTGACTGCCGACCACGGAGACGCGGTAGGGGGCGAAAATGCGGGTCCAGAGATGATGCTCGTACGAGGGTGAAGTCGAGATCCGTTGGGTGGTGCTCGAGCCCAGCCGAGTACGCCGTGCCGAGTCCGGAACGCGAGGACTACCTGCGGACGCAGATCGCGCACCGATCAGGGTTCCGCGCCGTGCCCGTCTGTACGTGTGAGATCGGCTCACGAGAGGCCGGCATGATGCGGAAACTGATCTTCGGCATGAACCTGAGCCTGGACGGCTACATCGCCGCGCCCGGCGACGACCTCGGCTGGAGTGGGGGGAGGGACGAGCTGTTCCAGTGGTGGTTCGACCGGGTGGTGGCGACCGGCCTGGCGCTGTACGGGCGCAAGCTGTGGAAGACGATGAGCTCCCACTGGCCGACCGCCGACCAGCAGCCCGGCGCCACGCCGGCTGAGATCGAGTACGCCCGCCGCTGGCGGGACATGCCGAAGGTGGTGTTCTCCTCGACGACCAGCACGGTCGACCGAAGACGGCGGCCCCACGGACATCGGCGGCGCCACACTTGCCGCAGCGGCCATACGGGCCGGGCTTATCGACGAGTACCTGCTGGTCACCCACCCGGTGCTGGTGGGCGGCGGCACGCCGTTCTTCACGGCCCTGGACAGCTGGGTGAACCCGAACCTGGTGGAGACGCGGACGTTTCCCGGCGGCGTGGTACTGACTCGATACGAGACGAGGCGATGAGCACGGGCCAGATGCTCGGCTCGTGAGGCCAGGTCGAAATCCTTCCCGGCGTGCTCACCGTGACCCTCGGCTATTGGGGGAACCTTCCCCGGGCCCTTCCTTGCGTTCCGTGTGAGCTGTTGACCGACTCGCTGGAGATGAGGGACGACGGCGTCGTTGATTGTGACGATGATCTTCGGGCATGAAGATGCCCTGCCGGCAACGCCGGCGGGGCGGTGATGTTCGCGTTGTCGCGTTGGTGTTCAGCTGGTCGGGGTGCTCATTCCGCGGTGACTTCGGTGACGGCGGCCCGCACGCTGGACTCGTCGACGATGTGCAGGACCGCGATGGTAAATAGCCGGTACTCCGGGTCGTCGGGGGTGCGGAGGTACAGCACGGCGGCAGGCATGCGGTTGACCGTCGTGGTGATACAGCGCCAGTCGTCGTGGCCGCGCTGGAAGAGCCCATCGGAGACCCAGCCGTCCACCGCGTCCTTGGCCGTGATAACCGAGGTTCGCGGCTCGGGCAGCATCGCGAAGTGCAGGTCGTCGCGCAGCAGGGACATCAGCCCGTTGCTCGCGATGCTCACCATGTCATCGTCGATCCCGCGCGCCGCACGGACCACCCGCCTCGAAGCCGCACTCATGCCACAGCCGGCTGGCGGCGGCGCGCTGTCGGCATGAAGATGGGCGCCATGAAGATGGGGTGCTGGTAAGAATCGCGCCGCACGGCCCAAAGCGACGCTGCGTAACCGGGAGCTCGCGGATGGCTTGACATAAAAGCTGTTGGCGAGCAGCACGACTCGCGGAAACGCCCGGTCCAGCGTTATCGAGCGGCATCGCGCCCCATCCCCCGAACGACGGACCGAAAGCGGCCTCGGCGGGTGGCACAGTCGCACACCGTGACCTGGGGCGATGCCGCTCGTTTGGGCCGTGCGGCACGATTCCTACCGGTGGCCCAATTACGCCACGTGGAGGCATGCCCAGGGTCGGCCTTCGCCACCGGGTTCGGAAGCTGTCGGTATGCACTTGAGTAGGGGATACCTACGGCAATTCCCGCGATGCAGACGAACCTAAAGGGGCCCTAGCAGGCCGACCTGATGTCGGAATAGCAGTCAGGCCGAGGCAGCGAGCAGGGCTTCGCTGGTATGACAGCGAACGCTGCGAGGGGATCCCCTGGCAGGTCAGCAAGCGACGAGAAGAGGCATGATCGTGGCAGAGAAGCTGTTCGCGTCCTGGGCGTCGGGATATGCGGCATTTCCAGAGACCGCCAATCTACGCACTCTCCGCCAGGGCTTCGGGGTGACCTTCACAATCCCGGGCGGCCGGAGCGAGTGGATCCACCTACCCATCCCAACGCCGGTAATCACCGAACACGACCGCGCCACCCTGGACAAGGTGCTGGTCCTGTACCACGCACGCCAGAACAGTGCGATCACGGAGCTGCACGTCTTTGATGGACCGCGCCGCATCGCCAGGTTCTCGGAGATGCGCCATCAGGGCGATCACGCGCAAGGAGTGGACAGCAGGAATGTCTTCAGCATCCGCCAAGCCAACATCGCCTTCGGGATCGGCGTCACGCTCCTTGTCACCAACCTCTCAACTTCTGGCGACAGTGAGTTCTTCATCAGCAGCTTCGGCGGAGACTTTTTCCACAACCTCTAACCTGCGTGACGTGTGCAGACTCACGCAGATCTCCCAGCGTGTCACATGACTAAATAGACGCAGGCAACCTCATCGATGTGGCGTGGGCCCGCTCGAAGGCCTCGTCCACGTCGATCCCGTAGTTCTGCGCGACGATCAGGTCCACCAGGTCGTTGACCGCGCGGGCGGCGTCCTACGCGGAGACGACCTACACGGCCTGGTCCTCGTCGGATTCGGCGACGAGCACGGCGAAGCCGATCTCCTTCACCGCCTTGTCGGTAGCGTTCTCCAGCAGGGCGCGTCCGCACTGGTCAACCGGTTCGCGGCAGTGGAAGCACGTAACCATCAGGGGTTCCTTTCAGATCAGGGTGAGTTGTTCGAGTTCGGGGGCGGGGCGCCTCGGCGGGCGGCCGCCACCAAAGCTGGTAGCGGCCGTTGTACGGGTCGTCAGTCAGCTCCCGCGGGTCCAGGAGGGACGGCGCGTTGTCCGGGAGCAGGTCCCAGGCACGGCTCAGAACGGATAGCAGGTGCTTGGCGGGGCCGTTGGCGAGCAGCGTGCCGTCCGCCGAGTCAGCGGCCATCGCGCGGGCGACGTAGCGGTAGCGCTTGCACGAGTGCCGGCCGCCTGCGAAGGGGTCCCGGCAGCAACGGCGGGAAATCCAACGGATATATCCCTGACCTGCAGTGATTCGCGCTTGAGCAGATCAGGGTGTTCAGCGACCATCGCAGGATCACATCCGACGCATGATTCACGCGTCGGACGAACTCATCTCGAACGGTGTGCGGCAAGAGGTGGAATTGGGTGCCGCACCGCCACCCTCAAGGGGTGTCCATGGGCGGGGTGCGCTGGGCGGCGGCACGAGCGCTGCGGTATTCCTCCACGACCAGGTCGGTGAGTTCCTTCACGGAGGTCCGCGCGGTTGGTTTGTCGAAGGTGATGCTGCCGTGCTGGAGAAGGTTGACTCGGTCGCAGACCTCCAGGACCTGGGCGTAGTTATGGGCGATGATCATGATGGAGACCTCGCCGCGGGATTTGAGATCGCGGACCAGGTCGAGGATCTGTACGCCCTCTTTCGCACCCATCGCGGCCAGCGGCTCGTCCAGCAGGAGGATTTTGGAGCGGGAGTAGACCGAGCGGGCCACGGCGATGGCCTGACGTTGACCGCCCGACAGTTTGGCTACTTCCACATCCACCGACGGAATGTTGACGCCCATGTCGTTGAGGTGTTCGCGGGCCAGGCTGCGCATTTTGCGGTTGTTCAGAAGACAGCCGAAGATGACCGGCTCACGGTTGAGGAACATGTTGTGATAAACGCTCAGTTCGTTGATCAACGCCAGGTCCTGATAGACGGTGTCGATCCCGAGAGAGCGGGCGTGGTCGACGGATTTGAGCGACACTTCTTCGCCGTCGAGCAGGATGCGGCCGGTATCGGGCTGGTGGAAGCCGCAGATGATCTTCATGAGGGTGGACTTGCCGGCGCCGTTGTCACCGATCAGTCCGAGCACCTCACCTTCGGCCAGGCGGATGTTGACGTCGCGGAGCGCGGTCACCGTGCCGAAGCGCTTGGAGACGTGCTCCACGCGAAGGACGTCGGCAGGGCCGTCGGCAGAGCCGGTGGTGTCGGCGTTCTGAGAGGTCACGTCGTCTTACCCGCCCTTCTGAGCCGGCTCAGGTACACGTTGGCGATCATCGCCAGGAGGATCGCGCCTCCGAGGATCAGGAAGTACGGGTTGGCGGAGATGCCGATCAGGTTGAAGCCGTTCTGGAGCTCGGCCAGCACCAGCGCGCCCAGGGCACCGCCGATGATCGTGCCCGAGCCGCCGGCGAGGGCCGTGCCGCCGATGACCGCCGCCGAGACCGCGGTGAACATCAGGCCGGTGCCGCCGCCGAGGTTGGGGTCGATCGTGTGAATCCGGAAGGCTTCCAATATCCCGGCAAAAGCTCCCAAAGTGCCCGCAATCATGAAATTTCCGATCTTGATGCGTCCTGTCCGGACGCCTGCCTCCTGCGCACCCAGGAGGTTCCCGCCCACGGAGATCGTGTGCAGCCCCCACCGCGTACGCACGAACAGCACGTGGAAGAACGCCACGATCACCAGAGCCCACACGAGATGGGCCCAGCTGGCCGCCCCCAGCCACTGCCCGATCTCGTTGTCCACCGACGCGGGAATCTCGGCCGGATAGGCGCCCGATGTGGTCAGCACGATCCCGGTCACCAGGTAGAAGGTGCCCAGGGTGGTGATGAACGAGGGCACCTTCAGCACGACCGTGACCAGCCCGTTCCCCAGCCCGATGACCGTGCCGGTCAGCAGGGCGAGCAGAATCGCCGGGACGCCTGGAAGCCCCCAGTAGTCGATCGCGTAGTGCATCATGAACGGCGCCAGCGCCGCCACCACCCCTACCGACAGATCGATCTCGCCGCTGACCAGCAGCAGCACGATGCCGCAGGCGACGATGGCGCTGGGCGCGGCCGCCTGCGTGATGTTGACCATGTTGTCGCCGGTCAGGAACGCCTCGGAGGCCGAGGCGAAGTAGGCCCCCATCGCCAGCGCCACGACCAGCACGCTCGCCTCGCGCCGCCGCAGGAACCCGTCCCGGATCCGCGGCAGGATCCCGTTCGCGCCACGCCGGGCCCCGTTCGGCACGGGCCGTCTGGCTGCATCCGCGGGCGCCGGCGACTCGCGGATGCCATCGCCCATGTCGGGCACCTCGCCCTCCTCCACTTGTCTGACGTGCGCCCCAGCTGCGTCGCACATCCCGGTCAACGCCTCTAGGAGGCGTGACCGATGGCCCCGGACCGTTCGACCAGCTTCTGGGCGGTGTCCGAGCCCTCGAAGCGGGTTTTGGTGGTCTGGTACGGCCCCACGGTGTCCTTGGTCACGAAGAGCAGACCGGTGTTGGTCTCCGACGGGAACAGCAGCCCGCCGGAGAGCTTGTACAGGTAGAGGTAGAGCACCGGCAGGAATCCCTGCAGGTACGGCTGCTGGTCGATGGTGTAGTCGAGATCGCCGTTCTTGATGGCCGACAGCGTCTCGGGCACCAGGTCGAAGCCGCCGGCCACCTTGAGCCCTTTCGATCGCATGTCGTACTTCTTGACGACCTGCCCGATCGACTGCGTCGATCCGGCGTCGACGGCGAGCATCCCGGCCAGGCTGGGGTGTCCCTGGGCGTACGCGTCGATGATCGACAGGCCCTTGGTGATGTCGGCGTTCGTGCCGACCGACTCGAACGTGATCGTCTTGCCCGAGTCCTTGATCGCCTGCGCGGCGCCGTCGATCCTGGGCTGGATGTTCAGGGCGCCCGGGGTGGCGATGAACCCCACCACGTCGCCGGAGTCCACCTGCTGAAGGGCCCGCTGGCCCAGGGCGTACCCGGAGTCGTAGAGGCCCTGTCCGATGTAGGCCAGCCGGCTGGTCCCCTTGTCCTCACGGGCGCCGTCGGCGTTGTAGGACACCATCGGGATGCCCGCGTCCAGAGCGCGGTTGACGGGCTCCTTGAAGGCCGCCTTGTCCACCACCGCCACCGCCAGCCCGTCGGCCTTGGCCGAGATGGCGGTGTTGGTCGCGTTGACCATCTCGGCCACGATCGAGTCCTTCGACCCGGTCCACTGGAAATCGGTGCCGAGCAGCGCGCACGCGTCTTGGGCGCCGTACTGAGTGGGGGTGAAGAACGGATTGGTGGTGACATGGCAGACGAAGACGAACTTCCACTTTGGCGTGGACGGGAAGTCGCCGGCGCCGGCCGCCGCCGCGGTGCCGCCCGAGGCCGCGGGCCTGTTCCCGCCTGAGTCATCGGTGCACGCGCTGAGCAGCGCGGCGGCGGCGGCCGAGGCGCTGACGAGCCCCGCCCCGGTCAGGAGACGACGACGCGCGACCCGGTTCAGGTTGAGGGTGTCGAGGGCCTCCTCGACCTTCGGATGGATGTCTTTCATGATTTCGCCTCATGAGATCGGCGGGGGGATGGACGTGTTTCTTGCACGCGGTGGTCACACCGTGGAGAACGCGTAGATCGTCGTGGTCCGGTAGACGTCGCCCGGCCGCAGGACGGTCGAGGGGAAGTTCTCGTGGTTGGGCGAGTCCGGGAAGTGCTGCGACTCCAGGGCGAAGCCGGACCGCTTCGGGTAGAGGCGGCCGCTGGTGCCGCGCAGCGTGCCGTCCAGGAAGTTGCCCGAGTAGAACTGCAGGCCCGGCTGGTCGGTGATGACCTCGAGCACGCGCCCGCTTTCCGACTCGACGACCCTGGCCGCCGGTGCAAGGCCCCGTCCGCGGCTGTCGAGGACGTAGTTGTGGTCGTACCCGCCGCCCCGCACGATCTGCTGGTTCTTGCTGTCGATGCGGTCGCCGATGGCGGTGGGCTCGCGGAAGTCCAGCGGCGTCCCGCCCAGCCGGGCGATCTTTCCGGTGGGGATGAGCGTCTTGTCGACCGGCGTGTAGCGGGAGGCGTTGATCTGCAGCTCATGGCCGAGGATCCTGCCGTTGCCCTCACCGCGCAGGTTGAAGTACGCGTGGTTGGTGAGGTTGACGATCGTGGGCCTGCTGGTGGTGGCGCTGTAGTCCATCCGGATCTGGTTGTCGTCGGTCAGCGTGTAGACGACCTTGGTGCGCAGCGTCCCGGGGTAGCCCTCCTCGCCGTTCGGGCTGGTGTGGGTCAGCGTGAGCCCCACGCTGCCCCGCCGCTTGAACGGGTCGGCCTTCCAGACCCGCTTGTCGAAGCCCTTGGTGCCGCCGTGCAGGTGGTTGGGGCCGTCGTTGGTGGCCAGCCGGTACGTCCTGCCGTCCAGGGTGAACCGGCCCTTGGCGACGCGGTTGGCGTACCGGCCGGTGATGCACCCGAAGTACGGACTCTTCTTGACGTAGTCGGACAGGTTGTCGAACCCGAGGGTCACGTTGGCGAACCTGTCCCTGATGTCCGGGACCTCGATCGACTGAAGGATGCCGCCGTAGGTGAGGATCTTCACCCGCATCCCGCCCGAGTTCCGCAGCGTGTAGATGTCGATCTTCTTGCCGTTGGGCAGGATCCCGAACCGCTTCTTGGTGACGCTCGGCCCGTTCTTGGTGATGCTCGGCCCCCCGCCGGCGGCCTGCGCCGGGGGCACGGCCACCAGGCTCAGCGCCAGGGCGACCACGGCCACGAGGACCACCCTCACGGCAGCGACGGATCTGTTTCGGATGCGGGCGCTACTGGGCATGGACGCTCTCCCTTCAGATGCGCTGATCCACGGTCGTCGGCGAGAAGCACGGACGGGCCCGTCCAGCGCCCGGGCCCCGCGCGCGAGCGGGGAGATGTCCATGTGCGTGGTGCCCAGATGCCTGAGGATGCTTCGGGCCATTTCCCACCTGGCGATGGGTTGCGGTTGCGTCGACAGTTCGCCATGCGAGCGGTTGAGAGCGACAACGCCGCTGCGACTGCCGGATTCACGCGAACGCGCGGAAATCACGTGGCGCGACAGCTGCGAAGCCGTCGCGAGGCGAAGGCGCAATATGACCACACCTGGCTCTCCCAGCGAGCCGGTGACTCCTGAATCACGAAATGAAAACGATTGAATGCAATCGTATTCATCATCGGTTACGTTCCCATCAGCAGGGGGTCGTGTCAACACCGGTCCACTCCACAGAGAGGAGCCTGGCGAATGAGGACTCATCCCAGGTGGCCCGCCCGGGTGGCCGCAACGGCGCTGCTGGTCGCAGCCGCCGCCTGCGGCCAGGAGGAGCCGCCCCCCACGGCCGGCCCAGCGCAGGCCGCGACGACGACATGCGCCGGCAAGGGCGCCCTGACGATGTGGGAGCGCTCAGGCGGCAACAAGCAGATGGTGGACATGCTGGTCGAGGCATGGAACACCAAGAACCCCGACTGCAAGATCAATTTAACCTACATCCCCCACACCGAGATGGTGGGGAAGATCGCCCAGGGTGTCGCCTCGGGCGACGTGCCCGACCTGATGGGCATGGATCTCATCTACGCCCCGCAGTTCGAAAGGGAACAGCAGCTGGTCGACATCACCGACCAGGCCAAGGATTGGCCGGAGCTGAAGACCGCCAGCAAAGGGCACATGACCGTGGCGACGTACCAGAATCGCCTCTTCGGCGTGCCCCTTTATGCGGACGTGTCCGCCCTCTTCTACAACAAAGATCTTTTCACCCGGGCCGGGCTCGACCCGAACAAGCCGCCCACGAGCCTCGCCGAGCTGCGTGGCTACGCCGACAAGATCACCGCGCTGGGCGGTGGCGTCAAGGGCTACTACCTGCCCGGCAACTGCGCCGGCTGCAACATCTTCACTGTCGGCCCGCTGATGTGGGCCTCCGGGGCCACCATCGAGGCGGCCGGCCCAGGAGACGAGCCGCTGGTCGGCGATGGCGTCAAGCAGGTGCTCCAGTTCACCCGCGACATGGTCAAGGCCGGCAACGTCCTCGAAGGAGGCCGCACGGAGAACGGCGAGACATTCCACCTCCAGTTCGGCTCCGGCAAGGTGGGCATGATGGGCACCGGCAACTTCAACATCACGCTGGCGCGCCAGCAGAATCCGGGGATGAAGTTCGGCATCGCCCTGTTGCCCGGAATGGCGCCGAATTCCTCGGCCTCTTTCATCGGCGGCGACCTGGTGGTGGTGCCGAAAGGGAGCAAGCGGGTCGCCGACGCGGTCAACGTGATGAAGTTCCTGCTCTCCGACGAGGTACAGGTCGAGGTCTATGCCAAGGCGCTCAACCTCACCACGCGAACCGACATGGTGGAGAACAAGTATTTCCAGGCCGAGCCGCTGGTTCGCGACGTGGCCAAGGCACTCACGGTGGGCCGTACGCCGTACACGGTCACGTTCTTCGAGCAGATCAACTCGCCGCAGGGGCCGTGGCTGAAGATGTTGCAGCGTGCCTATTACTCCAACGACGACCTCGACACCGTCATCGCCGATGCCAAGAAGGAGATGAAGGCCATCGCGGGCCGGTCGTAGACCCGGCCTTTGATGAGAGGAAATCCTCGCCGTTTCCACCGGGCGGCCCGTCGCCCGGTGGATGCCTTACTCGCCAAGAGGAGCTTTCATGCGCCACGGCTCACGGCGCCGTCTGGCCGGATTCGCCTATCTGGCACCGGCTTTGCTCTTCGTGCTCGCCTTCACCGCCTATCCCCTGGTGCAGATGGCGTGGATGTCGTTGCACAACTGGTCCCTGCTGTCCCCGCCGAGATTCGTCGGGGCGGCGAACTACGAGCGGGCTTTCGACGACACGCAGTTCTGGGTCTCCTTCCGTTTCACCCTGCTCTACACCGCGCTCATCACTCCGTTCCTCATCATCGGCGGATATCTGCTGGCGCTGCTCACCGCCAGAAACACCGCCCTGCGCCGGATCACTCGCACGGTGGTCTTCATCCCGGTCGTGATCGGTCTCGGGGTGTCGAGCCTGCTCTGGTACTGGCTTTTCAGCACCGATTTCGGGCTGGTGAACCGGGCCCTGCTCGATCTGGGGATCATCGACAAGCCCGTGCTGTGGCTGGGCGTGGACGCCGGCGTCTCCAACTTCGCGATCAGCGCCTCCGTGGTCTGGAAGGTGATCGGCTTCGGGATGATCCTCTTCGTCGCCGCGATCCAGGCCGTGCCGGCGGACGTGGTCGAAGCCGCCCTCGTCGACGGGGCGAGCCACCGGCAGCGGGTCACCCGGGTGATCCTGCCGTTGACCCTGCGCACCGTCCTGCTGGTGACCCTGGTGAGTGTGATCGGCTCACTGCTGGCCTTCGACCAGTTCTACATCATGACCGCCGGGCAGCCGGGCAATGAGACGGCGACATCGGTCTTCTACATCTACCTGAATTCCTTCCCCTACCTGAAACTCGGGTACGGTGCCGCCCTGTCGATGATCCTGGCCTTCACGATCCTCGTCTTCACCGTGATCCAGCTGCTGCTGAGCCGCCGGAGCCATCAGTGAGGGGACGCGGAAGGTATCTGGTGGCGGCGTGCTGTATCGCCGTCTGCACCGTCATGCTGATGCCGCTGGCGATGTCGTTCCTCGCCTCGGTGAAGCCGACCGAAGAGGCGGCGGCCTCTCCCCCGACCTACATCCCGCACGGTCTCGGTTTCGACAGCTATATGCGCCTGTGGAGTTACCAGGCAGGCCTGCCGGTCTACCTCGCCAACAGTCTGGGCACGGCGTTGCTGACCATTGTGCTCACGCTGCTCCTGACCGTTCCCGCGGCCTACGCGCTGGCGCGTTTTCCCATCCCGGGCAGAGAGGTGATCTTCGTGGTGTTGCTGCTCGCGCTGATCATCCCCTACCAGGCTCTGCTCACGCCGATGTTCCTCATGTTCGCGAAGATCGGCCTGACCAACTCGCTGCTCGGCCTCGCGATCCTGCACACCGCCATCCAATTGCCGTTCAGCCTGTACGTGCTGCGCAACAGCTTCAGCGCCGTACCCAGGGAGTTGGAGGAAGCGGCCATCATGGACGGTTCCTCGTCGTGGGAGGCGTTGCGCTGGGTCTTCATCCCCTCCGCTGTGCCCGCGATCGTCACCACCGCGCTTTTCGCCTTCATCACGTCGTGGAACGAATTCCTCGGCGCGCTGGTGATGATGAGCCGCAGCTCCAAGTTCACCCTGCCGCTGATCCTCGCCACGTCGAGGACGGAGACCAGCCTCGGCGGCACGGACTGGGGCATGCTGCAGGCCGGCGTCACCATCTCGATCATTCCGTGTGTCCTGTTCTATTTCCTGCTTCAGCGGTACTACGTGTCGGGTCTGATGAGCGGAGCCATCAAATGAACGCAGGCAGCGTGTGGCCGACCGCGGCGGCGAAACCGCGGCTGTACCCGATCGACGGCTCCAACGTGGAGATCCTCGGCGGTTTCTGGGCGCAGCGGCAGCGGCTCAACCGCGAGAAGACGATCCCGCACGGCTTCGGCCGGCTCCAGCAGTGCGGGGCGCTGGACAACCTCCGGCTGGCCACCGGCAGGCAGGGGCGGTATCAGGCCGAGGCCGACAGCGGCGGCACGACCTTCCCGTTCCTCGACTCTGACGTCTACAAGTGGCTCGAAGCCGTCGGCTGGGAGCTGGCTCGTGGCGCGGATCCGGCTCTGACCGCCGCGGCGGAGGAGGCGATCGGGGTGGTGGCCGCGGCGCAGCGGCCCGACGGCTATCTCAACAGCTTCGTCCAGGTGGTCAAGGGTGGCGTCCCCTATGGTGATCTGGCCTATGGGCACGAGTTCTACTGCGTGGCGCACCTGATCCAGGCCGCGGTCGCCTGGCACCGAGGGCTCGGCGACGACCGGCTGCTCACCATCGCCACGCGCGCCGCCGCCCATATCGACGCCGAGTTCGGCGCGCAGGGCAGACCTGGCATCGACGGGCATCCGGGGATAGAGATGGCGCTCGTGGAGCTTGCCCGGGTCACGGGTGCGGAGCGCTACCTGGCGCTCGCCGAGCGGCTGCTCGGGCTGCGCGGGCACGGGCTGATCGGTCAGGGGCGCTTCGGGGCCCAGTACTGGCAGGACCACGAGCCCGTACGCGAGGCGGCGACCGTTGCCGGGCATGCCGTTCGCCAGCTCTATCTGGACTGCGGCGCGGTCGACGTCGCCGTAGAACTCGGCGACGAGGCCTTGCTCGCCGCCGTGCGACGCCGCTGGAGCGAGCTGACCCGCAGCCGGACCTACCTCACCGGCGGGACGGGTAGCCGCCATCGCGACGAGGCGTTCGGCGACCCCTACGAGCTGCCTCCCGACCGCGCCTACGCCGAGACCTGCGCGGCCATCGCGAGCGTGATGCTGGCCTGGCGCCTCCTGCTCGCCACCGGCGAACAGGAATACGCCGACGCGATCGAGCGGGCCATGTACAACGGCGTGCTTTCCGGGATCTCGCTCTCAGGCGAGGAGTTCTTCTACACCAATCCGCTGCAGCGGCGGACCCACCGCGCCGCGGAGCCGGCCGGACACAGCAAGCGCGCCTCCTGGTACGCGTGCGCCTGCTGCCCGCCCAATCTCATGCGCCTGTTCAGCTCCTGGCATCACTACCTGGCCACGAGTGACGAGGGCGGCATCCAGATCCACCAGTATGCGGACACGGACATGACGGTCGGAGACATCCGCCTCTCGATCCGGACCGAGTACCCGTGGCAGGGCCGCGTCACCGTCCACGTTCTCCAGACGCCGGACCGGCCGTGGACGCTGTCCTTGCGGATACCGGCATGGAGCCGCTCGGCCGGCGGCCCCGTGGTCCGGCATTCACGACGGTGGAACGCGGGCGACAGCGTCGTACTCGACCTCGAACCGGTGATCCGGGTCACCGTGCCCGACCGGCGCGCCGACGCGATCCGCGGTTGCGTCGCCGTCGAGCGCGGCCCCATGGTCTACTGCCTGGAAACCGTTGACGCTCCGGCCACGACGGAGCTGGAGGACCTGGCGTGGGACGGCGGCCGCCAACCCCAGGAGGTGCCGCGGCCCGACATCGAGCCTGCGATGATCGGCGTCGAGGTCCCGGTCATCGACCAGAACTCGGCGCCGCCTGGCGAGAGCCTCACCGCCGGCGCGATCCCCTACTTCGCGTGGGGGAACCGGCGGGTGGAGGCGATGCGGGTCTGGATCCCCGGCGTGATCGTCTCACCTCAGAGCCGGAGGTGCGGTCGAGTCCCGCACGATCAAGGCCGGCGTGAAGATCTCGAGAGCCGGCGGGTGCCGGGCGTCGGCGGGCTCTCGAGCCAGCCTGATCGCCTGCGTGACCGCGTAGCCGACGATCTCCGATATCGGCATCCGCACGGTGGTCAGCGCCGGCACGGTGTGCGCCGCGATGACAATGTCGTCGAAGCCGACGACCGACAGGCGGTCCGGCACCGTCACACCCAGGCTGTGCGCGGCGTGCAGCACGCCCACGGCCACCACATCGGTCGAGGCGGCGATCGCCGTGGGCGGCTCGGGCAGGTCCATCAGGCGCCGCAGCGCGGCATCGCCACCGGCCAAGGTGCTCGGGCTGCGCTCGGCATAGCCCGGCGGCACGGCGCCGAACCGATCACGCATGAAATCGAGGTAGGCATCCTCCCTCGCCCGATATTCATTGGGAAGCTCCGCGTTGATGTAGGCGATCCTCCTGTGTCCCAGGGACACCAGATGGCTCAGACCTGCCCGGATGCCGGCCCGGTCGTCGGCGTCGACGGTCGGGAACTCGCGCGGGCTCGTCCCCGGCCAGAGAGCGACCACCGGCACGATCGAATGGCGCAGGTCGGCCAGGAACTGCGGATGTTGCTGCATGTCACCGAGCAGCACCACCGCATCGGTGTGCCGGGTCTCCAGCACAGTGGTCAGCGAGAGCGCCTCATCGCCCGCCCGGCCCGGCACGTGGCCCAGCACGACGTTGTAGCCGTGCGCCATCGACTCGACCACGAGCGCCTCGATCGCCCCGGCGAAGAAGAGATCGCTGAAGTCGCGCACCACTACGCCGATGAGGTTCGTCGACGCACCGCGCAGCCCGCGAGCCAGCGGGTTGGGCCGGTAGCCCAGCTCGCGGGCAGTCCGCAGCACCCTCTGGCGGGTCTCCGGCGCGATGGGCACGACGGTGGACGCGCCGCTGAGGACACGGGACACAGTGCTCTGCGAGACGGCCGCCGCAGCGGCGATGTCACGCATGGTGGGCACTGGCCGCCTGGCCGACCGGTCGTTAGTCATCCAGACGAGACTCTAGCATCAGGATGCAGGCATACGATTTCGCCCACGTAGAAGGCGGTCGTGGCTGTGGTCCGTATGGCGCGCCGGCGACGGGTCACATCGGACCGGGGCCCTGGTCACAGGCGGCGGGCCCGGCCGGGAGGGTCACTGCAGCTTGCGCGAGGTCCCCGTGACCTTGATGATGTCCCCCCGCTGCGGGCAGTTGTAGAACCAGCGGGCGTTGGCCATGTTGGCGTTCACGCACCCATGACTGACGTTGCGGTCGCCCTGCGCGCCGGTCGACCAGGGGGCGGCGTGGAAGAACATGCCGACTTCGCCTGCCGGGCGGAGGCGACTCTGTCGGCTGGGGGCGAGCTGTGCGGATCCTGGCAGGATTGCCAGACCGGCCGACCCCGTTCAGCAGGTGATCGTACGAAACGCCGTGACGCGCTGCGGCTGGACGCCACCGCCTTGGTCGCCGGCGGGTTGCTGCCCCGCGCTGAGGCTGCGGCGTGGGAGCTGACCCGCCGAAGCGAACAGACCGATCTCGGCAAGGCCAGTGTGGCGCAGGTGCGCCAGGCCATCAGCGGATCCGGCGTCGCCGGCTGGCAGGGCGAGGCGCTCGGCGCCGTCCCGGTCACCCGCCTCCTCCCGCCGCGAATACGAAGACGCCGTCGTCACGGGCTATTTCGACGACTGGGACACCGTCAACTCCCTCTTCCATTTCGCCGAGGAACTGCTGCGGCCTACCCTGCACGTTTTCGAGGCCCGTCCTTGACGGAGTACACCGGCGAGACGGTAGGCACAGTTCTCGATCTATTGAAGATCAAGCCGATGGCGGCCCAGGGATCTGCGGAGCAGAAGCTCGGCCTGGCCTTCGACGACATCATCGGCTACGCGCTTCAGGCTCGGCTGGCCGGAGAGGCGGTCTCCAGCGGGTCGCGAAGGTTTGGAGATGTCACTGGCGGGGGCGCTGCCTCGTCTACGTACAGGCAAGCCTCGATCAAGGAGTGGACGATGAACCTCGCACTGTGGATCGCTGCCGGACTGCTGGCCGTGGTGGCCTTGAGCGGCGGCGCCGCCAAGATGCTCACGCCGACGGCGAAACTGGCCGCGGCGCCCGGCGGGGGATGGACCGCAGACGTCGGCGCGGGCTTCGTCAAGGCCCTTGGCGGCCTGGAGTTCCTGGCGGCGCTGGGCTTGACCCTGCCTGCCGTGCTCGGGATCGCGCCGGTTCTGGTGCCGGTGACCGCGGTCCCGAGCCGCTGCTCGCCGACCCCTACCAGGACCCGGAGCGGTCGGCGGAGCTGGCCGACTCGTTGTCGATGGCGGCATTGGTGCTGCTGGAGCGGCTGTCGCCGCTCGAACGGGCGGTCTTCGTGCTGCGGGAGGTGTTCGACTTCGGCTTTCCTGAGGTCGCGTCGGCCGTGGGGCGGTCGGAGGCGGCGTGCCGCCAGCTGATGGTGCGGGCGCGGCGCCATGTGGCCGCAGGACGGCCCCGCTTCCAGGCGGATCGCAAGGAGCGGGAAGAACTGGCGTCGCGGTTCTTCGATGCCCTCCGTGAAGGCGACGTCGTCGGCCTGCAGAATCTGCTGGCTGCCGATGTGTCGATGGTCGGCGACGGCGGTGGCAAGGCCCCGCAGCTGGCTAAGGCCATCATGGGGGCCCAGAACGTGGCCCGGCTGCTCGCCTCGGTCTTCCCCCGGATGGCCTTGATCGGCGTGACGGGCGAGCCGCACGAGGTCAACGGCCAGCCGGGCGCGATCTTCCGCGGCCAGGACGGCAAGGTACTCCACACCCTGACGCTCGACATCCTCGACGGGCAGATCCAGACGATCCACGCAGTGATCAACCCCGACAAGCTCGGGCACGTCGGCCCAGTGGCGGACGTCTGGGCAATCGACCGCATAGTAAGGCAGACACGCCAACCCACCGAATAGCCGCAACACCCGACTGCACCTCGAACCCCGCTTTCAAGGGCCGTACTCGAGTGGGTCTGAGCTGGGGTGGCCGCCGGGTGGTGACTCGGGAACTCGCGCAGCACCCGGAAATGATGCGACAGGTTGGCATCCATGCCGATCACCACTGACATCCAGATCCACGCCGTGAACGTCCTGGTCATCGGCTCCGGCGCGACCTGCGCGACCTCATGTGGAAGCGCTGTGGCGTGATCCGCGACGAGGACGGGCTCAAACAGGCGCTCACCGGCATCGAGGCGCTGACCGAACAGACACAGCAGGTGGATGTGTCCCCACCGCCGAAGGCCACGAGGACCTCGCCCACCTGCTCGACCTGCAGGCATCGCTGCTCGTGGCCAAGGCGACCGTTCTGGGGGCCATCGCTCGGGGAGAGACCAGGGGCTGCCACAACCGCAGCGACTACCCGGAGCTGGACGAAACGCTGACCCAGACCCTCGAAGTCTCGATGGACGAGCGCGAACTCCTGGTCGGCAGCCGCGCCCTGCTCGAACCCGCCCCGAGCTCGCCCGCCTGGCCGCGCTCACCCCCGACCTCGACCCGACGGGTCGAGTCACCGAATAGAGGAGATCTCCACCATGATCCTGGTAACCGGCGCCACCGGAAACGTCGGATCCCACGTCGTCACCCAGCTGCTCGACGCCGGCGAGAAGGTCCGCGTCATCACCCGCAACCCCGGCGGCCGTTCCTTCCCCGAGCAGGTCGAGGTCGTGCCCGGCGACCTCACCCAGCCGGACACCCTGTCGGAGGCGCTGGACGGCGTGGAGCGGGCATTCCTGTTCCCCGTCTTCACCGGGCTCGACGCCTTCCTCGACGCGGCCCGGCTGTCCGAACTGCAGCACGTCGTCCTGCTGTCCTCCGCGGCGATCACGTACACCACGCCTTCGTGGATCGGCGAACAGCACCTGAGCCTGGAACAGGCCGTCGCCGCCTCCGGGCTGGCGTGGACATTCGTCCGCCCCGGCTTCTTCACGACCAATGACCTGGCCTGGGCGCCGCAGATCAAGGCCGGCGACGTCGTCCGCGGCATATACGGCAACGCCGCTGTGGCCCCGGTCGACCCGCGCGACATCGCCGCCGTGTCCGTCCGGGCCCTCCTCGATGAGCGCGTGGGCGAGTCCTTCCTGCTGACCGGGCCGCAGTCGCTGACCGGGATCGACCGTGTACGGATCATCGCCGAGACGATCGGGCGGCCGCTGCGCTTCGAGGAACTGCCTCACGAACTGTTCCGGGAGCAGATGCTCCACCACGGTATGCCCGCCCCCGCGGTCGACGACATGATCAACGGACTCGCCGAATGGGACGGCAAGACCGCACCGGTCCTGCCGACGATCGAGGAGGTCACCGGGCGGGCGGCCTTCACCTACGGCCAGTGGGTGGCCTCCCGCGCGGAGGACTTCGGCTCCACGCCGGCCTGACGCTGTTCACCCGATCTGCTGTGCCCATATATCGCCCAGAAAGAGACAATCGCCATGATTCTGATCACCGGAGCCAACGGCGTCGTGGGACGCCAGGTGATGGACCAGCTGCTCCAGGGCGGCAGCGCCGTCACCGCGGTCACCCGCGGTCCCGGCGAGGCCCAGCTCCCTGGCGGCGTGAGAGCCGTCAGCGGAGACCTGTTCCATCCCCAGTGGTTCGAGGCGGCGTTGGAAGGGGTGGAAGCCATCCAGATCAGCCCGCGCGCCACCGGCCCCGGCCTCGGCGACCTGCTGAAGCTGGCCGCCAAGCAAGGCGTACGGCCTGCGGTGCTGCTGTCGGCCACCACCGTGGAGTACCCAGCCGGGGAAGCCCGCTTCGCCGCCCAGTTCACGCTCGCCGAGGACCTCATCATGAGTTCCGGCCTGGACTGGACGGTACTGCGCCTGGCCGACTTCGCCGCCAACGCCCTGGCCTGGGTGCCCCAGATCAAGGCCGGCGACGTGGTGCGCGGCGCGTACGGCCAGGCCGCCACCTCCCCGATCCACGAAACCGACATCGCGGCCGTCGCCGTACAAGCCCTCCGCACCAGCGCCCACGCGGGAAAGGTCTACACACTGACCGGGCCGCAGTCACTCGACCAGTTCGAGAAGGTGCGCCTCATCGGCGCCGCCATCGGCCGGTCGCTGTCGTTCCAGGAGCTCCCGCCCGATCAGGTACGGCAGGGTCTGCTCGCCCAAGGGCTGCCCGAAGAGGTCCCGGCCCGCCTGCTTGGCTCCCTGGCCGACTACGCCAACCAGCCGGGCCCCACCACCGCCACCGTCGAAGAGCTGCTGGGCCGGCCCGCACTCACCTTCGCCGACTGGGCACACGACAACGCCCGCACGTTCGGCGGCTGATCACCACCCGGTAAAGCGGGCCACCCCCGTACCGGGTGGAAGCTCACTCGCGCTACCACCGAATACGGGACAGAGCCCAGACCGGCACCAGCCGCCCGCCGTGTCCTCACCACATCGAGACCCCGGGGGCCGGCCTCCCGGACCATGATCATGATCTGCCCCACCCCTCTGTGCGATGGAACGGCGTCCGGCGTTAACCACGTCCGGAGGACCGCAAGGGCAGGAGGTCGCTGATCTGGGAGAACCCCGTTAACGCCGGATCCCGTTCCAAATCTCTCTGGCCCCCGTCACCTGGGAGGCTCTGGCACCCGTGCTGCGGGTGGGCGATCGCCGCGCCGCCCAGCGCCGCCACGCCCGCCTCCTGCAGGCCGCCCGCGACCATGGGGCCGGCATCCAGGATGGCGAGGACGTCCCCGCGGACGTCCAGAACGTCCCGGACGGCGCGGCCGCCCCCGGGCCCGGGGGCGGGACTGGACGACAGCGACCTGTGCCTGTGGCGGGAGGACGGCGAGTGGAGCCTGCAGGGCCCGGACGGCGTGATCGAGGTGGACGGGTTCGGCTTCCTCGGCACGATCGCCGCGCGCAACGTGCGCGGCGCCCAGGCAGCCACGGCGGCCGCCGTCGAGGACCTGACCGGCCGCACGGTGACCGGGTGGGAACCGGACGTCTCCAGCCGCTCTGTGCTTTCTCGTTTGATCTGTCGTGTGATGTCATCGTTGACCTGCGGTTCGCCAGTTGTATCTGGGGTGGTCACTGGTCTTGCTCTCTCATTTCAAGTGGCGGATTTCGTGGAACGGGACGACAGCGTAGGTAGCGCGCAGGCTGTCGGCCGCGCGCGTCCCACGGTGACGGGAGTCCATGAAAGACCCCCGGAAAACGTGGCGCGCGGCTGGTTTCCTCGGGCAGCATCGAGGTGTCTGCCACGTTCGACACCCTGATCCGGAGCGGCGATGTCCGAAGAGAACGGTTTCTCACTGCGGATCACCCCGGCTGGGGCCGACGTCGATCCGGTAGAGGTCGAGGAGTTGGCCATCCAGCTCCGCCGGGACCTGCTGGCGTCGGGGATCCCCGGGGTCACGCGCGCGATGGAGGGGCCGGCCCCTGAGGGGACCCGGTCGGCCGAGCTGCTCGCCGCCGGGATCGGCTTCCTGGTGACGGGACTGTCCACGGCGGCGTCCGTGGCGCAGATCGCGGACTATGTCCAGCGGTGGCGGCAGGCGCATCCGCGTCGTCGCCGGGTCCTGATCTCCGTCGAGACCGGTACTACGTCTGGTGGTGCGGCTGCTTCCGGTACGGCCGGCCGGCGGAGCGCGCTTCTGGTGGCCAACGCGGCCTACCAGGATCCCGGGCTGAGCCGGTTGCGTTCGCCGGTCTCCGACATCAGGGCGCTTGCCCAGGTCCTCGGTGAGCCGGGCATCGGTGCTTTCGACGTTGAAACGCTCACCGATGCCGGTGAGTCCGTTTTACGCCGCCGGGTCGCGGCTCTCTTCGCCGACCGGCGGTCTGACGACGTCCTGCTCCTGCACTTCTCCTGCCACGGGCTCAAGGACCAGCGGGGCCGGCTCTACCTGGCGGCGGCCGACACCGAGCTGGGCTCGCTCGCGGCGACCGGGCTGCCGGCGTCGTTCATCTCTGAGCAGATGAGCGAGTCCGCGTCGCGGTCGGTGCTGCTGGTTCTGGACTGTTGCTACAGCGGGGCGTTCGCGCGCGACACTCCGGTGCGCGCGGATCGCACCGTCTACCTCGGCGACGAGTTCCGCGGGGGTGGGTCCGGGCGTACGGTGCTGACCGCGTCCAGCGCGACCGAGTACGCGTTCGAGGGCGGCCAGCTCACCTCCTACGAGGCTCAGCCGTCCATTTTCACCGAAGCGCTGGTGCACGGGCTCCGGACCGGGGGCGCCGATCTGGATCACGATGGTGAGATCACTGTTGACGAGCTGTTCGACTACGTCGCCCGGCGCGTCCGCGAGGCCGGGGCCGGGCAGGTGCCGCGTAAGTGGAGCTTCGAGACGACCGGGGCGCTGGTGGTCGCGCGCAGCGTCCGCCCGGCCATACTGCCGGAGGAGGTCCGCGCCGATCTCGGCAGCGATCGGCCCGTGCTGAGGCTGGAGGCGGTGCGAGCGCTCGCCGAGCTGCTCACCGGGGGGCGCGAGGGCTATCGGCGGGCCGCTCGTGAGGCGCTCGCCAGGTTACGCGACGACGATGACAGCAGGCAGGTGCGGGCGGCCGCCGCTGCCGCCCTGGGTGACGTCGCGCCGCCCCGGCTGCCCCCGCCCGCCGTACCTCCACCCGCGATCGGGACGCCCACCGAGACGTCCGCAATCGAGACGTCCGCAATCGAGACGCCCGGGGTCGAGACGTCCGCAATCGAGAAGCCTGGGGTTGAGACGCTATCGACGTCGCCACCTGGCAGCGCCCCGGTGCGCGTCACGAAGCGCCGACGCGTGTTGGGCTTCAGCGCGATCGGCCTCGTCGTCGCCATGGCCGCGACGATCGGCATCGTCGCCGCACTGCCCAAGCAGCGCACTACAGAGAGCGGCGGCGGCTCGGCAGGCTTCGGGGCGACGCTGGGGATGATCACGCTGAGTCACGACGGCTCGATCGAGTCCGCTGAGCTGAGCCCCGACGGCCGCTGGGTGGTCACGCTCGACCCGCCGGCCGACCAGGCCGCCGCGCGGATCGCGAGGTTGTGGGACACATCGACCGGCCAGAAGGTGGCGACGTTCGACACGGACAACGGCGTCGTCTTCAGCCCGGACGGCAACCTGGTCGCCGGCGCCTACTTCGACGGCAAGCGCGAAGTCACCACGGTGGACGGCGAGTCGCTGGGCGTCCTCTCGGGTGGCACGACGACCGTCTCGCTGCGTAACACCAGCAGGGGCGACGTCATGGCCTCGTTCACCGGCCACCAGGGATCCGCGGCCGTGGCGTTCAGCCCGGACAGCAAGACCGTCGCCACGGCCAGCACGCTCGCCGCCGAAAAGCCCTTTGACGCGCTGATCCGCTTGTGGGACCCCTCGACGGGCAAGCTGCTGGCCACGTTGGCCGGCCACCGTAACGGGATCCAGAGCATGGGGTTCAGCCAGGATGGGAAGGTGCTGGTCACGGGTGCCGCCGGCGGGGTGACGAAGGTGTGGGACGTGGCCGGCGGCAAAGCCACGGCGACCCTGGACAACGCTTGGTTCCCGGTGTGGATCAGCCCCGACGGCAAGACGCTCGCCGACACGCTGCCGGGCGGCAAGGGCGGCTTCGAGCTGAGGCGCGTGCCCGATGGGAAACGGCTGACTTCGGTTGCCAAAGCCGGGCGCTTCGCCGGCTTCACGCCCGGCTCCAAGGCGTACGCGACCGACAAGGACGGGGGCGTCCGCCTCTTCGACCTCGCGAACGGAAAGGCTCACGCGACTCTGACCGCAACGGTGCGGGGCGATCTGGTGTTCAGCCCGGACGGCAACCTCATCGCCGCCGTGACGACGGAGGGCGAACCAGCTCTGTTCGACGCCGCAACTGGTCAGGGGCTCACGCCGCTGACCGGCCACACCGGCAAGGTCACCGACCTCGCGTTCACGGCGGACGGACAGGCTCTGTTCACCACCGGGACGGATAAAACGGTGCGAAAGTGGTACGTCAAGCGCTGATCATGGACAGAGGCCGGCCTAGTCGTTCAGGGGACGGCTCTGAGAGCGTCGATGATGGCTCCTGCCGAAACTACATCCATGCAGTTCAAGTGGCATGTCGGTATTTGCGAAGGACTCCGCCGAGACGATCTCCCCGAGCGCGGCGTGGGAGCTGTCCGTTCTCATCCATCGTGGCAGGGAGCCATGTCGGCGAGCTGCGCACCGACAACTGACTTGAGAACAAGACGGGCGAGCAATCCAGCTGGGGATCAATGGGCTTGGACGTCACAGGGTCGATGTCCCCATGGTCTTGTCAGTTCCGGTGAGCGCCGACCAGGCAAGTGACAGAACCGCTGAGACCCCGCGGTGGAATCTCATCGATCTTGTCAGTTTTCCGACTCAACACCGTCTCATCGGAACGTGGCGTGGCCGCCGAACGGGCGCTCCAACGCGCACTACGCGGCATGAGCGGAGGTCGTTCGGCGGTGTCCTACCGAAGCGTGGTCCCTCTCGACACGTTATGTGACACCTACGGCTTGGCCGACGAGATCACCGGTAGTCCGGCCGGCACCCCGGAGTCCGGCACCCCTGCGTAGTCGGGCAGCTCGACGCCGTTGATCGCACGCTCGACCAGTTCGGTGAACCATTCGCCGGCGAAATCGGGGCTCGGCTCGGCGTCCGGCCCCGGGACCTCGAGGCTGTGTACGTGCAACCGGCCGATCTCCTGGTTGGCCTCCACGAACGAGCGCATCCGAGCCTCGTAGCCGGCGAACCCGACCTCCGGGTCCCACCCGGCGGCGGCCAGCTCTCCGGCCAGCAGATAGGCGCCGACCAGGGCCAGCCCGGTGCCCGCCCCGGACATCGGCGACGCGCTGAACGCCGCGTCCCCCAGCAGCCCCACCCGTCCGCTCGACCAGCGGTCCATCACCACCTGAGCGACCTGGTCCAGATAGAAGTCCGGGGTGTCGTCCACGTGCGCGAGGATGCGCCGGGTCAACCAGCCGAAACCGTCCATCCGCTCGCACAGCAGGCGCTTCTGCGCCGCGACGTCGCGGTGATCGACGTCGAAGTCGGCCGCGGGGAAGGAGAACATGGCCATCGCCCGGGTGGCGTCCGGGATGGGCCGCAGGCCGGCGGACCGTCCGGCCTCCTGATAGTCGATCATCCAGCGGTCCACTCCGAACTCGTTGGGCACGCTGTAGAAGGCCAGCACGAGCCCGAGATGGCGGATGAAGTGCTCGCGCGGCCCGAAGACCATCGCTCGCAACTGCGAGTGCAGCCCGTCGGCCCCGATCACCAGGTCGAAGCGCCGCCGGTCGCCGCCGGCGAAGACCACGTCAACCCCGTCCACGTCCTGGCTGAGCTCGGCGATCCGGTCACCGAAGACGTACTCGACACCGTCCCGGGTGTCGTCGTAGAGCACCTGGGACAGGTCCCCGCGCAGGATCTCGATGTCCGCGATGAACCCGTCGCCACCGTCGTCGTCGGCACGGAAGGTCTCCAGCACGTTCCCGTCCGCGTCCACGATGTGCGCGCCGGCGGTGTCGGTGCACGCCGCGCGCACCGCTGCGTCCAGCCCCATCCGCCGGATGACCTCTTTGGCGACCCCGCGCGCGTCCACCGCCTGCCCGCCGGGACGCAGCTCGGGAGCCCGCTCCACCACGGTCACCTCGGCCCCCCGCCGGCGCAGCCAGTGGGCCAGCGCGGGTCCCGCGATGCTCGCCCCCGCCACCAACACCCTGGGACCGCTCACCCGCCTCCCCTGCTCGCCAGTCCGGATGGTGTGCTCCTGCTTGGAGTCGTCGACGCTCATCACTGTCTCCATGTGCTTCCTCCCGCGCTGGGACGTTCCCAGCACAGGCCCACGCTGTCGGTGTGTCCAGCCGTATCGACCACGGATCCGCACAAAACTCATCGGCACGACCGAAAGCGCGTCCACGCTCCCGCAAACACCCTTTCGACGGGGGAGAGAACCGGCTGGTCCTCCACTTCCTGCAGCCGGCCCGCCTCGAACTCGCGCTCGGTGCCGTCGTCGGCCCGGACGATCCAGCGGCCGGTACCGAAGTCGCCGCCGACGATCTCGCCCCTGAAGATCACGTTGTGCCAGCCGTCGTCGAAGGCCTGCACCCGCTTGCCGATCTCCTGGGCGGTGCGCTGCGCGAAGTAGTCGTTGTCGCTCATGAGGTTCTGTCCTTCCGGTTGGCGGTACCGGTCGATGCCGTGATCATGGACAGGGTGCCGACGCCATCCTCTGGTGCAGCGGTTCGATTGGCGTCGGCTCTGCTGCGGGGCCGTTGGTGATGGCCTTCTCGACCACCGCGTACGGCCAGGGAACCATCTGGTCGGAGATGGTGACCTTCGCATCCCTGGTGCATTTGGCGCAGGCGATGCCAAGGCCGAAGTCGACCAGGGGGAATCGGGCCGGCCAGTGCTCGGCGAACACCTCGTGGAGATCCGGCCGGTCGGGGGCGGTGATGGGCGGCGGGTCGGTCACGATCGTGACGACGTGTGTCTCGGTGGTCGTTGAGCTGCGGCCGTTCCAGACCCAGACGGGGGCCTCGTAGACGGCCGCGCGGCGGGTGGCGCGCTGCTCCACGCGGACCTCGTGCCGTCCGCTGACGTCTTCAAGGCCGTTGGCCTCCAGCCAGTTGGCGACCGCCTCCACCTCGTCGGCGTCGGCGTACAGGGCGAAGAACACGGGCAGCGCCCAGACGACGGGACCCGGCTCGTCATCACCGAGGCGCTCGCATCGCTGCTCGGCCTCGCGGCGCTCCTCCTCGGCTTCCCGCTCTGCCTGCCGCTGGGCCTGTTCGGCCTGCTGTTCCGCGCGAGCCATCGCGGCCTGCCGGTCGTAGCCGTCGGGGTCGGTGGCGTACTCGCGGACCTGGGCCTGCTCTGGCACCTGCGGGCCGCCGGCCTCGGCTTGAAGTTCCCCACCGACGAAGTGCAGGGCTCTCCCAGCCCCCTCCGGACTCCTGTTCACCGTGTTCAGCCTGTCGGGCAGGAAAGCGTCTGGCATGGCGGGTTGGGCACGGGGGCGCCTGCCGCCCCATCCTGACCGAAGACCCAGCACGCCAGAGGTTGCTCCACAGCTACGATGGGGCGCTCATACGTGGCCGCGAGCACAGCGTCCGTTTCCGCTCCCTGGCAGAAGGCGAACCCTGTCTGAGCGCCCCGGCTTGACCCATTGTGCGCTGACCGCCGCCCGAAACGCTTCGACCGGCCCTGAGCCGTCTGGTTTGAGGGTTGGCGCGGCTCTTCCAGCCGTCTGCCGGTGCCGCACCCGCGAGGTTCGTGGACGTCCGCGTCACAGGCGGGAGAGGCGGAGACCCGCTCGCTTACCGATGGATAGCGACTTGTAATCAGGTGGAGGCCTGAGCTAGCTTCAACTGGACACTTTCAAATGGAAAGTGACTATCCATGCAGAAGACGAGACGGATGACCACCTACGACGCAGCGAGCCCCGCCCCGCTGATCCGCGCAGAAATCGCAGATCTTCGGCGGTGCGCACCCCCGGCAGCGTCGCCGACCTGGCGGACGCGCACCCCGGCGCCTTCCTGCCCCTCCCCTTCGAAGCCCGCGACGTCGCCGCGGCGCCCGCCCTCGTGCAGGCCGCGATCAACCGGTTCGGCCAGGTCGACGTGCTGGTCAAGAACGCAGGACGGGCCGTGGTCGGAGCGGTCGAAGAGGTCGGCGACGAGCAGTTGCGCGAGCTGATGGACCTGCACCCGTTCGGCCCCGCCGCCCTCGTGCGGGCGGTGCTGCCCGGCATGCGCACCGCGGCTCCGGCACCATCGTGCAGATGAGCAGCCAGGGCGGGCGCATGTCCTTCCCGGGCGTGTCGGCCTACTCGGCGTCGAAGTTCGCCCTGGAAGGCTGGTCGGAGGCGCTGGCCGGAGAGGTCGCACCGTTCGGCGTCCGCGTGATGATCGTCGAGCCGAGCCGGTTCCGCACTGGCTTCAACGGCGCCGACGTGCTGGAGTTCGCCGAGCCGTCGGAGACCTACCGCCAGGTGCTGGCCGCGGTGCGCGCCGACATGGCCGGCACCGACGGCCGCCAGGAAGGCGACCCGGCGCGGGCGGCCGAGATCATCGTCTCGCTCGTGCACGGCGAGGAGGTGCCGCTGCGGCTGCCACTCGGGCGCGAGGCGGTCGAGCGCATCTCCGGCGTCTACCGGCGCGGCCTGGCCCAGACCGCCCGCTGGGCCGAGGCCGCCCAGGCCGCCGACTTCGCCGACGCGCCCGCCTCGGTCCGGCCCGTCTAGGCTGTGCCGACTTCACGACCAGTCGTTTCCCCGCCACTTCCCATCTCCTGCTGGCCGGGAGGGCGCACTGCGGCGACGACACGAAACATGTCCTCCATATCCGCCGCTAGAAGGGCGACCCGCATGTAGGCAACGGCCTGACGGAGATCTGGACGCGTCTGATGGACGCCCCGGCGCGGCCAGGCATCATAGAACGCCAGGCCGGGCACGCTGTTCCGCTCCCGCTCCCCCGTCCCGCCAGCTGAGGAAGAGCACGAGGTCCCGCTTTGACCTTCAAGCTACTTGAAGGCAGACAATCGCATGCATGGATGACACTGACGCGTGGATGAGCATCGGAGTCTTCGCGAGCCGGGTAGGGCTGGCTCCGAGCGCACTGCGGTTCTACGACGACTGCGGCGTTCTGCAACCTGACCACGTGGATGACGCGACCGGCTACCGCTACTACTCCCCGAACCAGGAAGCCCGCGCGGTCCTGGTGCGGCGGCTACGCGAAGCCGGGATGCCACTCACTGACGCTTCAGTGGTGCTCGACGGTACCCGCGAGGAAGCCCTCGCCATTCTGGAAAGACACGCCAGAAGGGCTCGAGAGAGCGCGGCATCGGCCCAGTCGGCCATCGAGGAGATCCTGCGTGATCTGCCGGGCGGTACGCAGCAGGGCACCATACAACTCGGCGGAGCAGAGCTGGCCAGCGCCGTACGCCAGGTCGCCCCGGCAGCGGCGTCCGCTTCGACGCTGGAGGCATCCCCGGTACTCGGTTGTGTCCTGATCGAAGTGGAATGCCAGGAGGTGCGGTTTGTTGCCACGGATCGCTACCGGTTGGCGGTCCGTGCGCTGCGGCCCTCCTCCATCGAGGGCCATCCGGGTCGCTTCCTGGTCGACGTTTCGGAGATGAAGAAGATCGCGTCCCAGGCCATGCACCTGTCGGATATCAGGATCGAGGTGAACCAGCAAGGAGTGCGGCTCCACGGTGCCGGTGTTTCCCGTGATTTTCCAACCGTCGACGGGACGTTCCCGGACTACCGGATGATCCTCGACAACCTGCCGATCGCTCGGCACCGGGTCATCGCGGACCGGGCCGCTCTTCGGCAGGCGATCGTCGCCGCCGGACACGACGGGCCGCTCATCCTGCATGCCGACGAGCAGCACTTGACTCTCCACTCCCGCGGTGCGGCCACCTCCGCGCCGGCCGCCATCTGCACAGGGCCGCCTGTACGCATCGCCTTCGACCCTGGAGTCCTTCTTCTGGCGCTCGATGCGGGCGTCGGCCCCGATGTTCTGCTGGAGATCTCGTCGCCGAGCCAGCCCGTGGTCGTCCGCTCCGCTGACCAGGGCAGCTTCACCACCTTGGTCATGCCGGTCCGCGACGACCCGGCTGACGCATGACGCTCCACCTACCCATCCGAGAAAGCGAGACCATGGACCCCGACAACCCCGTCGTCAGGCTGTGCACCCAGGGCATGCAGGCCGAGGCCGAAGGCCGGGACATCGATGCCAAGGGCTTCTTCCAGCAGGCGTGGGAGATCGCCGGCGACGACTACGAGGCGTGTATCGCCGCCCACTACCTCGCGCGGCACCAGTCCACGCCCCAGCAGACGCTGCACTGGAATCAGGAGTGCCTGAACCGCGCGGATCTCGTTGCCGACGACCGAGTCAGGGGCTTTTACGCCTCCCTGCACGTGAACATCGCCAAAGCGTACGGAGATCTCGGCGAGCCCGACAGGGCACGCGAACACTTCGAACGGGCAACCGCCCACATAGACGACGTTCCGCCGGGACAGTACGCCGACTGGACCCGAGTAGCGATCGCCGAGGGACTACGCTCCACCGGCGCGCGGCGGCCCCGGGAAGCCGACGCTCTCTTGGCAGCGCTGTTCACGAAGTTCTGCGAACGCGGCGACTTCAAGGCCTTGGGGCTGGTGCTGCCGGCGTATCTCGCAGATCTCGGGACAGAGGATGACCGAGTACGGCTCACTACGGCCTTGCACATGGTTCATGCCGCCCGTTGGTTGCCGGAAGACGAACAAGACACCCTCAGCGAGGCCATCAGTTCGTTGACCAGCGTGGTCACGGTCGCCTGAGGGGCCCCGGCCGCGACAGCCGTCAAACCGGCCCAGCGCTCCAGCCAGGCGAGGTGGCCCCTGACGCCGGCGTCAAGGCGACGCTCGGCCAGTGAGACTGCCTCAGGGGCCGGCTTCCGGCAGTCGCGGGTCCGGCGGGCACGGTCGTGCTCCTTCCCGCCGTGGACGCAGCTTGACGTGGGCTGCCGGCGTCAACGGCGAAGGTCATGGGGTCGGCGACAGCATGAGCAACGCAATCAAGATCGCCAAGCGGGCTCTCCGGCTCCTGCGATCGTGATGCGGCCGCGCCGAGCACCAGGCCGGGCCGAGACCCGGCGTACCGAAGAGTCGCACTGTCCGTGGATGACGCCCGGGGTGCTTGACCTTGACGACCGTGTAAACGAGTAGCCTCGCTGGCTGCCATGGATGTGAAACCGGCGACGGACCCTGCGACAAGCCGCTTCACCGGCGTCGGGATCCAGGCCGGCCACTAGGAAAGGTGTCCTCTGCCCTCGTGACTCGTCTGACTTTTGAGCAGTACTGCGATGCGGTCCAAGCCGTGGACACGCGCTTCGTCGAATTGGTGGCGGGCGCCGATCCGGACACGCCGCTGCCCACCTGTCCCGGCTGGACGCTCGCTGACCTGATCAAGCATCACGGCACCACCCACCGATGGATGGAGCACCTGGTACGCCGTCGCGCGACCGAGCGCGTCTGGTCCCGGGACGTACCGCTCGACCTGCCTGCCGACACGGCGGCCTACCCGGCCTGGCTGGCGCGCAGTGTCGAGCTGTCGCTGCGCACGCTTCGCGGCGCCGACCCCGATACCCCGACCTGGACCCACGGAGCCGACCAGCATGTGCGGTTCTTCCCGCGTCGCCTGCTGTATGAGGCAGTCGTCCATCTCGCCGACGCCGAGCTCGCTCTGGACCGCACTCCGCATATCGCCCCCGGCATCGCCGCCGACGGATTCGACGAGTTCCTTGAGAACCTGCCGTACTACTCGTGGGTCGCCGAACGCGTGAGCCGGCTGGATCGCGACGGCGAGAGGCTGCGGTTCTCCTCCACCGACACCGACGACAGCTGGCTGATCACGCTCGGGAACGGCTGCACCTGGGAAACCGGTCACGATGATGCTCCCGCGACGGTCGCCGCGCACGGGTCGTCGGGCGATCTCCTGCTGCTGATCTACGGGCGCCTGAAGCCCGGCGACGCCGATCGCTTCCTCGTGACCGGGAACGGCGACCTGCTCACTTCATGGCTGGCCGCCACTGCGCTATGAGATCGATGTCTGTCCGAGGCATTCGATGAACGCCGTGCGCGTCGGCGCCGACAAGGCGGCCGAGCCGTTCAACGCCACCCCCGAACGCGCGACCCCACGGTCCGCAACGCTGACCCATCCCCGCACTGCCGCCTGGCCGTCAGGCAACGCATCACGCGGCACAACACCGAAGGAGACATCATGATGAGTGAAGCACTGTCCGACGCGGAGCTGGCGCGCTCTCTTCACGGCGGATTCGTCAGCAGGCACGCCGAGGTCAACGGAACACGGCTCCACTACGTGACGGGCGGACAGGGCGAGCCCCTGGTCCTGCTGGGCGGATGGCCGCAGACGTGGTGGGAGTTCCACAAGATCATGCCGTCGCTCGCCGAACGCCACCGCGTGATCGCCGTCGACCTGCGCGGCATGGGCGGCTCGGACAAGCCCGCCCACGGCTACGACAAGAAGACGATGGCCGCCGACATCCTCGAACTCGTCCGCCTCCTGGGATACGACCGGGTGGACATCGCCGGCCACGACATCGGCGGCATGGTCGCCTACGCCTTCGCCGCCAACCACCCGGCCCACGTCCGGCGCGTCGCGCTGCTGGACATCGCCCACCCCGACGAGCGCTTCTACGCCTACTCGCTGCTCCCCCGCCCCGGGCGCCAGCAGGTGGACGGCGACATCCACGCAGGCCCCGGCCGGTTCCTGTGGTGGTTCGCGTTCAACCAGGTGCCCGGCCTGCCGGAACGCCTGCTCGCCGACCGTTCCCGAGACCTGATCGACTGGATGTGCGACTACCTGGTCGAAGATCCCTCCTCCATCGGCGACCGCGACCGCGACATCTACGCCCACGCCTACTCCACCCCGGACGCCGTCCGCGCGGGCAACGCCTGGTACCGGGCTTTCGGGCAGGACATCGCCGACGAGAAGACGTACGGAAAGGTCACCGCCCCGCTGCTCGGCCTGGGCAGCGGAGAAGGAGGACACCTGCTCCTCCAAGCGGTGCTGCCGGACAAGGGCACCGACGTCGAGGTCGTGCCCGTGCCCGGCAGCGGCCACTACATCCCCGAGGAGCAGCCGGAGCTCGTCATCGAGCACCTGACCCGCTTCTTCGCCTGACACCTCACCGGGACGGCAGGCTTCGGCGCTCCCTGTCCACCAGGCCGAGGACAGCACGAACAATCCCACCCTGCTCCCCGGTTCCGGCATGCAGATGTGGCGCCTGGAGCGCTACCGGCCAGCGTCAACGCCGCCACTCACCGCAAACCCGGCAGCTGGGGGGGTCGAGGAACGCGGACCGCCATTAGCGGTACGGGCTGTTCGAGCAGGTCAAGGCGGCGCACGACCCAACAGTGTCGAGTCACCTCTCGACCCGAACCTGGCGGACATGGTCCAGCCCGCTGCCGCAATCTGGAGAGTTTCCCGCGGATCGTTCGTCCACGAATCGGCACGTCAAATGCTTCGGCGAAGAGCTCCAGTCCTTCCGGCAGACTCCTGACCCCGGTCAGCTTCACATCGAAGGGCAGATTGCACGGGATCGGATAGGAGATCAGCTGTACGACCTGGTCCGGCAAGGGCACGCCATGAATCTTCTCGGCCTGGAGCCTGATCTTCCCGTCGGTCACCTCAACCCGCAGCTCGGCATTGAACTGCACCTTGTTCGCCCCGATCGTGACCTCCCCCGAGGCCGTGAGCCGTCGCCCGTTACCGCCGATCTTCACCCCACTCGGCGCGAACTCGTCGATCGTCGCCCTGGACAGGGTGCCGCTGCCGCTCACGCGACCGGCCTGGACACGGCCTTGGTTCCGCAGGACGTCGGCCAGGGGCGCCGTCACGTCATACGCGGCGCCCCGCACGTTCCTGACCTGCACGCTGCCGTAGCTGAAGGTGCCGAGATCGAACCGCACCTCTGGATAGCGCCCCGACACGGCCTGCGTGAGAAGCGGGATGCCCTCGATCGACACGGCCGACGTGCCGGAAAGGCTGGGAACGGCGGCGATTCTGTTCGCCAGGTCACGCTCGACGCTCGCCACGGCGGCCCGGTCGACGATGAGGAGGACGACGAGCGCCATCAGGAAAACGATCACCTTGCGCATGGGGCACTCCGCACGCGTCGGCAGCCGCGTAAGTCCTCGGCCGCCGTTCCGGCATCGCTCATCCGTCGATCTCGGCCCGCTGCGCGAGCGACCTGGAACGGAAGGCGGCGACCAGGAACCCGGCCGATCCCAGCCCCAACAATCCGACCCCCCACAACCCGACCATCATGAGCTGGGGAAACATCGCCAGCATGACCGGCGAGAGCACCACCACGCTCCGGCGCCCCACCGCAGACCGTGCGGCCACTCCGCAGACCACCGCACTCAGCCCGAGCGGGAGCAGTTCGGGCGGCACTCCGGCCTCCCACAGGGCACTCCCCAACTGCCCTGTCACGACGATTACCGCCAGAGCCGCCCCGGACCAGGCCAGGATTCGTCCGCGCCCCACCAGTGACAGCCCTCGCCGCGGCTGCGACACCCCCGTCAGCGCCGCCGCCACCAGCACGAAAGAGCTGACGATGCCGCTAGTCGCCACCGTCGCACCCAAGGAGCCCCATCCGTAGACGCCTGTGGACAACATCGACGCGGCGACCATGCCGACGCTGCACAGGATCGCCCAGATCCACGCGACCACCGCGGCAGGCCGGCGGCGACCGGTCCAGGCCAGAAAGATGACCAGGATGCCGAGCAGGAGCGGCGCACCGCCGATGCCGAACTGAAGCTGGCAGGTGAGCAACACGATGGGGCCGACCACCGCGACGACGCGCATCGCATCCCGCCACCGCTCCGCGGACTCCGGCCCGACCGCCCAGCGCACGCGGATCGCGGCGGCCCCCTTGGCGAGGTCGAGGACGTCACGCGGCTCCGGACGACGGCCCGCAGCCCGGCGACGGAGGCGGTCACGACGATGGCGCCACCTCCGGCCTCCCGCAGGGCGGGGACGGCGGCCCTGATGCCCAGCATCGGCCCGCGCAGGTTGACCGCGAAGATCCGCTCGGCCGCGGCGACCGCGCGCGGGTCCTCCCACGGCAGCGTGCCGCCGGTCCCGGCGTTGAGCACGACGCCGTCCAGCCGCCCGTACGTCTGAACGGCCAGATTCACGGCGGCCTGGTTGACCGCCTCCTCCGCCACGTCCCCCGCCAGCGTCACCACCCCCGCCAGGTCGCGCAGCGCGGCTAGGGCGTTGCCGTCGAGATCGACCGCCACGATGCGGGCCCCCTGGTCGAGCAGCAGGTCCACAGCGGCGCGGCCGATCCCGGACGCCGCTCCCGTGACGAGCACCGCGGCGCCCGCAGCCAGATCGAGCTCGCTCATGCCTCGACGGTAGGAGGAGGATCAACAATAAGTCAATATTACCTACTTGCTATACATGAAATTCCGCGCTCCTTGCGGCCCCGATACAGGCCGGGCTAGATTCCCTACTATGCCTACGGGGAAGGTCACTAATATGACGCTCCCCGACCCGGCTCTCGCGGGAGGGAGGGATCGGACCGGCGGGATCGCCCTCAACGGCGCGGGCGAGGACACCGGACCGGAGGGCTACTCGGGGTCGGGCCGGTCGACGACCGGCAGGATCGTCACGGGGCCTGAACAGGCCACGGCGGCGCGGTGCCACCATGCGGCACCACGCAGAACGCGCCAGGCTGGAGCGCCCGCCCTACCCGGCCCCGTCCCACGCCCCACAGCGGCGCCGCACGCGTGCCGGGCGCGAAGGAGATCGGCGCCTCGTTCAAGCGGTACGAGAGCAAGGACCCGACCGTCATCGCCCAGAACCTCGACGCCGCCGTCAGGGCGAAGCCCACCGTGATCGTCGGCGTCGGCTTCCCCTTCGACGCCCCGTTCTCTACCGTTCCCAGGCAACACCCGGGGCAGAAGTTCCTCCAGGCCGGCTCCTGAGCCAGGGATCTCCCAGTGACCGGCCGGGACGGCAAGTCACGCCGTAGGACCCGGAAGCGGCCCGCCCGCGACGGGCGGCAGCCGGACCCCAGCTGGCGGGCCTGCACGCTTGACCGACTCGCCGCGGCCTCGAACGGCTCCATGGGGCGTGACCCCCCGGCGGCCTCAGACGGGGGAGCGGAGCCGGCGCTCGGCCGGTGGGATCAGCAGTACCTCCAGCGCGCGGGCGCAGGCCCGCGCGTGCGTGACGAACCAGCCGATCCGCGTGTCGCTGATGACCAGCGGTGTGGAACGCACGGCCAGCGCGTAGCGTACGTGGTTCTGCCGGTCGAGCACCGGCACCGCGACGGTGCGGATGCCGTCGCCCGACTCCTCGTCGTTGAGCGCGTACCCGGACTCGCGCACGCGGGCCAGCTCGGCGCGCAGTTCGGCGTGGTCCACGATGGTGCGGCCGGTCAGTGCCCGCAGCGGCCCGAGCGCCTCCAGATCGACGCATCCCTCCGGGTCCCAGGCCAGCAGCACCTTGCCCAGCGCCGTGGAGTGCAGGGGGCGGCGCAGGCCGACGCCGCTGTCGGGGTTGAGCGAGCCGCCGCTCAGGATGACCGCGTGCCGGTCGTTGCGGACGGCCAGGTCCACGGTGGCGGAGGTGATCCGGGCCAGCTCGGCCAGCTCGGGGGCGATGCGGTGCAGGCCGCGCCGGTGAAAGGAGAGCTGCCCCAGCTCGGTGATCGACGGCCCCAGCCGGTAGCGGCCGGTGCGTGCCTCCTGCTCCAGAAAGCCCGCGCCGGTCAGCGTTCTGGCCAGGCGGTGCGTGGTCGAGGTGGACAGCCCCATCCTGCGCGACAGGTCGGACAGGCTGAGCGCGGCATCGCCGCCGCCGAAGCAGCCGAGCATGCCGATCGCTCTGCGCACTGACTGGACGCCGCCGTCTGCTGCCATGCGGGAAACTCCGTCTTCCGAGTAGGGAGATCCGGGACCAGGTGAGAGCCGGTCAGGCCGGGAACGCTTCCCGCATCGCGGGATATTCTTTGCATTTCCTACCAAATTACTAGCAAACTCTGCTCCATGACCACAGCCGCACTCGACGCCATCTGGTTCACCCGCTGTCCCGTGCCCACCGCGACGGGCATCGCGGCCGACCAGGGCTGGCTGGCGAGAGAGTTCGCCGATGACGGGATCGAGGTCCGCTCGCTGCAGGACGACAGCCCCGGCGTGCCCCGCGAAACCCACTACACCCACGCCCTGACCGGCCTGTTCCGCGAGGGCGGCAACGTACCGGCGCTGTGGGCACGCTCCCGTGGCGAGGCGACCAGGCTCGTCGGTCTCACCTGGATCGAGGAGCGGCAGGTCGTGCTGGTTCGCGGCGGCACCGCCCTGGAGAGCCCCGAGCAGCTCAAGGGCTTGCGACTGGCGGCGCCCCGGCATCGCATCGCCATCGACTTCTGGCGGGCCATGGCCCTGCACGGCTTCCACGGCGCGCTGTCTCTGGCCGGGCTCGGGCTCGGTGACGCTGAACTGGTGGACGTCGAGGCCGAGCCCGGCGGCGGTCAGTGGGAGGCGGAGCTGGCCGCGCTGGCCGCCGGCCGGGTGGACGCGGTCTACGTCAAGGGCGCGCTCGCCGTGGAGGCCGCCCTGCGCCATGGCGCGGAGGTGGGCATCGACCTGGACGCCGTGCCGGACCGGCGCGCCCGGATCAACAACGGCACCCCCCGTCCGATCACCGTGCACCAGCGCCTGCTGGACGAGCATCCGGAGGTGGTGGCCCGCTTCCTGGCCGTGCTGCTGCGCGCCGCGGACTGGGCCGCCGGGCACCCGGCCGAGGTGGCCAGGATCCTGGGAGCGGAGACCGGCGCCGGCGCGGCCGGCGTGGCCGCGGCCTATGTCCCCGGCGCCTCGCTCCACCTCGACCTGTCCGCCGAACGCCTCGACCTGCTGGCCGAGCAGGAGCGCTTCCTGCGCGGCCACGGCTTCCTCGAATCGCCTGTGGACGTCGCGGCCTGGGCCGACCATGCCCCGCTTCAAGGAGTCACCCATGCGTAAGCTGCTGCTAGCCCTTCCTCTCACCCTCCTGGCCGCGGCCTGCGGCGGCGGAACCGGCTCCACCACCGCGCAGGAGCAGGTGATCGTCCGGATCTCCGACCCCGGCAACAGCGGCTTCCTGGCCGTCGCGAAGAAGGACGGCAGCCTGGACGCAGCCCTGGCCAAGGTCAATGCCAAGGTCAAGTGGGCCGGCGACTTCTCCGTGTTCGCCCCGGCCGCCCAGGCCATCAACGCGGGCTCGCTCGACATCGCCACCGGCTCGATCACCTCCGGCGTCACCGCGCTGGCCGTCAAGCCCAGCTTCAAGATCTTCGCCACCGTCCCCCCCGACCTGGCCGGGGAGGGCATCGTGGTGAAGAACGGCTCGCCGATCAGATCCGTGGCCGATCTGGCCGGGCGCAGCGTGGCCGTCGGGCACGGCGGCACCAGCGAGTATCTGCTGCTCAAGGCGTTGCAGACGTTCAACGTGCCGGTGGAGAAGGTCAAGCGGGTCTACCTGCAGCCGCCGCAGACCGCGCCGGTCTTCGGCTCGGGCGAGGTGGATGCCTGGTCCACGTTCTCCACCTTCCTCATCCCCGCCGTCACCGACCTGGACGCCCGGATCCTGGCCGACGGCGAGGCGATCAAGTCCGACAACTACGTGATCTACGTGGCCGCCAACAAGCTGCTGCAGGAGCATCCCGAGGTGGTCAAGGCCCTGTTCGAGTTCATCAAGGAGGGCAGCGCCAAGGAGATCGCCGATCCCGCCGCCTATGTGAACGTCTTCACCCGGACGGGCCCGCAAGCCGTGCAGGGCAAGCAGAAGGACCTGGTGGTCGACATCCAGAAGAAGGGCAAGCCCGCCCAGGCGGTCACCGCCGCCGAGATCGCGAAATATCAGGACGTGGCGGAGTTCTTCCTCGACCAGAAGGTGCTCACCGCGCCGCTGGACGTCTCCCAGCACGTCGTGGACGTGACCACGCTCGGAGACGCGAAGTCATGAGCGTGGCCACCACCCGTACGGAGGCCGGTGTCGAAGGGCTGGTCGCGCCCGAGCCGCCGCGCTCGGCCGGCCGCCACCCGGCCGCCACGTTCGCGCTGCGCGCCATCGGCCCCGTCCTGCTGCTCACCGCCTGGTACGCGGCCACCGCCACCGGCGCCCTGACCGAGGATGTGCTCGCCGGCCCGCAGGACGTCGCCAAGACCTTCGCCGAGCTGTGGACCGACGGCCAGCTCCCCGAAGCGCTGCGCGTGTCGGTCACCAGGGCCGGGCTCGGCCTGCTGCTGGGCGCTTCCACCGGGCTGGCGCTGGGCGTCGTCTCCGGTTTCACCCGGCTCGGCGAGGAGCTCGTGGACTCCTCGATGCAGGCTCTGCGCGCCATCCCGTTCCTGGCGCTGACCTCGCTGTTCATCGTGTGGTTCGGGATCGAGGAGGCGTCCAAGATCCTGCTGATCGGGGTGGCCTGCACGTTCCCCATGTACATCAACGTCTCCAGCGGGGTGCGCAACGTGGACCGCAAGGTCGTCGAGGCCGCCCGCTCGTTCGGTCTCGGCCGGCTGGCCATCGCCCGCGAGGTCGTGCTGCCGGGGGCGCTGCCGTCCATCTTCGCCGGGCTGCGGCTGTCCACCACGCTCAGCGTGATCGCGCTCATCGCCGCCGAGGAGATCAACGTGACGGCCGGGCTCGGCTACCTCATGGCCCGGGCCACCGACTACCTGCGCACCGACATCCTCGCGCTGTGCGTGCTGCTGTACGCGGTGATCGGGCTGATCGCCGACCTGACCCTGCGGCTGGCCGAGCGGGTCACGATGCCCTGGCGCAGGGCGGTGACGATCCGATGAGTCTCGCTGTGCGGACGACAGGCCTGCGCAAGGTCTTCGGGGAGCGGGCCGTGCTCGACGGGGTGGACCTGGACGTGCGGCGCGGGGAGTTCCTGGCGCTGCTCGGGGCGAGCGGCACCGGCAAGACCACGCTCCTGCGCATCCTGGCCGGGCTGGACGCGGCCAGCGGCGGGAGCGTGCTGGTGCCACCGGTGCGCACGGTCGTCTTCCAGGAGCCGCGGCTCGTCCCGTCCAAGCGCGCCCTCGCCAACGTGATCATCGGGCAGGGCCGCGCCGCCCGCGCCAAGGGCCTGGCGGCCCTGGCCGAGGTGGGGCTGAGCAGCCACGCCGACGCCTGGCCCGCGACGCTCTCCGGCGGCGAGGCCCAGCGGGTCGCGCTGGCCAGAGCCCTGGTACGCGAGCCGGAGCTGCTCCTGCTCGACGAGCCGTTCGCCGCGCTGGACGCCCTGACCCGGCTGCACATGCAGGACCTGATCGCCGAGCTGTGCGCCCGGCACCGCCCGGCCGTGGTGTTGGTCACGCACGACGTGGAGGAAGCGATCCTGCTCGCCGACCGGATCGCGGTGCTGCGTGAGGGCAGGTTCGTCACGGACGTGCGGGTCGGACTCGACCGGCCGCGCGGCCGCACCGATCCCGACTTCGTCGAACTGCGCCGCCGGCTCCTCGCCGACCTGGGCGTGGACGCTCACGCGGGAGCGACGCCATGACGACCACGGATTGGATCCGCGAGAACGCCGCAGCGCTGACCGGGCTCGCCGACCGGATCTGGGCCTACGCCGAGCCGTCGCTGCGCGAATGGCGCTCCGCGCTGGCCACCGCCGAACTGCTGCGCGCGCACGGCTTCACGATCGCGTGGGGCACGGCCGGCCTGCCCGCCGCATTCGTCGCCACCCACGGCGAGCGCGGGCCCGTGCTGGGGTTCAACGTCGAGTACGACGCCCTGCCGGGCCTGTCGCAGCGGGCCGGCGTCGCCCGGCACGAGCCGGTCGCGTTCGAGGGCGACGAGTACGCGCCCGCCTACGGCCCCGGCCACGGGTGCGGCCACAACACTCTGGCGGCGGCGTCGGCAGGCGCGGCCATCGCCGCCGCCAGGGCCCTCGGGAACCGGGCCACGATCAAGGTGTTCGCCTCCACCGGCGAGGAACAACTCGTCGGCAAGGCGTACGCGATGCGCGACGGCGCCTACGACGGGCTGGACGCCTTCCTCGACTGGCACCCCTCCCCCGTCACCGGCACCGGCTGGGGCGTCACCAGCGCCCTGTACTCGGCCACGTTCTCCTTCCTCGGCTCTCCCGGCCACGGCTCGAGCCCGCTGGGCACCCGCAGCGGCCTGGACGGCGCGCTGCTGCTGGCGGACATGATCGAGCGCCTGCGTGCCGGCAACGTCTCCCCTTCCGGCCGCGTCAGCTACACGATCAGCGGCGGTGGCGCCCCCAACGTCACCCCCGACCTGCAGACGGTGTGGGTCTACGTCCGCGAGTCCGCGCACACCGCCGCCAGGACCCTCTACGACAAGGTCGTGACCTGCGCCCACGCCGCCGCTGCCGGCAGCGGAACCCGGCTGGAGCACCGCCTGGTCACCGCCATCAGGCAGGGGCTCGGCAACCGGGCGGGCGCGGAGCTGCTGCACCACACGATGAGCGAGCTGGGACCGCCCGCGTTCACCGATGCCGACCACGAGTTCGCGCTGCGGCTGCAGGCCGCGATCGGCCGGCCGCCCGCCGGCCTGGCGACCGAGATCCTGCCGCTGCGGCCGCCCGCCGGGCCGGACCTCGGCGTGCCGTCCAGCGACACCTCCGAGGTGAGCTGGACGGCGCCGCACCTCAGCCTGGTCGCGGCCGTGGTGCCGCTCGGGGTGCCCTTGCACTCGTGGGCGGCCACCGCCGCGACCGGCACCTCGATCGCGCACGCCGGGCTGCTGGCCGCCGCCCGCTACCTGGCCTCGGCGGTTGTCACGCTGGTCGAGCAGCCCGAGACGCTGGCGGCGGTCAAACAGGAGTTCGAGGCCCGCGAACGGGAGCCCGGGCCGCTGCCGGCCGACGCCGAGCCGCCGTACCACCTGCCGCCACCCGAGTTCCTCGACGAGACGGGCCAGTCACCGCGACCTTCCCGGACGCCGCCCGTTTCCGCTGAACCCCTAGGAAAGATCTGACATGTCCGTCCTGCTCATCTCCGGCAGCCCATCGGCCGCCTCCCGCACCGTACGTCTGCTCGACCACCTGGCCGGGCGGCTGGGCCGGCCGGCCACGGTCCTGCGCCTTCGCGATCTGCCCGCAGAGGCCCTGCTGCACGGTGACACCACCCATCCCGGGCTGGCGCGGGCCACGGAGCAGGTGGCCGCGGCCGGTGCGATCATCGTCGCCACCCCGATCTACAAGGCGTCCTACACCGGGCTGCTGAAGGCGTTCCTGGACGTGCTGCCGCAGGGCGCGTTCGCTGGCAAAACCGTGGTGCCGGTGGCCACCGGGGGCACCGCGGCCCACCTGCTGGCCGTGGATTATGCCCTGCGGCCGGTGCTGAGCGTGCTCGGCGCGCGGCACGTCACGCGCGGCCTGTTCGTGGTGGACACCCAGATCGAGCCGCTGGCGCGGGAACTGCTCCCGCGCATCGACGCCCTGCTGGAAGAGGTTCCGCTGGAGGCGGCGGCATGACGACGCACAGCACCGCGCGCTTTCACGTGGTCCTGCCCACCAGGAGCCCCGCCCCCGCCGGATTGCCGGCTTTCGTCACCGATGTGCGGCCGGTGCTCGCCGATCCCGCCGGGCGGACCGCCGTGGCCGCGGACCTGTCCGGGTGGGCGGGCGCGCTCGTGCCCTTCGACCCGGACGGGCAGGAGTCCCTCACCGTCGCCGCCGGCGCCCTGCGCCGCACCCGCCACCTGCGTGTCGTCGCCGAGTTCCACCCGGCCGTGGCCACCCCGGTCTACGCGGCCAAACTGTCGGCATCCCTGCAGCGATTCGCCGCCGGACGGCTCGGCTGGCGGCTCGCCGTGGACCTGGACCCGGCCGTGGCCAGGGCGCAGGGCGACTTCCTGACCGGCGCGGCCCGGTTCGCCCGCGCCGACGAGTTCCTGACCGTGGCCAGGGGCGTCTGGGGCGGCGGAAGCCCGTTGGACTTCAAACGCGCCTTCTACGAGGTGGTCAAGGGCGGCTTCGGAGCGCCGCTGTCGTCCTCGCCCTTCCCCGAGGTGCACCTGTCGGGAACCTCGCCCGATGCCCTGGAGCTGTCGCGCCGCCACGCGGACGTGCACGTCTTCTCCGCCGGCGACGACCTGGCCGCGCTCATCCCCGAACTGCCGGGCCTGCGCTACGGCGTGCACCTGTCCTCGATCGACGCCGCCGACGAGTACGTCGCGCTCGGGGTCACCGAGTTCTTCCTCCAGACCGAGGACGTCTACCACCTCGGCGAACACGTGAAGGAGCGGGCTCTTGACCGTTGACATCTACTGGCGCATCCACATGGAGGGCGACCAGCCCTCGCTGCGCCGCCGCGTCCGCAGCCGCGGTGGTTTCGCCGCCGGCGGCACCGCCCCGGGCACCAGGGACGGCCGGGACGACGGCTACAGCCACGCCGACTACATGGCCGAGGTCGCCAGAGCCGCCGAGGACAGCGGCTTCGTCGGCGGGCTGCTGCCGAACTTCCCGCACACCGACGACCCGTGGGCCGCCGCCGCGACGCTGGCCCACGAGACCACCTCGTACCGCTTCATGGTGGCCTTCCAGCCCGGGTTCCTGCACCCCGTCCAGGCCGCCCGGATGACGGCCACGCTGCAACGGGCCACCGGCGGCCGGATCGTCTACAACGTCATCTCCGGCGGCGGCGGTCCCGCGCAACTCTGGTGGGGCGACAAGGTGGACCACGACGACCGCTACGCGCGGACCTCGGAGTTCCTGGACGTGCTCAAGGGCGTCTGGCAGGGCGAGCCCACCCGCGGTCACACTCACCGGGGCCGCTTCTATCAGGTGGAGAACGCGGGACTGCCGGAGGAACTGGCCGGCCAGCCGTTCCCGGAGATCTTCTTCTCCGGCTCCTCCCCCGCCGCCATCGACGCCGCCGGCCGGCACGCCGACTACTACCTGTCGTGGCTGGAGCCGTTCGAAGCGCTGGCGGAGAAGTTCGACGTCGTGCGCGCGCACAGTGCCGCGCCGCCCCGCTTCGCCGTGCGGGTGGACCTGCTGGCCCGCGAGAGCGAGCAGGAGGCGTGGGCGGAGATCGAGGAGGGCTGGCAGGCCAGGCCGCGCGAGCGCGACCTCAGTGAGGGCGACTCCGTCGGCGTGCGACGCAGCCGCGCCTTTCTCGCCGGAGCCGGTGACGACCCCCGCGCCCTGGAGGTCGCTCCCAACGTGTGGGGCGGGTTCAGCCAGTTGCGCGACGGCCCCGCCTTCGGCCTGGTCGGCGACTACCACCAGGTCGCCGAACGCCTCGACCAGCTCCTGGACCTCGGCGTGGACGCCTTCATCCTGGCCGGGATCCCCCATCTCGAAGAGGCCCGCCGCGTGGGCCGCCACGTTTTGCCACTACTGAAAGGACGTACCTCATGACCACCAAAGTCGGCTTCTTCCCGCAGAACAACACGCTCTGGGTGGCCCGCAACCGTGACCTGGTGCACGGCGTCGAGTGGGTGGACCTGAACGCCCTCGGCCGGGGCGAGCGCGTCGATCCGACCAAGTCGCTCCCGTCCGCGCACGGCGACCACCTGTTCGACGGCGGCTACGACTTCATCGGCACCGGCTCCACTCCCCCGGTCACCGCCCAGGCCAAGGGCCACGACATCGTGTACGTGGCGATCTCCGGCCCACGCGTCGAGAACGGCCGCCTGGTGGTGCGGGACGACTCGCCGATCGGCTCCGTGGCGGAGCTGAAGGGCAAGCGGGTGGCGCTCGGGCACGGCTCATGGCAGACCACGCTGCTGCTGCTGGCACTGGAACAGGCCGGGCTCGGCTGGGGCGACATCGTCCCCGTGGACGCCTACGGCAACGCCGCCGAGCTGCTGGTGAACGGCGACGTGGACGCCTGGGTGGGCTCCTACCCGTACCTGACGCCGGTCGAGTCGCGCACCCGCACGCTCGTGGAGACCGACGGCCTGTTCAGCCACCGCTCGCTCTGGTTCACCCGCCGCGACTTCGCGCGCGAGCGGCCCGAGGAGCTGGCCAGGATCGTCACCGCGCTGCAGCAGGCGGACCGCTGGACAGAGGAGCACCCGCGCGAGGCCGCGGCCCTGTTCGACGGCGACCTCGACGCGTGGGAGCACGCGCTGCGCACCCGCCCATGGGGGCTGCACCCGGTCAGCGAGGAGTTCGTGGCCGAGCAGCAGCACGCCGCCGACCTGTTCCACACCAACGGGCTCATCCAGAAGGAGATCACGGTCGCGGACGCCGTGCTTCCCGAGATCGGCGAGCTGGTGGCGGAAACCCGGTGATCCCGGCGTGCCGCTGCCCACGCGCCCTCCTGCAGCGTGGCCGCTGGGTCACCAGGTGCTTGTCTCCACGGTGACGGCCGGAACCAGCTCGTTGCGCAGTGCCTCCAGGAACGTGACAATTTCGGCGGCGACCGAGCGGTGCTGCAGGTCGTTGAGCAGTCGTGGTGGGCGCCGCGCACGACGGTGAGCCGTGCCTTCGGCAGCGTCTTGGCCGCCCGCGCGATCGCGTCCTGGTCCGCCAGCGGGTCGGCGTCCCCGACCAGCAGCAGGTGCAGGATCCCGGCAGCACTCGCGTATGCCGCGTCCAGCAGGTCCTGGGGCACGGCGCCGGCCAGTGCGCCGCGCCGGGACACCCTCATTGTCGTCTACGGCGACGCGGACGCACCCGCGCATCAGGCGATCAACGTCCTGCGACAGCTCGGCTACTCCCGGGTGCACGCGCTGCTGGGCGGGCTCGACGGCTGGATCGTCTCCGGCGGCGAGATCTTCCAGGACGTCAACGTGCCCAGCAAGGCGTTCGGCGAGCTGGTCGAGTCGATCAGCCACACACCCTCCCTGATCGCACAGCACGTGCAGGCACTCATCGACTCCGGCGAGCCTCCCGTCATCGTCGACGCGCGCCGCTTCGACGAGTTCCACACCATGAGCATCCCCACCGCCACCAGCATTGCGCCTGCCGAAAACTCCATCCATGCAGTTCAAGCCGCGTGTGTGGTGCCGGATCAAGACCCGCCTGGTTGAGGATCTCCCGTGCCGTGGACGGTGCGACCACGATGCCGAGGGTGGTGAGCTCTGCGTGGATCCGCCGGTAACCCCAGTTGGGGTTCTCTCGGATCAGGCGCAGGATGAGGGCGCGGATGGAGTGGACGGTGGGTGGGCGCGCGTGCGGGCCGCTTCGGGCGGACGAGGAGTCGCAGTCGGCGCAGGACCTCGCGCGGCAGCGAGGTGAGGAGGGCGGCAAGAAAGGCTCGGTCCTCGGGTGCGAGTCTCACTCTGGTGTCGGCGCCGAGTTGGCGTTCAAGGACGGTGATCTGGTGACGCAGAGCAAGTATCTCCACGTCCTGGTCCCGATCTCCCCTGGGCAGTAACCGCAGTGCGGCGAACGTGTTCGTGACAGTGAGGTAGGCCAGGCGGGTCGTACGTGCAGTGGGACCCGTACCGGATGTTGCTCCTGGGCGCGGTGCCGTTCTGGCTGCGCTCCTACTGTCGGATCCACCTCAATCTGTTCTCCCAGGGGCGCGGTCACCCGGCGTCGTCCCGATCGAACGCTGGGAAGAGCTGATCAGCAGGCATGTGGCGGACACCGCCGAGATCATTGGGGTGAGCACCCCCGCCGACGCGGGACGACATCGCGCGCTTCCTCCACGAGAACGCCAGGCCGTACGCACTCAGCCGGCATTGAGTGTCTGGCCTGGTGGGTGTCGGCGTGAACGGAGCCGCCACGTCCGAGAAGCCGCTCGGTTCCGCAGTAGGGCTCGAGAAGGAAAAGCGCGTGACTACTGGCGACGCCGACGGGACGAGCTCAGGAGCGTCCGCGGCCGGTCAGCGCGTCACGGATGCGATCCACCAGCCCGGTCCCGGGAGCCAGCAACTTGTTGCCGGGCGGGGTGTCGGGCGCGGACGGGTGGGGACGGGTCGGCGCCACCTTCTTGGCCCGCTGCACCTTGCCGCCCAAGTCCACCAGTTGCTCCTGTGAGCAGGCCTGCCGCAGCCGAGGGAAGAGATCGTTCTCCTCTTCCTGGATGTGGTGGCGAATCTCCCGCATCAACCGTTCCATCGTAGGCCAGAACTCCGCGTCGCCCGGCTCCAGCCGCTCCAACTGCTTCATCGTCTCCTCGGCCTCGGCGTGCTCGGCGATCTCCTCGTCAACCAGCGCGTCACCGCCCTCGATGTGCTTCCGCGCGGCCGGGTACAGGTACGCCTCTTCGGCGACCGAGTGCCGTACCAGCTCGATGACCACCTTCTCGGCCAGCGTCTTGGCCCGCTCGCCGCCATCGCCGCTCATCTGCTCCAGCTCGGTGAACATCTCCTCCACCTCGCGATGGTCGGTCACGAGTACCGCGATCACGTCCTGCTGCTCAACCATCTCAAGGGCCCCTTTCCTGATGAGACATCGGCGGCACGGCTACCGGCCGGGGCCAGTACGGTGACCACGGCCCAGCCTCGGCGCCTTCCATCACATTCCCGGTGATGACGGCTGAAACATGCAGGATTTCGCCATGTTCCTGGTGACGGGGAGCAAGGATCGCGCTCCTGGGGTTGACCGCCTCGCCGTCCATTGCCTCTCAGGCACAGTCCGATCAGCCGTGGTGGAGCTGTCTGTTCGTGTTATTGCGCGGTCAGGGCCTGGCGTATCTGGGTGAGGACGGCTCGCAGGATCCGCGAGACATGCATCTGGGAGATGCCGAGCTCGCCGGCGATCTCCGCCTGGGATCGGTCTGCGCTGAAGCGCAGCAGCAGGGTGTGCTTCCCTCGGGGTGGGAGAGCGTCGATGAGCGGCTTGACGGCGCGGGCGTCGATCAGGGCGTCCATGAAGTGGCCGGGATCGGGGATACTCGGAGGCACTTTCCAGGCTCCCCTGGCGAATCTGTGGCGTCTCCCGACCGAGCGACACAACGTCGATCAGGAACGTCGGTGCTCGCCGCTAGCGTGACGTCCACGCCATCGAACACACCTACCACCGATCGAGCGAGGCCATCCGTGACACGTGCGACAGCGCAGGATTACCTGTGGTGGGAGGAATTCCGTGGCGGCCTTGGCCTCTCGGGGTTCTGTTTCACCCTCGTTGCTGGTCTGCAGCCCGCGGAGGTGTTGGAGCGCCTCGCGGTCAAACCGGACGAAGCCTTGCGGGCAGAGGGCTACATCGAGGTGGGCCCCTCTGAGGGTGGCTCGGTCATCGTCGAGCCTGCAGGCTATATGGGGATCATGCGCGACGCGGTTCACCCACTGTCTGCGGCTACTGTACTGGCCAGCGTTCACAACAACGTCGATCAGCACGCCAGGTTCATCTACGCCGTCGATGGAAAGGTGATCACTGGTCTCGACCCGATGTTCCCCGATGAGGCGCGCTGGGGTGCCGAACCGGACCGGCTCCTGCCACATCTGGAAGACCTCGGGCTTGTCGATGAGTTCGATGAGGATGACGAGGAATGGCAAGCGCCCCGTGGGCGGTTCGTCGAGGCGGCGTTGGCGCTGGCCGAACGTTGTACCGGCATCCGGCTGACTCCTGAGCGGGTACGCGGCCCGCTGCCCAATGCGGCTTCCGTCGCGCACCTGTATGAAGTCCGGGACGGGCATGCTCCCGCGCTGGCCTGCTGATAGCACCTATCTGCGGCTCCAGGGCGCGCTCACGGTTCGAAGGCGGCTGCGACCGCGGGTGCCGGCGCGCTGCAGCCGCACGCGGATCTGAAGAGCGATGGCCTCAGGGCATGGCGTAGACACCGTCTACTCGGCACTGGTAGACAGTGTCTATGCATGAGGAGGACGCCGGGCTGCGTGCCCGCCTGATAGAGGTCGGCGTGGAGCTGGTGACCCGCGAGGGGACGCAGGCGCTGTCACTGCGTGAGATCGCCCGGCGGGCCGGAGTCTCGCACGGCGCGCCGCGCCGCTACTTCCCCACCCACCTGGAGCTGCTCTCCGCCATCGCCCGCGAGGGGTTCGCGGCTCTGGGCGCCGAGGTCGCCCGGGCGCTGGGCGACGGCCGGGCGGATCCGCGCGCGCAGCTGACGACGCTGGGCCGGGCATATCTCGGCTTCGCGCTGGCCAACCGCGGCATGTACGAGCTGATGTTCCGCCACGACCTGCTCGAGAGCAACCATCTGGGCCTGCGGGAAGCCAGCCTGCCGCTGTTCCACGTCGTGACGGATCTGCTGACCCGGGCGGGCCTGCGGCCGGGCGTGGACCCGCGGATCGCCGCGGGCGTGCTGTGGGCGAACGCGCACGGCATCGCCCAGCTGTGGGCCTGGGGCAGCCTGCAACTGACCACCGGATCGGCCGAGCTCGAACCGCTGCTGCGGGCCACCCTGGAGGCACACCTCGGGCCGGAACCGCGGTGAGGCCGGGACACCACCGCCACCTGACTCTGGCCGCCAGCGTCACGGGGGCGGTCATCGTCGCCCTCGACGGAACCGTGCTCACCATCGCCCAGCCCGCCCTGCAACGGGACCTGCACGCCTCGTTCGCACAGGTCCAGTGGACCAGCACCGGCTACCTCATCGCCGTGGCCGCCCTGCTCGTCCTCGCAGGCAGGCTCGGCGACCGCTACGGTCACCGGGAGGTCTTCGCCGCCGGGACCCTGGGCTTCGCCGCCACCTCGGCCGCTATCGCGCTGGCGCCCGGCATCGGCTGGGTCGTCGGCCTGCGCATCGCCCAGGGACTTTTCGGCGCGCTGCTGCAACCGGCCACCCTCGGGATGCTGCGCGCCGCGTTCCCGGCCGACCGGCTCGCGATGGCCATCGCGGTACGCAGCGGCGCCATCGGCCTGGCGGCCGCCGCCGGCCCGCTCGTCGGCGGCGCGCTGACCGCCCACTTCGGCTGGCGCTCGGTGTTCCTCCTGAACGTCGCTCCCGCGCTCGCGATCGGCGTGGCCGCTCTGGCCGTCCGCATGCCGGCACCGCGCGACACCGGCGCGGTCGGCACCGGCGCGGTCGGTACCGGCGCGGTCGGTACCGGCGCGGTCGGTACCGGCGCGGAAGCCGGTGCCGGTGCCGGTGCCGGTGCCGGTGGCCGCACTGCCCGGCTCGGCCTGACGGGCGCCTGCCTGCTGGCCGCGGCCCTGGCGTGCCTGGTCAACACCCTGGTGGAGGTACCGCGTACGGGATGGACCGTGGGCACCGCGCTCGGGCTGACCGCGGCCGTCGCGGCGGGCGGCGCATTCGTCCAGCACCAGCGGGTCGCCGCCCACCCGCTGATACCCCGGCATGTGCTCGCGTCGGGGGCGCTGACCGCGGCACTGGCCGTCCTGCTGGCGGCCTCCGCGGCGATGTTCGGGGCATTGTTCGTCGGCAGCTATTTCCTGCAGGAGGTCCTGGCGCTGGACCCGCTGCAGAGCGGGCTGCGCGTGCTGCCGCTCGCGGTGATGATGGTGGTCGGCGCGCCGGTCGCCGCCGTGCTGCTGCGCCGGCAGGGTCCCCGCCGGACGGCCCTGGCCGCGATGGCCCTGCTCAGCTCGGGAATGCTGCTGCTGGCCGGCGTGGATCGATCGGCGGCCTCACCGGCGATGGCGGTGGCGTTCCTCATGCTGGGCGCCGGCTTCGGCACGGTGATGGTCACGGCGACGGCCGTCGTCGTGCAACAGGCGTCCGCCGACGACGCGGGGGTGTCCGGCGGGCTGAAGCAGACCATCATGAACATCGGTCCCGCGCTGGGCATCGCCCTGGCCACCACGTCGATCACGCTGATCGCGCCCGGCCTGGCCGGTGAGGCGGGATCGCGGTGGACGCCCGCGGCCTTCGGCGGCGCGATGGGGCCCACGCTGCTGCTTCTCGCGGCCGTCGCCGCGCTCGGCGTCCCGGCGGCGGCCAGGCTGCCCTCCCGCGCTGCCGCGTGACCTGCAGGGAAATCATGGAGGCCGGTGGCCGCGCAGGACCGGGAGCCCGGTCCCGCAGTTGAGGTGTGGCTGGACAGCCGACGCGGGTCATGGCCGCATCACCTCTGGGGGTCATCGATGAGCGGGTGCTCTTCGCCCCACACGAGCATGGCGTACAGGATGCCGCTGAGGCTCTGTCCCTGCTCGGTGAGCTCGTAGACGACCCGCGGCGGCACCTCCGCGTGCACCGTACGGGTGAGGATCCGCTGGTTCTCCAGCGCGCGCAGCCGGTCGGTGAGGGTCTTGGCGCTGGGGTCCCCCAGGGCCGAGCGCAGCTCGCCGAACCGCTTGGGGCCGGTCAGCAGCTCCCGGATGATCAACGTCGTCCACTTGCCGTCGAGGACCTTGAGCGTGCGCTCGACGCCGCAACCCCGCTGAGAGGCGGCGGCCAGGCGAGCGGCGACGTCCACCGCATCGGTTTCCATACGGAAACAATATTTCGTTCTAGGTACTACTTCATTTGGGAAACTAATGTGCCGCTCCATGAGCAGATCAACCGTTGTCGTCCATGGAGCGACCGGCACCCAGGGAAGTCCCGTCGTCCGCCGTCTCCTCGCCGCAGGCCACCGTGTGCGTGCCGCCGTCCGCGACACCTCCGCGCGCGGCCTGCCCGCGGGCACCGAGGCGGTCTTCGCGGATCTGTCGGTTCCCGCGTCCCTGACCGACGCCTACGCCGGGGCCGATGCGGTCGTCGTGCAGCTGCCGCTGGTCTTCGCCGCCGAGGCGGCCGTACCGCAGGCCGAGGCGGTGCTCGCCGCGCTCAAGGGTTCCAGGGTGTCGCGGGCGGTGTTCAACACGGGCGGCCCACCGGCCCTCGAGCCCACGGGGGTGCCCTTCGTGGATGCCCGGGCGCTGCTGGCCGCCGAGCTGCAGGGGGTCGTGGACGTCGCCACCGTGGTCGGGCCGGCGTTCACGTACATGGAGAATCTGGCGGCCCCCTGGTCGCTGCCGCGCGTGGCCGCCGGGGAGATCGCCTACCCGCTGCCGGCGGAGCTGCCGGTACCCTGGCTCGCGGCCGGCGACCTGGCGGGCGTCATCGCCGGGCTCGTCACCGATCCGGCCCCGCCACCGCTACGGATCGTGGCCGGCCCGCAGGCGCTGACCGGCGACCAGGTGGCCGCGGAGCTCACCGCGGCGCTGGGGCGCGAGGTGCGGTGGCGGACCGTCGAACCGGACGAGTACGCCCGGATGCTGGGCCCGTTCACCGGCGAGGAGGCCGCCGCGGGCGTCGCCGCCGCCTACACTCCGCCCTCGCCGGGAACGCCGCCGCCTCCTGCCCCGGACCCGGCGGTGATCAGGACCGGGACGACGACCGTGCGTGAATGGGCCACGCGCCAGGACTGGCGTGTCTGAGCCTTGGTGGTCAGCCAGGTCAGACGAGTGACCCGGCCTCAGCGGGCGGCGGCCGGGGACCTGAGTCTCATCGGGAAGCAGGGCGAACGCGTGCGGCCTGATGATCGGCCGTGCTCCTTCGCCTGGACTGTCACACCGTCACGAACACTTTCCCCGCGTCGCCGGCGCACTCGCCCCCCAGTTCGGCGAGCGCGGTGCCGATCTCGGCCAGCGGCCGAGCCGGTCGATGGCGCGATCAATCGCGAAGGCGTGGGCGCGGTGGGTGTGGGGGTGGGGGTGGGCCGTGCGCTGGGTGGCCAGGAAGGCGTCGGGGGCCGCGGCGAGAGTGACGTGTCCGCCGCGCAGAGCGGCGACCTTCGGCACAGCGCTCAAGCCGGCCGCCGCGCGACGTCGGTGGTGATGTACCGGACAACGTACCGGAGTCGAGCACCGCGGCGGCGAGGAGCTCTCGTGGTCGCCGGGCCGGGCCGCCGTGATCGCTCATGTACGGGATAACCGGCCGTCATCACGTACTGGGCTTGAGCTCGCCAGAGCCGGTCGACGTCGGTCTGCGTCGACGCCGGTGCCCGACCACTACAGCCGGACCGGCTCGATTTTTCCGCGGCCGGGCAGGTGCTCGCCGGTCAGCCGGATGATGGCGCCTTCGATGAGCGGTAGCTCCATGTCGTGGGCGATCCACGCTGCCCGGCGGGTCAGCTTGGGACGCAGCCGGTCCGATGGTCATCCTGGGTTGGCAAGCGAAGTTGCTGGCCAGCCGTTTGGAGTCCTGTCAGGCACGTCATGCACGTAGACCGCGCGAAGGTGTGCGAGCGTGATCGATCAGCGATGGGCTGTTGCGATGAGGCGTCGCAGTGCCGCGTGGGCGGGTGGGCCCCACGTGGCCTTGCCGCCGGGCCGGCCGCGGACGCCGGCTTCTCCGACGTGGATGCCGCCGAGGGCGCGACGTACTGCCCATCCGCGGGCGCGGCGCAGGGTCGCGGCGTCCGGGGCCGGCTGGTAGGCGGCATGGAAGCGGTCGGCGGCGCCGTCCGGCAGCAGGCTCCAGGCGGCGGCGAGGTCGCCGGCCGGATCGCCCGCGAAGAGGTCACCGAAGTCGATCACGCCGCAGAGGGTGCCGTCCGCGGCGAGGACGTTGGCCGGATGCAGGTCGCCATGGAGCCAGAGCGCCGGGCCTGTCCAGTCGGGCGCGGCGACGGCGTCGTCCCAGACCGCGCGTACGGCGTCCGGGTCGGGAATCAACCCCATCTCGGTAGCCGAGGCGAGCCCCTTGAGGAACCCCTCGGAGTAGTCGGCCAGCGGCCCTCCGCGGTCCCGGCCGACGGGTGCCTGTTCGGGGGCGGGTTGGTGCAGTGCCGTCAGGAAGGCGGCCAGGGCGTCGGCCGCCTCCGCGCCGCGCGTGACGGGGGCGCGGTCGGCGGGCTCTCCCGGCACCCAGGTGGTGACGATCCAGGGCCGCGGGAACAGCGCGGAGGGCTCGCCGAGGCGTTGCGGGACGGGAACCGGCAGCGGGAGGCGCGGGGCGAGAGCGGGCAGCCAGGTGAGTTCCTTGAGCAGCAGCTCGTCCGCGGACTCCGTCGCCCAGGGCAACCGGACGGCCAGGTCGTCGCCGAGCCGCCACAGCTGGTTGTCCCAGCCCCGCGCGCCGAGACTCACCGGGCGATCGGCCAGGTCGGGGTGCTGGTCACGCAGCAGATCCCGCACCAGCTCCGCGGTGATCTCGATCTCGGTGTGCGTCATGCGGAGCAACATTAGCCGGATGGTGGCCCGCCCGATTTCTCCCCGGTGCAAGGATTTCAGACCAGGAGACCCAGGGTTTCGGGTGCCTGCCAGGCCGTCTGCTGCCGCTCAGGATCGGCTTCCCGCGGCGAGAACTCGTTGATCAGGTCGGCGAGGGCTTGCCGGTCCTGCGCGGGCCACTCCTGCAGGAGGAAGGCCACCGGCTCGATCGCCTCCGTCCTGGCCGCGGGCGTGATGGCGTTGTGTCGTCGCTGAGGTCCAGCCTGATGACGACCTCCGTGAGGGCCTTGGCGAGGGTGCGTTCGAGCGGGGGTGATGACGGGTTCTTGGCCGATCGTGGGTGTGCGGCGTGTCCGGGGACGGCTGCCTTGACGCGATGACGGTCCCGCTCGGCCCGCCGCCGGCCGCTTGTCGCGTCCTATCCGACCTTGAGGGCCAGCTTCCCCACATAGTGATCCTTCAGGGCGCGATGCGCATCCTTGACTCGCTCCATCGGGAAGGTCCGGGCGACGTGGACCTCGAAGGAGCTCGCCTCGATGATCGCGTTCAGCCGATCGGTGGCGGTGCGGTCCCCGTCGTAGTAGGACACCGTCGCGTCCGGCGGCGTCACAGGCACGGGCAAGCAACCGTTCGGCCAGGCGATCCGTCCCGAACTCTTGATCGCGCGAAGAGACCGTTCGGCGGTCTCGCCTCCCACTGTGACCAGAGCCCCATCGAGCCCGCCTGGCGCGAACTCGAAGGCCGCAGCCGGCACATCGACTTTGCGACCGTCGATGACGGCGTCGGCACCCAGCCGCCGGGCCAGGGCGACACCGTCGTCGCCGGAGGCCACGGCCAGCACTCGGATGCCGCTGTGCCGCGCCAGCTGCACGGCCTGGTGGCCGATGCCCCCGCTGGCCCCGAAGACCATGAGCGTCTCGTCCGGTCGTAGGCCGAGCAGATCGAGACCGCTCAGTGCGGTCAGGGCATCCCACGCCATCGCGCCGGCCTGTTCGGTCGGCAGCCGGTCGGGTACGCGCGCCACGAACTCCGCCTCGACGACGGCGTACTCGGCGTAGGCGCCGCCACGTGGCAAAGGCATCGTCGAAGCGTAGACGCGCTCGCCCACGTCGAACCGGGTGACGTTACGTCCGACCGCGGCCACCGTGCCCGCCGCGTCCCAGCCGAGGACGTAGGGAAAGGTCGACGGGATGCCGAAAGCGCCGTCGTAGTCCCCCTCCCGCTCGACCGCGTCCCAGGACCCGACCCCTGCGAACTCCACCCGGATGAGAACATCGTCGTCGCCGACCTCCGGGAGCGGTATCCGGCGCGGCGAGAGTTCGTCGACTCCGCCGAACCGGTCAAGGACGACCGCGTTCATCTGCGGCACCACGATCGCGCCGCCCGGTGTGCGCTCGACTCTGCTGTCCATCGGCCCTCCTTGTTTACTTGAGTGAATCAAGTATCATTGGACCACAGCTATTTGAGCGAATCAAGTAACTCCTCTAAGCTGGGGGTCATGGCGCTGCCGAACGGACCCGTAGCCACCTCGTCCGAGGCCGAGGCCGCCTTGTTCGACCTGGTGGACGTATATGACCGCGCCTACGAGGCGGCCGCGGCCGAGCTGTCGCTCAGCGCGGCGCAGGCATGTGTGCTCGGGCGACTCGACGAGCGGCGCGGTATGGGCGCCCTGGCCGAGGAGCTCGGCTGCGATGCCTCCAACATCACCCAGATCGTCGCGCGTCTCGAAGCGCTCGGCCTCGTGACCCGCGAACCGAATCCCCGGGACCGCCGCGCACGCCTCGTCGCGCGAACCCCCCGCGGAGACGAGATCAACCACCGGTTCGCAACAGCCTTCACCTTCGCCCGCACGGCGGTCGGACGGCTCTCCCCCGACGAACAGGATCAGTTGACGGCGCTGCTGCGCAAAGCACTGGGCTGACACGCGCCCGCAGCCCCACCCGACCAAGGTGGATCCAACGGCGTTTCGCAGAGCAGCCGCCACAGCGCCCGCTCTCGTAGGGGGATGTCGCGGCTCGACAGCAGCCGGTGGATCGTGGTCTTGGCGCGACCGCGCGGGTCTCGTCGGTGGTTTCCTTGCGGCGTGCGGCGTGCGGCGTGCGGCGTCGGCCGGACCGACGGCGCGGCCCAGTGCTTCTTGATCTGACACCAGGTCGGCCAGGAGGTGACGGCGACGCGGTTGCGGTCCCAGGTCGCGGGGCGCCTGGTTGTGGTCGCCGGGATGGTGGTGGACGTAGCCCAAGGTGTCCCAGGCCGACGCTTCGGCGGCCGTCATGTTCTGCTCGGCCAGGCGTGCGATGGCCTGCTCGCAGTAGGTGATGGCGTCGGCGTACCGGCCGAGCAGGGCGTGGTACCAGGCGACGGAGGCGAGCTCCCTAGCGTGGCCGGGCGGGTTGCCGACGTCGAGGTAGTGGCCGAGAGCGGCCAGGGAATGCCGCAGAGCATCGTCGTGTTCACCAAGCTCGCCGTGGTCGTGGTGACGCGAGCCTGCTCGCCTAGCCGGCTCGCCGGCCCGCCACGGCCGGATCGCCGGCACCCATCCGTCCGCGAAACGACCGGATCACCGACGAGTTCGGCAGCTGCCCCAGGCCCACGTCGCGGAAGTACCGGTACTGGGTGAACAGTGCGGTGCCGGATGTCCATCTGCTGCTACAGCCCGGCCTCGCATGGTGCGTGTGTCATGCGCGACGAGGCAGTACTCGCTGGCCAGGATCGCCGCCGGGCTTGACTGAAGATCTTTGGTGCATCAGATTGTTCGCGTCCGACCGGAGCGTCCCGAGGAATCCACATGAAGCGAACCGCCGCCGGCCTCGCCGCGGCCATCGGCCTGTTACAGCTCACCGCCGCCACCGCGTACGCCGCTCCCGCGGTCGACCCGGTCAAGGCGCTCCAAGCCGAGCTGACGCGCGGCAGGGCTGTCGACGTCGTGTCCACCGCCAAGGACGACTACGGGCGCGGGCTGTTCATCACCTACCGCATGAACGGCATCATCGGCTTCGGCCCCGAAGGCGAGATCGCCGCCGACCTGTCGCAGACCATGCGCGGCAGCGACAAGCTGCTCGACGCCGCCGAGGACCCGGAGAGCAAGGAGAGGCTGGCCCGGGACCAGAAGCCGGTCAGGATCATCTCATCGCGCTACGACGACTACGTCTCGGGCCCCCTGGTGGACGAGGCGTTGCCCGAGGGGATCAAGTGGGTGCGCTTCCGGCACACCGATCTGCCCACCAGCGACAGGCTGCTGGAGGTCCTGGAGCCGGCCACGCTGAAGACCCTCCTGGCGCATCGCAGTTCCTACCGCGGCGGGGTGCTGACGGGGAAGATCAACACTGACGTGCTGGTCAAGGCGTCCCCGGCCTTCGTCTCACGCTTCGGCCTCCGCTCCAAGAGCGGCCGGGTCGGGACCATCTCCTACACCATCCGGTTCGGCCCGACCGGCCTGGTACAGCGGGTGCAGGCCAAGGCAGTCATGCCCTTCTACGACGAGTCCATGCGCATCGAGTCGGACACCCGCTACAGCTGGGGCCGCCGGGCCGGCGTGCTGCTGCCCGCCGAAGGGGAGGTGATCGACCGGGAGGAACTCGGGGAGAAGCTGCCCTACGAGGTACCCGGCGGCTGGAGCTGATCAGCAGTTCCCGGCCGGAGCCGGGACCCGGCGGGGGTGCCCAGACGGCGTATGTGCAGGACTCTGCTGGTCAACTCGTTTCAGGTGGTCAGGGTTGGCCCGGGTCGGGCCACGTGACTGGTGCGTTTGCGCTGCAGAGGGTGGCCGTTCCACCAGGCGTCCAGGCGGATCAGGTTGACCACGATCGCGGAGACGACGGGTTCGGGGTGGACTTTCTTGATGCCGCGGTAGCGGGCGCGGCGCAGGCCGGTGACGATGACGGTGACGGCTTGGTGGATGGTGGCCTCGATGCCGCACCGGAGGGCGTAGCGGTCATGCCAGGCGGGGTGGTCTGTTCGGTGCGGGCGGCGTCGAGGACTTCCTGGATCGCTCTGGGTGCAGCGATGGCCTGCCAGAGGTCACAGACGGCATGTCCCGGGGTGCTGCCGCCGGTGCGCGGGCCGGAGGTCTCCGCCGATGCTCGCCACCGCGACCCATGGATGGCCTCGGCTCACGGCCGGTCGTGGCCGTTGTCGAGCAGCGCCTGCGGGAGTTGGTGGCGAGAGGCGATGCCGAGCTTGGTGAACACCTTGCTCAGGTGGTATTCGACGGTGCGCGGGCTGAGGAACAACTGGGCGGCGATCTCTGCGTTCGACAGGCCCGTCCTGGCCAGCCTGGCGATCTGGCCCTCCTGAGGGGTGAGCTGGTCCGCTTTGTCGGTGGTGCGCTTGCGTACGGTCTCGCCGGTGGCCAGCAGTTCGTTGTAGGCCCGCCCGGCGAAAGCCTCCATGCCGATCGCGTTGAACATGTCGTGCGCGGTGCGCAGTTGCGTCCGGGCGTCGGCCCGCCGGCCTTCGCGGCGCAACCACTCGCCGTAGAGCAGGTGCGCGCGGGCGAGTTCGGTGCGAATGCCGGTGCTGCTCAGCCGGTCCACCGCTTCGCGATACCAACGCTCGGCCTCCTCGCCACCACTGAGCAGCGCCCGGGACCGCGCGTAGAGCCCCGGCCCCCAGCCACCGTCACCGATGGCGGTCGCCTCGGCCAGCCGGTCGAGCGCCTCCGTGGCCTGCCGGGTCTGTCCGGTTCTGCTGGCCGCCTCGACCAACTCGGAAAGCGCCCACATGGAGACGTGCATCTCAGGCGCCCCAGGGGCGGCTTGGGCGGCTTGCGCCGCGACAAGGGCCTCTTCGTAACGGCCGAGCCCGTTGTTGAGTACGGCCCCCACCCACTGCGCGAATTGTTCCCCCACACCCTGGCCGGAAGCCCGGGCCTCCACGGTCACGCGCTCGATGAGCGGGGCGGCCTCGGCTTCGGTCCCTCGGAACGCGGCGAGCATCACGACCCCAGTGGCGAAGCTCCGGCTCCCTGTCGCAGTCGCGATCGCCTCTGCCTCCGCGACCAGCGAAGCGGCCTCCGCGAAATCACCGCGCCAGGTCTCCAAGACGGCCATCGCGTTCACCCAGATCCCCAGCGGGCCGAGCAGTCCCGCCTCACGGCAGTACTGAAGCTCGCGGGACTGCATCGCGTACCAGCACTTCTCGTCCCACAGCGCCGACGCGGCGACGGCCGCCATCGGGCTCCATTGCAGGCGCTCCGCCAGGGTGATCTCCCCTTCGGCGAAGACCCAAGCCGACCGTCTCAGCAATGGCGCAGCCGCGGCGCGTCCCTCGGTGACCAGGACCGCCAGCGCGTCCAGCAGCAGGTCCGGCGGCCGGATCGCGCCCGAAGGCGGCGAAGCCGATCGGGCGGCCCGGGAGATCTCGTGCAGGTCGTCGGTGCCCGCGAACCGCCCGGCGAACAACGCGGCATACCAGGCTTCCAGGTACGTCTGCCGCGCGAGCGCGGGATCCAGCGACCCCAGTCGCTTGGCCGCCCTCGCCAGTATCGGCGGAGCGTCGCCCCCCATGCTGGAGGCGAACGCGATCTGCCCGTGCACCAGGTCGACACGGGCCTGCTGGAGTTCGTCCAGCGGTCCTGCCGCCGCGATCGCGAGCAGGCCGGACGCAGCGTCGAACGCGCCGGCCAAGACATTCGCCTGTGCGGCGGTCAGGGCCCGTTCGGATCGTGGTCCGGGGTCGCTCGTCAGCTCGGCCGCGCGTTGCAGGAACGCCGCCGCCGCGGCTATGCCGCCGCGGGCCTGTGCACGGTCCGCCGATCGCTCCAGTTCCGCGGCCACCTCTTCGTCGGGTCCGGGGGCTGCCGCGGCCAGATGCCAGGCCCGCCGATCGGGGTCATGGTCGCGGTCGGTCTCCTCGGCCAGCGCCCGGTGCGTCGCCCGCCGTTCCTGTAGCGACGCTGCCGAGTACACCGCCGACCGTACGAGCGGATGCCGGAACCGCACCCCCGTTCCCATATGCAGGAGCCCGTCGGTCTGAGCGGTCTCCGCGGCGGAGGCGGAGATTCCGAGCCGCCCGGCCGCCTGCCAGATCAGTACGGGGTTACCCGTCGGCTCGGCTGCGGCCACCAGCATCAGCGCCCGCGTCTCGGCCGGCAGCGCCTCCAGCCGGCGCCGGAAGCCCTGCTCGATCCGCGCTGGGAGCGCCTGTGCCTCGACCAGTCCGAACCCGCCCGCCAGCTGTATGGGGCTCAGCCCGCGCGGTAACTCCAGCAGCGCCAGCGGGTTGCCGTTCGTCTCGGCCAGGATCCGATCCTTGACCCGTTCGTCCAGCTGGAAGGGGACCACTGAGCGCAACAGCGTGAGGGATTCTTGCGCCGGCAGGCCGCGCACCTCCAGATCGGCCAAGCCTTGGAGTTGCTCTTCCGGTTCGCGCACGGCGAAGATCAGCCCCACCGGTTCGGCCAGCAGCCGTCGTGCCACGAACGCCAGCACCTGCGCTGACGACCGGTCCAGCCACTGCGCATCATCGACCACGCACAAAAGCGCGCGTTCCTCCGCCGCCTCCGCCAGCAAGGTCAACACCGCCAGACCCACCAGGAACCGATCTGGCGCGCCCCCTTCCCGTAGCCCGAACGCGGCTTCCAGCGCATGACGCTGCGGACCGGGCAGGCGCTCGAGCCGGTGCAGCAGCGGCGCGCAGAGCAGATGCAGGCCGGCGAACGCCAGCTCCATCTCCGACTCGACCCCGGCCGCTCGCGCCACGCGTATATCGGCCGCCGCCTCCACCACATGCCCCAGCAGCGCCGACTTGCCCACCCCCGCCTCACCGCGCAGCACCAGCGCCCGGCCACGTCCATCCCGCAGGTCCCCCAGCAGGCCATCGAGCACCGCGCGTTCTCGCTGCCGGTTCAACAGCGGCGGCCTCGGATCAGACAACGTCGGCATGACCTTTCGCCCCCATCCAGCCGCCGGCCCCCCGGCGGCGTGGTCAAGCCAGCGACCATCGGGCACCCGCAAGCGATGCCGTTCTTGCGATCAAGATGATAATCGCTACGGCAAACCCAGGTGCGGCCCGCAAGAGCCACCCGTTCGCCGTCCACGGACACCTCACCGATGGCGGTGCCGTGCCAATACTCGTGTACTGGGTCTCGCCTGGGATGTAACGATCGCCAAGCCGCTCGCCGCTTCCATCACATGTCCACGACGATGTCGGTGGCGGGCTGGGCGCAGCACGTGAGCACCTGCCCGTCGGCCGGTGGTTCCAGCGGGTCCGGGGAGTAGGTGACCTGGCCGGACAGCAGGGGCGTGATGCAGGTGTGGCAGACGCCGGTGCGGCAACTCCAGCGGGTGGGGATGTCGCAGGCCTCGGCGAGTTCGAGCAGGCTGTGGCCGCCGGCGGTGAAGCGGGTGGTGATGCCGCTGCGGGCGAAGGCCACCTGCGGCCCGGTTCCGGGCGGCCCGGGCGGCTGGTGCGGCGCCCGTTCAGGCTGCCTGGTGAGGCCCGGGTTGATGAGGGGCAGGGCTCCGAACACCTCGGTGTGGATGCGGGGCAGGTCGATCCCGGCGGTGGTGAGGGCGTCGGTCATGTCGGCCATGAAGGCGAGTGGCCCGCAGACGTACGCGGTCGCGGTGGCCGGGATGGACAGCGCGCGGAGCCTGTCCCTGGTGAGGCGCCCGGGAGCGGCGTCCTTGGCGCGCCGTTCCTCGGGTGTGGCGGCGCTGTAGAAGATGTGCTCGTGGGCGCGCGGCAGGGATGCGAGCAGGGAGTGCGCTTCGGCCGCCAATGGATGCTCTTGCGGCCGGCGGGCACCGTGGATCCACCACACCTCTCGGTCGCTGCGGCGAGCGGCGAGCTCGTGCAGCATGGACAGCACCGGTGTGAGACCGATGCCGGCGGAGACCAGCAGGACCGGGCCGGTGCCGGCGTCCAGGACGAACTCGCCGCGCGGCGCGGCGGCGTCGAGGATCATGCCCGGCCGCAGCGTGGTGGTCAGGTAGCCGCTCACGATGCCGTGCGATTCACGCTTGACGCTGATGCGGTAGCAGTCGGCGTCGGGCGCGGAAGACAGGGAGTAGCTGCGTACCGGGGCGGGCGTGCCGGCGCCGGGGATCCGCAGCGTCAGGTACTGGCCGGCCTGGGTTGCCGGGAGGCGGGTCCCGTCCGCGGCGGCGAGGTAGACGGAGGAGACGGTCGTGCTCTCCGGGACGACCTCGGCGACCTTCAGTGCGCGGAATCCGGTCCAGGCCGGCTCGGCGTGCTCGGGCGCGCCGGCGGCAGCGTCGGCCGCTTGGAGCAGGTCGCGGAAGGATTGCTGCCAGCCAGGGCTGAGGGCGGGGATCTGGGTGGCGAGGCGGAGCTTGGCGGGGTCGCGGCCGGGGAGGTAGAGCAGCGCGTCGGCGTCGGTCACGGTCAGCGCGCCGGGTCCGGTACGGGTCTTGATGATCTGGTCGCCGGCCTGGATGGTGCCTTCGCGGATGACCCGCATGTAGAAACCGGGACGGTGGTGGCCGACCAGCAGGGCGGGCAGTTCGGGCTCGCCCATGCGCAGGCCGACCCGGTAGCAGGTGACCCGAGGCTGCGTGACCTCGAACTCGGCCTGGCCGATGCGGTACCGGTCGCCGATGCACACCTCGTCGTCGGGCAGGCCGTCGACGGTGAGGTTCTCGCCGAACTGGCCGTAATCGAAGTCGTCGCGTCGGAAGTACTGCTGCCAGTATCGGTAGGAGTCGATCTGGTAGACCAGCACGGCCCGCTGCTCGCCGCCGTGGCCCTGCAAGTCGCCTTGGCCGTCGCCGTCGAGGTTGAGCCGGCGGGCCATCACGGGGCCGTGCACGGGGTGCTTCCAGACGCCGGTGTAGACGGTCTTGCCCTGCCAGGGCACGTTCTTCGGCATGCCGACGTTGACCGACAGCAGCACCGGCGGCAGGTGGCCGCTGTCTGACACGGGCGCGGTCATGGCAGTCTGCCCAGATCCAGCTCGCTGCCGGTGAGGTCGCGGTCGGCGCCGTGCGGGATCACGGCCTTGCCGGGCTCCGGCCGCAGCCGGGCGCCGTCGAGGTGCACCTCGACCAGGTCAGGCTCGACGGCCTGGGCAGGGAGGCGAAGCTGCGGCACGTACTGGAGGTCCGGCAGGCGCCGCAAGCGGTCGTTCGCGGCGACAACCTCCCGGACGTGCTGGCCCCAGCGTTGCACGGCGTGACCCGCGTACCGGCAATCAAGGGCGGCCACATCGCCTGAACCCTCAGCGTCCGACCGGAACGCGAAGTCGCCGTACGAGCCGTCCTCGCGTGGGACGAACTCGCCAAGCACAGTCCGGGGCGGCTGCGCCCCTGCGCGAACGACGAATGCCGCCTGTTCCTCATCGACCGCAGCAAGGCCGATGCCGCCCGATGGTGCTCGATGGCAGTCTGCGGCAACAGGATGACGCGACGCGCCGGTCGGCGTGGACCCTCGGGAGCACAACCGCCACCCGCGGACGGTGGTGGAGCGGTGGTCGACGGCCGCCGCCGACAGTCCTGCGTACATAGACCAACGTTGGTACCCGCCGGGCACGCGACATCCCGACAGTTGACCATCATCTTGACCATTTTTGATGTGGCCGCAACCCTACGCAGGGCCGTCAGAAGCCCGCTCTCGCAGAAGACCTTTCCATCTCTGTCGCGGACCATGCAAGCGGCGGCGGCACCTGACACGGAATCTGTCGTTGACGCGGTTCCCCAGACCTCTGTTGCGGATCCACGACCGTCTGGAAGCCGTCGGTTCCCCTCACATCCCACACGGGGCTCGGTCAGGAGGGCGAAAGGTCTTCGAGGGGGTTGGCGGCGCTGCGTGCGGCAAGGTCGTTGCGGACCGAGGCGGCGGCGGCACTGGCCGGCTTGCGCCTCGCCTGGTCCTCGAAGGAGGCCAGGAAGTCCCCGGCGAATCCCAGCCGGGGATAGCGGGCAAGCATGTCCGCTCGTGCGTCCGCCGGGAACTGCTCGGCATGCCGTCCGACGGTCTCCCAGCTCGTGGCGACCTGCAGCAGGTGCGCCTCGGGGTCGGCGGCCGCGGACACATCCTCGCGCATGTGCAGCACGATGATCTCCTCGGCCCTGGCGGCCCGCTCCGCCGGCCAGCCGGCCGCCGTACCGAAGACCCAGGCCAACTGGCCCCCCGCCTCCTCGAACGGCACTGCGTGGCTGTCGAACGCCTCCGTCAGTCCGATGTCGTGGAGCAGCGCCGAGACGTAGTACAACTCGTCGTCGTAGGCGATGCGGTGCGCCGCGCCGTACATCGCTCCCCAAAGGTAGGACCGGACGCAGTGGTTGAGCAGCGCCGGTGAGCAGAAACGCCTGGCCACCGACAGCGCCGCCGTGGCAGCGGGAGTCTCCGGGAACATGAGCTCAGTCTCCCGTACGCCCCCGGCCCCGGCCTCCGGTCCAGGGCGCGTGTCGTGAGCGCCCTGGAAAGATCGCCGAGCTGAGCGGCCAACCACGTGACCGTGCCTCCGGGTCCGCCTTGCCGTCGATGGTGGCCATACCCGTCAAGAACCACCCGGGCCGGCGGCGGCCGACTCCTTCTGGCACTTCTCTTCGGCGGCCTTGAAGTCGGGGTCCTCGCCGGCCTCCTGGGTGATGAGCATCCTGCCGTCCTCCGGGTCGGGATACGCCTCGACACCGTTGTCACGCATGCACTGAGCGAACTTCAGCGCCTTCTCCCGGGAGTCCGCGCTCGGCGAAGCGCCGGCCGCGGCCTTGTCGCCGGTGCCGCAACCGGTCAGCAGCAGGGCGAGCGCGAACGGTGCCGTGACCAGCGCGTCCAGGATTCGTCGTCTCATGGAAGCTCTCCTCGTCGAAGTGAGTCGAAGTGAGTCGAAGTGAGTCGAAGTGAGTCGAAGTGAATGGCGGATGACCCCGGTCACGGGCCGGGGCAGAGCACCGCTTCGGCGGCCTTCTTCATGGCGTCGCCGACGGCCATGGCCTTCTCGTTGCCGATCTTCAGGGTGGCGGCCATCGCGAAATGGGTCCGGCCGTCGGTCGAGGAGAAGGTGACAGAGCTGACGCCGGGCAGGCCGCCCGAGGCCGAGGAGACCGTGCCGCCGCACAGCTCGGGGAAGGGCCGCGGCATCTGCTTCTGCAGGTCCGGCGGCACCAGCTCGCCCTGGTTGAGCGCGCGGTAGAAGGCGCTGACGTCGTGCGCGGTGGAGATCGCGCCTTCGGCGCCATAGGTGGTGGCGTTGAGCCGGTCGACGTCGCGCGGCCTGCCCTTGGCGTCGGGATAGTAGCCATGCCCGTGCGGGCCCTTGATCCGGTCGGAGACCTTGGTGGCCAGATAGGTGTGGTTCATGCCGAGCGGGCCGAACAGGCGCCGCTCGAACTCGGCGGCCCGGTCGTGGCCGGTCACCCTCTCGATGATCATGCCGAGGAGGATGTAGTTGGTGGTGGAGTAGAGATACTTTCCCGGCTCCCCCTGGGGGGCGGTACGTGCGGCTTTGACCAGGTCGATCGGCTTGTAGGAGGTGGTGAAGTCGAAGACGTCGAACTTCCCGCCGAGCGAGTCGGGGATGCCCGAGGTGTGGCGGAGCAACTGCTGCACGGTGATCTCGTCGGCCCGGTGCACGTAGTCGTGTTCGGCCATCTCGGGCAGGAGGCTGCTGAGCTTGTCCTCCAGCTTGAGTTTGCCCTCCCCGACCAGTTGCAGCACTATCGCGGCTTCCATCAGCTTGGTCTGGGAGGCGATGCGGTAGCGGGAGTCCGAGGGGATGCGCCCGCCCTTTCCGCCGAGCAGGCGTGAGCCCGCCGTGCCCCGGCCCACGCGCTTGCCGTCGACGTACACCTCACCGACGGCACCCACCACGCCCGCGGTCCTCGCCACGCTCTCCATCGCCTGCTGTACGTCTCCCAGCCGGGCCTGGCCGGCTGCGAGTGCGGGTGCGGGTGCGTGGAGGCTCAAGGCCAGCAGGGCGGAGGCGAGCCCGGTCGTGCCGGCCGTTCGTGCACGGCTCATCGTGTGATCCTCTCTACGGGGGTTCGAGGGTGATCACATCTACCGGCCGGCGCTTATCGGCGGGCGATCGGCGGACCATATGTGGTCCATATGCGGACGTTGCGATACTTTCCGGATGCGTGTGCTCCTGGTCGAAGACGAGCAGCCCCTGGCCAGGTACATCCAGGCCGGGCTGCGCAGGCACGGCTTCACCGTCGACGTCGCCCTGGACGGCCGGAGCGCGCTGGACAAGTGCGAGCTCACCCCGTACGAGGTGGTGGTCCTGGACCGGGACCTGCCCATCGTGCACGGCGATACGGTGTGCCGCCGGCTCGCCCAGCGGGGCGAGTCGCGGGTGCTGATGCTGACCGCGTCCGACGCCGTGCAGGACCGGGTGGGCGGGCTGATGCTGGGCGCCGACGACTACCTGGGCAAGCCGTTCGCCTTCTCCGAGCTGGTCGCCCGGGTGCACGCCCTGGTACGGCGCAGCGCGCCGGCCCGCCCGCCGGTGCTGCGGGCCGGCGACGTGATGCTGGATCCGGCCCGGCGCAGCGCCGAGCGGGACGGCCGGCTGCTGCGCCTGACCCCCAAGGAGTTCGGCGTGCTGGAGCAGCTGCTGGCCGCCGCCGGTGACGTGGTGAGCGCGGAGACGCTCCTGGAGCGGGTATGGGACGAGCACGCCGACCCGTTCACCAACGCGGTCCGGATCACCGTCGGCACGCTGCGCCGCAAGCTCGGCGACCCGCCGCTGATCGAGACCGTCATCGGCGCCGGCTACCGGATCGGCCCGTGCGGCTGACGGCCCGGGCCCGGCTCGCCCTGCTGCAGACCGCCCTGGTGCTCGCCGCCGGGATCGCGCTGACCGGGCTCACCTACCTGCTGATGAACCGGCGCCCCGCCCTCGTCACCCACCTGGATCCGGCCGGCCAAGACCCACAGGGCACCCTCCAGCTGATGCCGCCGCAGCCGCAGGACCTGCACGATCTCGCCGACCGGGTGCAGGCCGACACCCTGTCCGCGCTGCTGCCCCAGGCCGGTCTGGCGCTCGTCGTGGTGACCGCCTTGGCCGCCGCGCTGAGCTGGCTGGTGGCCGGCCGGGTGCTGCGGCCGATCCGCGCGATCTCCGTCGCCGCCCGGCGGTTGTCGGCCGAGAACCTCACCGCGCGGGTACCGGTCACCACCCCCGCTGACGAGCTGTCGGCGCTGGCGAGCACGGTCAACGACATGCTGGACCGCATCCAGCACGGCGTCGCCGAACGCGACCGGGTCCTGGACGGCCAGCGGCTGTTCACCGCCAACGCCGCCCACGAGCTGCGTACCCCGCTGACCACCGCCCGCACCGCCATCGACGTCACCCTCGACGGAGATCCCAACCCGGCCGACCTGCTGGCGATGGCCGGCGACGTCCGCGACGCCGTCGAGCACATGCAGCGCGTCCTGGACGGGCTGCTGCTGCTGGCCCGCAGCCAGGCGGGGCTCGGCGCGCGGGAACCAGGTGACCTGGCCGTCATCGCGGCCGACGTTCTCGACGCCGTCCAGACGCGGGCGGCAGCGGCCGACGTCACGGTACGATCCCGGCTCCGGCCGGCACCGGTCACCGGTGAACCCATCCTGCTGGAACGGATGATCGGCAACCTCGTCGACAACGCCCTGCGCTACAACCGGGCGGGCGGCCACCTGTCACTCGACACAGGCACGGCGGATGGGCGCGCCGTCCTGCGGATCTCCAACACCGGCCGGGAGATCGCGCCCGAGCAGGCGGAGACGCTGCTGGAACCGTTCGTGCACGGGCAAGGCACTCGCGTCCGCACCGAGGGCCTGGGGCTGGGGCTGACGATCGTCCGCGCGGTCACCCTCGCCCACCAAGGACACATCGCGGTCACCGCCCGCAGCGGGGGCGGCCTCGACATCACCATCGATCTCCCCGTAGGAAGCATCGCCCAGTGAGACACGCAGGCATGAGCCCGAGCTTGCAGGGCGGAGGCTTCCCCGCAGAACCGGCACAGGCAGAACTGGGCCCGCTCGGCCGAAGGTGGACCCAGTCCGGTCACCCCACCGGGGCGGCGCGGTGATCGGGCAAGACCGAGACGGTTCCCGTGTTCACCCGCTGTTCGATCGACGAAGGAGGAGCCCTGCTATCCCCCGCGCATCGCCGGCCAGCGGGTTCTGGACGTCTTCGCCCGCGAGCTGGCCGGTGAAGCCCAAGGTGTACACGCGGGCCAGGGCCTCCTCCGCTTTGGCGTCGGGAGTCGAGCCCTGAGGGGTTGCCGGACCCCCGTACGAGGAAATGTGATGTCCTCTGCGCAGAGTGCGCCGGGCGGTGGCTTGTGGACTTGGTGAGATCCTGGCCATGCCATTGGCCTTCGCCAGGAGCGGTTCCGATAGGCTTCTTGGAAGTCGTCGACTGATATCAAGCGCGGCTTGGTGTTCTGCCTCTGCTCGCAAGAACCTTTCGGGGGGACGCGATGTTGAGAAGACAATTCACGATCTTCCTTAATGCGCTCAGCGCATCCTTTCTGTTCTTCGCAGACACGTCTCCGGCTTTCGCGAGCATGCATCGCGATGGCCCCTCAACCTACATCACCAACAGGCTGTCCGGCCTGCCCGCAGACATATCAATACCCGCGAGCTGCTATATCCCTGACAACCCCGCATGCGTCAACGGAACGCCTGTGCTGCTGGGGCAGCGTAACAGCAACACCAAATTCTACTTTCGCTACAAGGAAGGCGGATGGAGCGAGATCGTGTGGTTCGCGGACTACTGCCTGGATGTTTCGGGCTTCGGCACCAACAACGGGGCCAGGGTGATTCTCTGGCAGTGCCATGGAGGCCCCAATCAGCTCTTCAGGCCGCAGGCGTTCCAGATAGATTGGTTCGGCGGCAATGACCCCAACACCAGGCTCCTGGAAGGCCGCCAAAGCGGCAAGTGTCTCGATGCCGCAAACCCATCCGCACCCGCACCGCCTCGGGTTGGCGCCCCCTTGCAGATGTGGGACTGCATTGGAGATACCGATGCCTGGAACCGCATCAATCAAGATTGGGCTTTCGAGTCGTAGCGCCGTATTTGCTTGTCTCGTGCCGGTTTCCCTGGTGGTCGGTCTCACCGATCGGCTACGACCACGCCGCCCGCACGGCGAGCAGCTCGACTGTTCCTGACGACGAACGCGGGCTCGTCGTAGACGGGTTGGCGGCGGTCTCAGTGAGCGCCTGGCTGCTCCGCAGAGGTGCATGACCGCGTGTGCTCAGCCCAGCGCGGGTTCCCGGTCTCCGTCCTCCTGCAGGGCGGCGGCACCGGGAACGTCGACGAGGCCGTGCTCCGTGAGCTCCACAGTAGTGGCGTCGGCCGGGCCGGAGGAGCTGGAAGAGCGCCTTGTAGGCGGCCACGCTCATCAACGCCCAGTAAAGAGGGATGGACAACATCGCGCGGACCGCGGAGAAGAGGCGGCGTTCCAGGCAGCCGGCCATCATGCAGTAGATCATCAGGAAGTTGCCGATGACCATGGCGGCGGCGCCGCGGTAGAGCGAGGCGGGCGGGAAGAGTGCCTGCACATAGCGGGTGCCGGTGCACAGGTAGAGGAGCGTCAGCGCCCAGAAGAACGGGTTCGCCAGGGTGGTCAGCGTGGGCAGGCCCATGGTGAGGTGGAAGGCGAGGGTCCGTCTGGTGCCCAGCTCCCGCCACAGCCGCAGCGGGTGGCGCGTGTGGACGAGCCAGGTCTGGAGGTAGCCTTTGATCCAGCGGCTGCGCTGCCGGATCCAGTTGCCCAGGCGGCTGTTGGCCTCCTCTTCGGTCACCGAGACCATCATGCGTACGTCCCAGCCACGGCGGGCGATGCGGATGCCCAGGTCGGCGTCTTCCGTGACGTTGTAGGTGTCCCAGCCGCCCAGGGCCAGCCGCGCGTCGGCGCGGAAGTGGTTGGAGGTGCCGCCGAGCGGGATCGGCAGCCGGTAGCGGTCGAGTCCGCGCAGCACGAGGCTGAAGTGGGCGGCGTACTCGGCGGCGAAGCGACGGGTCAGCCAGTTGGTCCACGGGTTAACGACAAGTGCCTGGACGTGAGCGGCGCGACCCTGAACGACAGGGCGCCCATCGTGCAGTTCCGCTGCTGGAACAACGCCAACCAGCGCTTCCGCCTGGAACGGCCCATGTCGACGATCGGCATGTGACGCCCCGCGACATCAAGGAGACCTGGGCGACATGGCGGAGCCACGGGCCGGGTCCGTCATCGCCGACGCCGCAGCCGGTCAGGCCGGTGTGGACATCGTCATCCCGGCGCTCGACGAGGAGCGCGCCCTGGGGGCTGCATCCGGACGCTGGTCGCCCATCTGGGCGGGTTCCCCCTGCCGCGGGTTTGGCCGGTGAGCTGGCCGGGGTGCACCCGACACCGGGTTGCTGCTGCTCGCCGAGCACAACGGGCTGCGCGTGCACGAGGTGCCCGTCGACTGGATCGAGGACGCCGACTCCCGGGTCCGCATCGCGTGGCGGTCACCCGGCCCTAGCCGACGCGCAGCTCGCCCGCCCCCGCATGGCGTCGTTGCCCCCGGTCGCGGCCGGAGCTCTCGGCTGCCTGCTGCACACGCTGACCTACCAGCTCTTGCGCCCAGCCTGGGCACCGGCCGCTGCCAACCTCGGCGGGCTCGTCCTGGCCGGCCTGGCCCCCCACGGCACCGCCGGCCATCTGCGCCCGGTCACCCACTTCGCCACGGCGTGCGTCCTGGCACGTACGGCTCTGAACGGCCGAAACAGCGCGCGGACCCGTAGGCGCGGATGACCGCCTGGATCCAGTCACTCAGGCTCCGCACACGCTCAAGGCCCCGGATCGCGACCCACCTATTCGGTGTTGCTATGTACCGGTAGTCGGTGTTACTTTGTACCGGTAGTCAGCGACACCAAGTAGCTGAGGGGGTGTTCCGTGGGCAGGCAGCTGACCGAGATGCTCAAGGGGACGCTGGAGGGCATCGTCCTGGCGTTCCTGGCCGG
>NZ_JBGNUW010000038.1:0-91540 GCF_041950495.1 Nonomuraea sp. MTCD27 | reverse complement strand
GTTACGGCGGTTATGGCGGGAAGGAAACACCCGGTTACATTCCGAACCCGGAAGTTAAGCTTCTCAGCGCCGATGGTACTGCACTCGGGAGGGTGTGGGAGAGTAGGTCACCGCCGGACAATCTTTAGGGGAGGGCCCCGACGCCAACGCGTCGGGGCCCTTTCTGCGTTTGTGGTCAGGGGCGGTCGGTGACGGCGGCCTGGAGGAGCGGCTCTATCCGGTGGGGGATCTGGGTGGAGAGCGCGATCGTGGTGTCCGTGCGCTGGATGGCCGGGGACGCCAGCACGTGGGCGATGATCTGCTGGAGGTGCTCGGTCGTGCGGGCCACCACGCGGCACAGCAGGTCGTGCTGGCCGCTCGTCCCGTGGACCTCCAGGATCTCGGGCACGGTCCGCAACGCCGCCACGGCCTCGTCCAGGCGCCCCTGAGCTATCTGCAGCCACACGAACGCCAGGATCGGATACCCGGACCTGGCCGGCGACACGGTGGGGCCGAAGTCCTGGATGACGCCCCTCGCGGTGAGCTTCTCCACCCGGGCCTGGACGGTGCCTCTGGCGACTCCGAGGAGCCGGGCCAGTTCGGTCAGGCCGATGCGGGGGTTGGCGCGCATGGTGACCAGCAGCCTGGCGTCTAGATCGTCCATGCCGCCTCCTCCTACACTGTGCGATTCGACCAGGATCTGGGTCGTTTGTCGTGCGAAATCCAGCGTATCGCGCAGCAGAATTGGTCGCTCTTGCCAGGAAAAGCGGGAGTTGCTGTCATTTGGGGCATGTTTGAGGAAGCACAGTATTTTGCGCCGGTCGCGGCCCAGGAGGATGGGTCCGTGGTGGTCGAGCTGTCGGCGTCGCATCCGGGGTTCGCGGACCCGGTGTACCGGGAGCGGCGGAACGCGATCGCCGGGCTGGCGGTGAACTACCGGCCGGGCACGCCCATTCCGGCCGCGGAGTACACCGAGCAGGAGCACGAGGTCTGGCGGACGGTCACCAGGGAGCTGGGGGTCAAGCACGCCAAGTACGCCACGGCCGAGTATCTGGCGGGTGCCGCGCGGCTGGGGCTGCCGGGCGACCGGATCCCGCAGCTCGAAGAGGTGTCGGAGCTGCTGGAGCCGTTGACCGGGTTCCGGTATCTGCCGGCGGCGGGGCTGGTGCCGCTGCGGGAGTTCTACGGGGTGCTGGCGGACGGGTTCTTCCACTCCACGCAGTACATCCGGCATCATTCCGTGCCGTTCTACACTCCTGAGCCCGATGTCATCCATGAGGTGATCGGGCACGCCAACGCGCTGGCGCACCCTCGGTACGCCGCTCTCTACCGGCTGGCGGGGCAGGCCGCGCGGCGGGTCGAGGGGGAGGAGGCGCTGGAGTTCGTCTCCAAGGTGTTCTGGTTCACGATGGAGTTCGGGGTGATGCGGGAGGCGGACGAGCTCAAGGCGTACGGGGCGGGGATCCTGTCCTCGTACGGGGAGATCGAGGAGTTCCGGGGGATGGACATCCGGCCGCTGGACCTGGCTCTCATGGGCGCCACGCAGTACGACATCACGAAATATCAGGATGTGCTGTTCCGGGCCGAGTCGGTCCAGCACCTGGAAGACGTCGTGGGAGGCTTCTGGGCCACCTGTGACGACGACTCGATCGCGAAACTGATCGCCGCCGGTGTCTAGCGGCATGTCGCGAAATTTCGTGATAATGCTCAGGTGATCGCGGCCAGGGCCAAGGCGATACCACGACTGGTCATCGCGCTCGCCCTGGTCATGCCGCTGATATGGGTGAAGGGGCCGGCGCCTCCGGAGGTGGGCTCCGCCGCCGTGCCCTCGCCCGGCAGCGTGCACCTCGCGGGCCCGGTCACCGTCCTGCCCGGGGTGAAGCAGGCCAGGATGATGGTGGAGAGCCTGGGGACGGCCTCCGTGCCGGCGGTTCCGGACAAACGCATCTCCGAGCGGCTCGACCGCTATCTGGCCGGGCGGCCGGGGCCGGTCACGGCCATGGTGAAGGATCTGGCGACCGGGCGGGTCTACCGCTATCACGCGGGCGAGCGGCTGATCACGGCCAGCACGGCCAAGGTGCAGATCCTCGTGGCGTTGCTGCTGCGTACGCCGTGGAAGAAGCTGCCGGCCGCGGTCCGGCGCGATGCCGAGCTGATGATCCGCTACAGCGACAACCATGCCGCGGACCGCCTGTGGCTGCGGATCGGCGGGGTGGGCGGGTTCGACGCGGCGGGGAGGCGGCTCGGGCTGAAGCACACGCGGGGCGTGGCCGGTGACTGCCTTGACCTGTATTGCTGGGGGATCACCAGGACGTCGGTGGATGACCAGGTACGCCTCATGGCGGCGCTGGTGTCCGGGAAGAGCCCGCTCAGGGCCGGCGATCGCGAGCAGGTGCTCAGGCTCATGGGCGCGGTCGTCGACGGCCAGGACTGGGGCATCAGCGCCGCCGCGTGCGAGGGCGACCGCGTGGCGCTGAAGAACGGCTGGCTCAAGCGCGTCTCGACCGAGCGCTGGGCCACGATCAGCGTGGGGCTGATCAGGGGCGACGGGCGCGACTACGCCGTTGCCGTACTCACCGAGGGGAGCCCAGAGGTGGCGTACGGCATAGCGACGGTCGAAGGCGTGACCAAGCGGATCATGCAGGACTTTCAGCGATGCCCGGGGTGACCAGCCGGTAGCCCACCCCGCGTACGGTCTGGATGAGCCGGTCGTCCTCGTCACCCAGGCGGGCCCGCAGCCGCTTGACGTGCACCGCGATCGTGTTCGTCGAGGTGTTCGCGGCGGCGTGCCAGACGTGGCGCATGATCTGCTCGCGCGTCACCGTGCGGTCGGCGTTGCGCATCAGGTACTGCAGCAGCTCGAACTCCCGCAACGGCAGGTGCACGGCTCGCCCGGCCACGCGTACCTGGTAGGCCTGTACGTCCAGCTCGACCCCGCCCACGGCGAGCACCTTGCGGGACTCGGGCGAGGCCGCCTGGATGAACGGCAGCAGTTCCGGCACCCGGTAGGGCCTGGCCACGCAGGCGGCGGCCCCTGCCGCGAGCGCGCGTACGGCCTGCTCGGCGTGCCCCTCGCCGACGCCGAGCAGCACGGGCACGGCCCGCGCCAGGCGTACCGCGCGTACGAACTCCACCGCGTCGATGACCGGCAGCGTGGCCGAGACGAGCACCACGTCCGGCTGCAGGGCCCCCGCCTGCAGCAGCCCTTGAGCACCGTCGGACGCCCCCGTGACGGCCACGCCCTCGCGTTCGAGGGCCGTGGCCACCTCCTCCACGACGGAGTCGTCGGGGTCGGCGATGAGCAGTACGGGCTTGGTCCTCGTGTCCCCGTTCATCGTGGATGCCGCCTGCTGTTGGGTCATCAGCCGAAGCGCCCCGTGATGTAGTCTTCCGTGGCCTTCTCGGTCGGGTTGGTGAACATGCGGGAGGTCTCGTCCATCTCGATGACCTTGCCCGGCTTGCCCTGCTCGGCCAGGTTGAAGAACGCGGTCCTGTCGCTGACCCGGGCGGCCTGCTGCATGTTGTGGGTGACGATGACGATCGTGTACTCGTCCTTGAGCTTGGCCATCAGGTCCTCGATGGCCAGCGTGGAGATCGGGTCGAGCGCCGAGCACGGCTCGTCCATCAGCAGGACCTGCGGCTTGACCGCGATGGCCCGGGCGATGCAGAGCCGCTGCTGCTGACCGCCGGACAGGCCCGCGCCCGGCTTGTTGAGGCGGTCCTTGACCTCGTTCCAGAGGTTGGCGCCCTTGAGCGACTCCTCGACGATGCCGTCCATCTGCGACTTGCTGACGCGGCCGTTGAGGCGGAGGCCGGCCGCCACGTTCTCGTAGATCGACATCGTGGGGAACGGGTTCGGGCGCTGGAAGACCATGCCGATCATCCGGCGGACCGAGACGGGCTCGACGGTGGGGGCGTACAGGTCGTCGCCGTCGAGCAGCACCTTGCCCTCCACGCGAGCACCGGGGATCACCTCGTGCATGCGGTTGAGCGTGCGCAGGAACGTCGACTTGCCGCATCCGGACGGGCCGATGAACGCGGTGATCGAGCGGGGCTCGATGGTCATCGACACGTCCTCGATCGCCTTGTGCGACCCGTAGTACGCGTCGAGACCCGAGACCTGGATCTGCTTGGACATTGCGGTGATTACCCCCTATCGGCCCCTGGCGGGCGAGCGCCACCAGGCGATCAGGCGCGCCACCAGGTTGAGCAGCATGACGATCAGGATGAGCGTGAGGGCTCCGGTCCACGCCCGGTCGACGGCGGTGTCGTTGGGACGGGCCGCCTGGTCGAAGACGAAGAGGGGAAGGCCCATCTGGGGCCCGGAGAACGGGTCGTTGTTGATGGAGTTCGTGAAGAACACCGTCATCAGCAGCGGCGCGGTCTCACCGGCGACACGGGCCACGGCCAGCATGATGCCGGTGACGATGCCGGTGAACGCGGTCGGCAGCACGACCTTGACGATGGTGCGCCACTTGGGCACGCCCAGCGCGTACGAGGCCTCGCGCAGGTCGTTGGGCACCAGCCGGAGCATCTCCTCCGCGGACCGGACGACCGTCGGCATCATCAGGATGGACAGCGCCAGCGCGCCCGCCCAGCCGGAGTACTCGAAGCCGAGGAAGAGGATCCAGAACGCGAAGATGAACAGGCCGGCAACGACCGAAGGGACGCCGGTCATGACGTCCACGAAGAAGCTGATGGCGCGGCTCAGCCGGCCGTTGTTGCCGTATTCGACCAGGTAGATCGCGGTGAACAGACCGATCGGCACCGAGATGACCGAGGAGAGCAGGATCTGTTCCAGGGTTCCGATGATCGCGTGGTACGCACCGCCGCCGGCGTCTCTCGCACCGATGCCGTTCATCGAGTGCGTGAGGAACTCCAGGTCGAACCGGGCCAGGCCGTTGGAGATGACCAGCCAGAGCACCGAGATGAGCGGCACCACGGCCAGCGCGAACGCCAGGTAGACCAGGCCCTGGACGACCCGGTCCTTGATCCGGCGGCTGGTCGAGATGTGTTGGATCGAGGTCATGCGCCGGCCCTCGCGTACTCCTTGCGGCGGTTGATGATCAGGCGCGCGCCCATGTTGACCAGCAACGTGATGACGAACAGCACCAGACCGGACGCGATCAGGGCGCCTCGGCCGATCTCGGTGGCCTCGCCGAAGCCGTTGGCGATGTTGGCGGCGATGCTGTTGGCGTGCGGGGTGAGGATCTCGAAGGTGATGTCGAAGGTGGCGGGGAAGATCAGCGCGACCGCGATGGTCTCGCCCATGGCGCGGCCGAGGCCGAGCATGGCGGCGCTGATGACACCGGGACGGCCGAACGGCAGCACGGCCATCCTGATCATCTCCCAGCGGGTGGCGCCGAGCGCGAGCGCCGCCTCCTCGTTCATCTTCGGCGCCTGGAGGAACACCTCGCGCGTGATGGCCGCGATGATCGGCAGGATCATGATGGCCAGCACGATCGATCCGGCGATCATGGTCTTGCCGCCGATGGCGCCCTCGCCGGCGAACAGCGGGAACCAGCCGAGGTGCTCGTTGAGCCACTGCGACGGGGTCCTGATCAGCGGCACCAGGAACGCCAGGCCCCACAGGCCGTAGACGACGCTGGGGACGGCGGCGAGCAGGTCGATCAGGTAGCCGAGCGGGGCGGCGAGCCTGCGAGGCGCGTAGTGGGAGATGAACAGCGCCACGCCGACCGCGATGGGGGTCGCGATGACGAGGGCGATGCCGGAGCTGAGCACGGTACCGAACGCCAGAGCGCCGATGCCGAACACGCCGCTGCTGTTGGGCTCCCAGGTCAGGTCGAGGAAGAAGCTGCCCTTGTTCGCCTGCAGGGCGGGGATCGCCTCGCTGATGAGGAAGACGGCGATGGCCGCCATGATCGCCAGCAGGATGACGCCCGCCGCGGTGGAGACGAAGCGGAAGGGCCCTTCACCATGGCTGCGCCGCGAGGCGGACCGGCTCGTGGCCGGCCCGCCATCACGGGTGCGTACGTTGGTGGTCATGGGGTGTTAGGAGATCGCCTCGACAGCGGTCCGGACCTTGGTGAGCAGAGCTCCCGACAGCGGGGCGTAGCCCAGCTCCTTGAGCGCTGCCTGGCCCTCGTCGCTGGCCGTGTAGGTGAGGAAGCTCTTGACGATCTTCTGCTGGTCGGCCGGCAGGCCCTTCTCGCAGGTGATCTCGTACGTCACCAGGACGATCGGGTAGGCGCCCGCGGTCTTGGTGGCGTAGTCGATCGACAGGGCCAGGTCGTTGCCGGTGCCCTTGATCTCGGCGGTCTCGACCGTCTTGGCCGCGCTCTCCGGGGTGAGCTCGACGAACTCGCCGGCGCCGTTGGCGACCTTGGCCTTCTGCAGCGAGGAGTTCTCGGCGAAGGAGAGCTCGACGTAGCTGATGGCACCCTCGGTGTCCTTGACCGAGGAGGCGATGCCGTCGGAGCCCTTGGCGCCCTGGCCCTTGGCCTCAGCCGGCCAGGCCTTGGCGGGCTCGTACGGCCACTCGGCGGTGGCCTTGAGGAACTTGGTGAAGTTGTCGCTGGTGCCCGACTCGTCCGAGCGGTGGAAGGCCTGGATCGGGGTGGAGGGCAGCGTGGCGTCGGGGTTGTCGGCCTTGATGGCGGCGTCGTCCCACTTGGTGATCTTGCTGCTGAAGATCCCGCCGAGCGTCTTGGGCGTCAGCTGCAGGCCCTCGACGCCGGGAAGGTTGTAGACGACCGCGACCGGGCCGGTCACCATCGGGATGTTGATCGCCTTGCCGGTCTTGCACCGGGCGTCGGCCTGGGCGGGCTCGTCCTCCTTCAGTGCCGAGTCGGAGCCGGCGAAGGCGACCTGGCCCTGAATGAACGCCTGCACACCCGCGCCCGAGCCGCTGGGCTGGTAGTTCAGGGTGACACCGGGGTTGGTGGCCGTGAAGTTCTTCGTCCACTCGGTGATCGCGTTGGCCTGGGCCGAGGAGCCCGCGGCGTTGATCGAGCCGCTCAGACCGTTGTCATTGCCCGCGGCGGGGGCGCTGGCAGAAGCGGAGCTGGTGCCGCTGGTCCCGGCGTTGTTGTCTGTGCCGCACGCAGCGAGCGAGAGCGCGCCGACGACGGCGACGGCGGCGAGCCGGCCTGCATACTTCACGGTTGGGTTCCTCCCACTTGGTCCTTAGTCGCCATGAAAGCTATGCAGCGAAGGTGACTCAGACCCCCCAACGAGGGTGAACGTTCGGTGAACGCACCAGGTCACCCTCATGATGGGTGTTATGACTTATCGCGTATGCCTGGTGTGCATGGGGAACATCTGCCGCTCGCCGATGGCCGAGGTCGTGCTCCGTCAGACCCTCGCGGACCGCGGGCTGGGCGACCGCGTCACCGTCGAGAGCGCCGGGACCGGCGGCTGGCACGTCGGGGATCCGATGGACGAGCGGGCGCTGGAGATCTTGGCCCAGCACGGCTACGACGGCTCGACGCATCGGGCCCGGCAGTTCACCAAGGACTGGTTCGACCGCTACGACCTCGTGCTGGCCATGGACCGGGACAACGTCTCCAACCTCCGGCGGCTCGCCCCGGCCGGGGTGGAGGTGCGGCTGTTCCGCTCCTTCGACCCGGCCGCGCCGGAGGGGGCCGAGGTGCCGGATCCGTACTACGGGGGGCCCGAGGGGTTCGAGGAGGTGCTCGGGCTGGTGGAGGCCGCTTCCGAGGGGGTGGCCAAGCACATCGCCGACGAGATTCCCAAGTGAGGTTCACCGAGGATCTGGGCTCGTCGCACGGCTGGCGGCTGCGGCGGGGCGTGCTGGACGACGGGCGCGAGGTGTTCGCCAAGAGCGGGGCGGCCTCCGAGATCTTCGCCTCGGAGGCCGCCGGGCTGCGCTGGCTGGGTGAGGCCGCCGCGGTGCCCGAGGTGATCGACGTGGGGCCCGACCGGCTCGTGCTCTCCTGGATACGCCAGGAGCGGCCCACCGCCGCGGCCGCCGAGCGGTTCGGGCGGTCGCTGGCCCGGCTGCATCGCTCGGGGGCGCCGGGGTTCGGCGCGCCGTGGCCGGGGTTCATCGCCGAGCTGCCGATGGACAACTCGCCCGCCGGCGACTGGCCGTCCTTCTACGCGGAGCGGCGGGTGCTGCCGTTCCTGCGGATGGCGCGGCTGCCCGCCTCGGACGTCGCTCTGGTGGAGCGGGCCGTGTCGCGCTTCGGCGAGGTCGCGGGGCCGGCCGAGCCGGTGGCGCGGATCCATGGGGACCTGTGGAGCGGGAACGTGTTGTGGTCCGGTGGCGACGGGGTGCTGATTGATCCGGCGGCCCATGGCGGGCATCGGGAGACCGATCTGGCGATGCTGGACCTGTTCGGGCTGCCGTACCTCGATCGGGTGCTGGGGGCGTACCGGGAGGAGTGGCCGCCGGCCGAGGGGTGGCGGGAGCGGGTGCCGCTGCACCAGCTCCATCCGCTGCTCGTGCACCTGGTGCTGTTCGGGGGCGGCTACCGGGACAGCCTGATGAGCGCGGTGCGGCGGGTGCTGGCGCTCTGAGCGGATCCTGCCGCCTCAGCCGGTCTTGCGTTTGCGGTACGCGCGTTGCCGGCAGGCGCGGGAGCAGTAGACACGAGGGCGGCCCGACTCGGCCGGCTCCAGGGGGATGCCGCATTCCTGGCAGTTTTCGTCACGGGTTTCGTCACGCTCGCGAATGAGGGCCTCGATGCCGTCCAGGAGACGGCGCAGGCCGAACTCGAAGGTGTCCTCCGGGTGGTCCCAGCCGCCGCTCTCCCAGAGGCCGGAGATCGTGGGGTATTGGTCGAGGCGCTCGAACAGGGAGTCGCGGGCGCCCCACCACTCCTCCTCGGACACGCCGCTGCGGCGCTCCTCGCGCCGGGTCTCCAGCAGGAGCAGGGCCTCGGCGTCCACGAACCGGCCGACCAGGCCGATGGCCGCGATCACCTCCGACGGCCGCAACGCGGTGCCGGTGAGGGTGGCCAGCATGTAGTCGTAGTAGGCGACGCCGTTGGGGCCGGGCAGGTGGCGGCTGCCGCGCACCTCGGCCAGCCACGGGTGCCGCTCGCGGATCCGCCACGCCTGCCTGGCGACCGCCTCCAGCCGCGGCCGCCAGCCCTCCTGCGACGGGGGCTCTTTCGTGGTCTCCTTCGGGGGCTCGTCCGCGTGCTCGCCCATGACCTCGTCGCGCATGAGGTCGACGAGCTGGTCGCGGCCGGGCACGTGGCGGTAGAGCGACATGGTCGTGAAGCCGAGCCGGTCGGCGACCTTGCGCATGGACAGGCCCTCCAGGCCCTCGGCGTCGGCCAGCTCGATCGCGGCGCGCACGATCCTGCCCAGGCTGAGGCCGGGGCGTGGCTCGCGCTCCTCCTCCCGCCACAGCAGCTCGACGCCGTCGTCCGGGTCCCGCGTCATTGGCATCTTCCTAGTTTATGGTGTACTAATTCGTGTACAGCATAAACATCGAAAGGCGGTTGGGATGTTCCACTTCCACGTCGCGCCATCCGGGGACGACTCCGGGTCCGGCTCCGTCGAGCGCCCGTTCGCCACCCTCGAACGTGCCCGGTCGGCGGCCCGCGAGGCCCCGGGCGAGGCCGTCGTGCACCTCAGGGGCGGGACACACGTGCTGACCCGCCCGTTCGAGCTCACCGGGGCCGACTCGGGGACCGTCTACCGGGCGTACGGGCACGGCACCTCCGCCCGGGAGGAGGCCGTCGTGAGCGGCGGCCGGCGGATCGAGGGGTGGCGGGTGCGGGACGGCGTCTGGCGGGCCGAGGTCGGCGACCTCGAGACCCGCCAGCTGTACGTGGAGGGCCGCCGGGCCGCCCGCGCCGCCGTCCCCGGCCTGCCCGGGACGGCGGCCGTGACCGCCACCGGCTACGTCACCGACAGTGCCGCGCCGCGCGAGTGGCGGGACGTCGAGTTCGTCTACCGGGGCGTCTATCCGTGGACGGAGGCCCGCCTCGGGGTGGCCGGGATCTCGGCCGACGGTGACTCGACGGTGATCACCATGGCGGAGCCCGGCTTCGGGTGGGCCGTCGAGCTGTACAACTCCACCTGGGCGGGCAACACCTCCGCCGGTCCCGGCCTGCCCACCGCCGTCGAGAACGACGCGAGCTTCCTGCGCGAACCGGGCACCTTCGTGCTCGACCGGTCCCGGCCGGGGGATCACGTGCTGCTGTACCTGCCCCTTCCCGATGAGGATCCCGCGCGTACGCGGGTGGTCGCGCCGGTCCTGGAGACGCTGCTGAGCGTCGCCGGGGCGCGGGACGTCTCGTTCGAGGGGCTGGTGTTCGCCGACGCCACATGGGTGCGGCCCGGCCGGCCGGAGGGCTTCCCGCACTATCACGGCAGCGGTTACTACGAGGGCGGCGGCGTCGAGACGGCGTTCGTGGGCGACGACGGGTCCGTGACGTATCCCGCTCATTCCGTCACGATCCCTGCCTGCGTGACGTTCGACGACGTGTCCGGCGTGGTGATCGAGGGCTGCCGGTTCACCCGCATGGGGGCCTCCGGGCTGGGCGTCTCCGGGGGCGACGGGCTCACCGTACGCGGCTGCGACTTCGACACGCTGTCCGCCGGGGCGATCGTGGTGTCCGGGAGCCGGGCGACCACGATCGAGGACAACCGGGTGCGTCGCGTGGGGCTGGAGTACAGCGGGTCGCCGGGGATCTCCGTGACCGGCACGCGGGGCTGCGTCATCGCGCACAACGAGATCGCCGAGGTGCCCCACTGCGGCATCGTGGCCGGGCCGGGCGAGGGCACCCGGATCGTGCGCAACCTGACCGTGGACACCATGCAGGTGCTGGCGGACGGGGGCGGGGTGTACCTGTCCGGGCCCCAGGGCGACTCGGCCGAGACCGGGGCCGTGGTGCGGGGCAACGTCATCAAGGACACGCGCACGCCGTACAACTTCGGGCTCTACACCGACTACGGGGCCAGCTGGGTGACGGTCGAGGAGAACGTCGTCATGCGGGCCGACAACACCGCCGTGCTGCACGTCGGGCCGCCGCTGGAGAACGTGGTCTACCGGGGCAACTTCTGGGACGCCGACCCGCTGGGGCACGACGATCCGCCGGCCGGGGTCACGTACGAGGGGAACACGACCATCAAAGATGAACGGGAGCTGAACGCCGCCACCGCCGGCATCCAGGCCAGGGCCGGTCTCCTGCGGACCTAGCTCTTGACGGTGGTGCCGTTGAGGCGGTTGAGCACCTCGTCGTGCAGGACGCCGTTCGTGCAGACGAGGCTGCCGCCCTCAAGGCCCTTCACCCCGGCCACGTCGGTCCAGACGCCGCCGGCCTCCTCGACGATCACGGTGAGCGCCGCCATGTCCCACGGCGACAGCTCGGGCTCGGCCGACAGGTCCACCGACCCCTCGGCGACCATCATGTGCGACCAGAAGTCGCCGTACGCCCTCGTGCGCCAGCAGGCGCGGCTGAGGTCGAGGAAGTTGTCGAGCCGGCCCGTCTTCTCCCAGCCGCCGAAGCTCGAGTACGAGAACGAGGCGTCCTCCAGGACGGACACGGACGACACCTGCATGCGGGACGCCTTGGTCAGGCTCTTGCCCGTCCACGCCCCGCCCTCGGCCGCCGCCCACCAGCGCCGGCCGAGCGCGGGGGCCGAGACCAGGCCGACGACGACCTTGCCGTACTCCATGAGCGCGATCAGGGTCGCCCACACGGGCACGCCGCGTACGTAGTTCTTGGTGCCGTCGATGGGGTCGATGATCCACGACCTGGCGCCCCACCCGGTCCTGCCGAACTCCTCGCCCACGACCGCGTCACGCGGCCTGGCGCGGCGCAGCGTGCCCCGGATCGCCTCCTCCACCGCGCGGTCGGCATCGCTGACCGGCGTCAGATCGGGCTTGGTCTCGACCTTGAGGTCGACAGCCTTGAACCGCCGCATGGTCATGTCATCGGCGGCGTCCGCCATGACATGCGCGAGGCGAAGATCATCGGAATAACCCTGCACGATCGCCCACGCTATCGTGTCGGGTATACCGAACATCAGTCACCAACGCCCCTTTTCTGGTAACCCGCATTCCAGTTACCGACCAGTAGCATGTCCAGCATGTCGGTAGATGTCGGTGCGCTGATGCTCCAGTCGGTCCCTTTTGCCCAGACATTGGGCATCGTTTTTGATTCGGTGGCGGACGGGCGGGCGATCTGCCACGTTCCCGACCGCGCGGAGTTCCGCAACCATGTGGGCGGCCCGCACGCGGGGGTGCTCTTCACCCTCGCGGAGTCCGCGTCGGGGGCCGCCGTGCTGTCGTCGCTGGGCGACCAGCTGAGCCGGGCGACGCCGCTGCCGACGACCGCCACCATCGAGTTCCGGAAGGTCGCCGAGGGAGAGGTGCGGGCCGAGGCCAGGCTGCTGGCGAGCCGGGAGGAGGTAGTGGCCCGGCTGGACGCGGGGGAGCGGCCGGTGTTCGACGTCGCCGTGGAGGTCACGAACGCCGACGGCGTGGTGGTCTCCGCCCTGACGGTCACCTGGACCCTGCGCCCGAACCGGCCTTGACAGCCGAAGGCGATCACGGGCGATGATCGGCTATGAACGCCTTGATCCGGATCGCCCTCGTGGGTGCGGTGATCGGGCTCGGTGAGTCCGTTCTCGTGGTCTGTGTGTCCGAGCGGAACGTCCTGCTCGCGTTCCTGGCGATGGTGTTCGTACCCTTCCCGGTGAGCATGGCGCTGTGCTGGTGGGGCAAATTGCCGCATTGGTGGCTGGTGTCGGTGCTGGGGCCGATGGCCGTCATCTTCTCCTTCTTGTTGACGCTCGCCGTCGGCGTCGATGCCTCGGTCGCCGGCGACTTGGGCATCGGTGAATGGGGTGGTCGCCTCATCCTCATGGGCGTCGGCGCGGGCGCCTTCGCCTTCGCCGGGGCCCTGGTCATGCCGATGCACCGGGCCCTTCGCCTCACCACGCTCGGGGTGGTCGTCGCTCTGTGCGCCGCCTCGTGGGTGGGGGCGGACGTGATCAGGATGGCCGGTGTGACGTGGCAGTCGGCGTCGAAGGGGGTGCCCGTCGTCGCGCCCGACCTGCCGGAGCACCGACTGGTCCTCGCCGACCTGGAGGAGGGCGCCGTGGCGGACGTGCTCCGGCTCTCGTACGAGCGGCGATTCGATCAGGGGGATCTGTCCGTCCTCGTCGCATCGGTGCGCGAGCAGACCGCTCGGGAGGCGTGCGAGTCGCAGTCCCGGATGGACGGCACGCCGGTGGGTGAGGGGTTGCCGGCCACCTGCCGGGAGGTTTGGGGCGGGAGCTGGGTCCGTACCGAGGTGGGCAGCACGTCGGTGCTCGCCGTGCGTGGTGACGCGCTGGTGGAGGTCCAGAGCGCGTGGCTGACGGAGGCGCAGCTGCTCGCCGTGCTGCCGACCGTCCGCCCGGTCGACGCCTGGGACCTCGCCGCCGCCAGGCGACCGTGACGACCGTCAGGAGGGGCCGCCGGAGACGGTCCTGCGGCGGGGACGTCTCCCGGCGTCGTCCGTGACAGCCGTGGGGGCGGCGGCTCTCCTCGGTGCCGACCGTGACCGCGTGGCTCCCTAGCGGCGGGTCTTCTTCGGGGCGTCCGGCGTGGGCTTGTCGTCGCCGGGCTCGGCAGGGTTGTGTGCGGTGAGCCGGCGGTGATTTCCGTCGGGGCTCTCTGCGTCGGGGCTCGTTGGTTCGGAGTCCTCCGCGTCGCGGTCCTCTGTGGGAGTGCCCTCTGCAACGGGGCCCTCTGCGTCGAAGTACTCCGCGTCGGGGTCTTCCGCGTCGGGGTCCTCTGGGTCGGGGTCTTCCGCGTCGGGGTCCTCTGGGTCGAGGTCTTCCGCGTCGAGGGCTTCTGCGGTGGAGAGGGCAGATGGGGGTTGGCGGCGGGGTTCGGTTGGGCCGTCTGGGGAGGTCGGTTCGCGGCGGGGTGCGGTGGGGTCGTCGGGGGTGCCCTCGCGGCTGGACAGCAGGCGGCGCAGGGACTCCAGGCGGGCCGGGTCGGCTTTGCCCGCCGCGACCAACGCGTCCAGCGCGCAGCCCTCCCCGAGATGGGTGCAGCCCTTCGGGCAGTCCACCGTTGCCTCGATCAGGTCGGGGAACGCCGCCAGCACCGTTTCCACCGACACGTGCGCCAGCCCGAAGCTGCGTACGCCGGGCGTGTCGATGATCCAGCCCCCCTCCGGCAGCTCCAGGGCCACGGCGGAGGTGGAGGTGTGGCGGCCGCGGCCGGTCACCGCGTTGACCTGGGAGACGGCGCGGTTGGCGTCGGGGACGAGGGCGTTGACCAGCGTGGACTTGCCCACGCCCGAATGGCCCACCAGGACGCTGATGCGGCCCGTCAGGTGGTCGCGCAGCTCGTCCAGGGGACCGCCCTTGTGGACCACGACGTGCGAAACGCCCAGCGGCTCGTAGAGGGCCACCAGCTCGTCGGGCGAGGCGAGGTCGGGCTTGGTGAGGCAGAGCAGGGTGTCGATCTCGGCGTCGAAGGCCGCCACCAGGATCCGGTCGATCATGCGGGGCCGCGGCGGCGGATCGGCCAGCGCGGTCACGATGACGAGCTGGTCGGCGTTGGCCACGACCGGGCGCTCGATGCCGTCGGTGTCCTCGGTGTCGTCGGCCGAGCGGCGCAACATCGACGTGCGCGGCTCCACGCGTACGACCCGGGCCAGCGTGTCGGGACGGCCCGAGACGTCTCCGACCAGGGCCACCCGGTCGCCCACGACGATGCCCTTGCGACCCAGCTCGCGCGCCTTCATGGCCACCACGAGGCGGCGCTGCGGCTGCTTGCGCTTCTGGGCCGACCCCTTCGGGCGCTCCGGCTCGACCAGCGTCGTGTAGCGGCCCCGGTCCACGGCCACGACGAACCCTTCGACGGCGTCTTCATGCGCAGGACGAATCCGGGTCCGGGGCCGGGAGCCCTTGCCCGGCCTGACCCGTACGTCGTCCTCGTCGTACTCCCGCTTTCTCAGCGGTCTGCTCCCATGCGCTCGCATCCCCTCTGTTGTGCTCTGTGCGTGATCCCTTGCTGCGGGACGAGGTCGCCGCGGCCCCTGGCCGCGGACCCGCCCGCCGGACGGGGCCCGTGACGCGCCAGGCCCTTGGGACCCGGCTCACTCACGCCGAAGTGCTCCGTGTTGTAGCCGGTGCCCCGGCCCGTGGCGCCGGTGCCCCGGCCCGTGGCGCCGGTGCCCCGACTTGTGGTGCCGGTGCCCCGACCTGTGGTGCCGGAGCACCGACTTGTGGTGCCGGTGATCCGGCGGTCCCGGCACGCGTCGCCGGTGTCCGTGGTGCGTCGTTCCACGTGCCGGGTGCTCCGACCCGTGGTTCCGGCGCTTCTCGTGCGCCGGCCCACGCGGCCGGTGGCCGTGGCGCCCCGGCCCGTGAGGTCGGTGCTGCTGGTGTGCCGGCACACGTGGCCGGAGCTCTTCGTGCGCCGGCACTTGCGGCCGGTGCCCGGGGGGCGCCGTCTCGTGTGGTCGGTGCTGCTGGTGCCTCGACCCGCGGTGCTGGTCCGTCGATATGGGAAGTCCGTGTTGGTGGTGCGGGTGCCACCTGGGCCTGGACAGGTGGCGGCGTCGTGCTGGTGAATCTTTTCATCGCCATTCGGGCAGCGCGTTGTCACGTGCCGCCCTTTTCCGAAGTGCCCGGCGCTTTCGCGGTGAAACCAGCGCCCGCGGGACGTTGTGCATCGGCCCTGCTCACGCCTGGAAGGACGTTTGTCATCGGGCTTCCAGCATCGCCGTCCACATCTGGACGAACTCCGGCAGGGTCTTGGCGGTCGTCGCGATGTTCTCCACCTCGACGCCGGGCACGGCGAGGCCGATCACGGCCCCGGCCGTGGCCATGCGGTGGTCGTCGTAGCTGTGGAAGGTGCCGCCGTGCAGCGGGTGGGGGCGGATGATCAGGCCGTCCTCGGTCTCCTCGGCGTCGCCCCCCAGGCGGTTGATCTCGGTGGCGAGCGCGGCCAGCCGGTCGGTCTCGTGACCGCGCAGGTGGCTCACTCCCCGGATGCGGCTCGGCGTGGAGGCCAGCGCCGCCAGGGCGGCGATCGTGGGGGTCAGCTCGCCCACGTCATGGAGGTCGGTATCGATGCCGGTGATCCGGCCTGTCCCCGTGACCACGAGGTCGGTCGTCCGGGAGGCGGGGCGCTGATCGCCCGCGCCCGCGGACGAGCCTGATTCAGAGCCTGATTCAGAGCCTGCTTCAGGGCCTGATTCGGAGCCTGATCGGGAGGCGGTTTCGGCGGCGGGGGAGGAGCGGGTGACCGTCGCGCCCATGGTGGTGAGCAGGTCGCGCAGGGCGTCGCCCGCTTGCGTGGTGTGCACCGGCCAGCCGGGGATCGTCACCGTGCCGCCGGTCACCAGCGCCGCCGCCAGGAACGGGGCCGCGTTGGACAGGTCGGGCTCCACCGTCATGTCCCTGGCCGTGATCGGGCCGGGCTCCACCCGCCACATGTCGCGCTCGCCGTCGTCCACCGTGACGCCGGCCGCCCTGAGCATCTCCACGGTCATCTCGATGTGTGGCTGCGAGGGCACCGGCGGGCCCACGTGGCGGATCGTGATGCCCTTCTCGAACCGCGCCGCCGCCAGCAGCAGGCCCGAGACGAACTGCGACGAACCCGACGCGTCCAGCGTGACCTCGCCGCCCGTCAGCGGCCCGCTGATCGTGAACGGCAGGGCGTCGTTGTCGATCCGCGCCCCGAGCGAGCGCAGGGCGTCGAGGATGGGGCCCATCGGGCGCTTGCGCGCGTGCGGATCGCCGTCGAAGGAGACGGGACCGTCGGCGAGCGCGGCGACCGGCGGCACGAACCGCATCACCGTGCCCGCCAGGCCGGCGTCGATGTGCGCGCCGCCGCGGATCGGGCCGGGCGTCACCTGCCAGTCGACCCCCGCGGCGCTCTCCCGGGTGGACTCCAGAGTCGTGCCCAGAGCTCGCAGCGCCGCCACCATCAGGTCGGCGTCGCGGCTGCGCAGCGCCTGCCGCACGACCCCCGGGCCGTCGGCGAGCGCGGCGAGGAGGAGGGCACGATTGGTCACCGACTTGGAGCCGGGCAGCGGGACGGTGGCGTCGACCGGGCCGGTCGCCGCCGGGGCGGGCCAGTGCGGAGCGGGCATGGTCAAAGAGTACTGGCCGTGGCGGGGCGGGGGTCACAGCCTGTGGATAACGACTGGCGCACCGTTGTGCCCTGTGGATGACGTGGATGACGTGGATGACGTGGGTGATGGGGACAGCGGGCACGGCGGGGACGGCGGGGACGGCGGGGACGCGGGCTCGACGGGACGACGGCAGGAGCGGCGGTCAGGCGGGAATGGCGGGCGTGGGTGTAGGCGGTCCTGTGAGCGGGCGGTCGCGGAGCGGGCATAGGCGGCGGGCGAGGGCAGGGGAAAGCGGGCGGGGACAGCGGGCGAGGGCGGGGACAGCGGGTGGACGGCAGGGGGCGGACGGCAGTGGGTGGAGGTGGCGGGTAGCGGGTGGGGTGGGGCGGAGGGGCCTGGGTCGGGCGGACATGCGAGCGAAAGCCGGACGTGGCAGTGTGGGGTCATGTGCGGTAGATACGCCTCGGCGCGCAAGAAGCACGAGCTGCTCGAGGAGTTCCAGGTCGAGCAGGACGGTGACCCCGAAAAGGAGCTCGGCGCCGATTACAACGTCGCGCCCACCAAGAACGTCTACGCCGTGCTGAGCCGCGTGCCCAAGGAGGCCGAGCGGGCGGTACGACAGCTCAGGATCGTGAAGTGGGGCCTGGTGCCGGCCTGGGCCAAGGACCCGTCGATCGGCTCGCGGCTGATCAACGCCAGGGCCGAGACGCTGGCCGAGAAGCCGTCGTTCCGGCAGGCGTTCGCCAAGCGCAGGTGCCTGCTGCCGGCCGACGGCTACTTCGAGTGGATGCCGGTCGAAGGCGAAAAGAAGAAGAAGCAGCCGTACTTCATCCACCCGGCCGACGGCGGGGTGCTGGCCATGGCGGGCCTGTACGAGTTCTGGAAGGACCCGTCGCGCGACGACGACGACCCGCTCAAGTGGCTGGTGACCTGCACCGTCATCACCACGAACGCCGAGGACCAGCTCGGCCGCATCCACGACAGGATGCCCATGATGATCGAGCGGGAGCGTTGGGCGGAGTGGCTCGACCCCAAGCTGACCGACACCGCCCAGGCCGCGGAGCTGCTGGTGCCCGCCGAGTCGGGGCGGCTCACCGCGTACGCGGTCTCCACGGATGTCAACAACGTGCGGAACAATGGCTCAGACCTCATCAAACCTCTCCCCGAAGAGGAGGAAACCGCGCTTTTCTAAAGGTGTAAGAAGCACAGTAAGTGGGCATCCGGTGAGGAAAGCGATGCATCCGTTTACTCGATGTCACCGCCAAAAATGCCCCCAATTGCACCGGGCGGGACATCCGGGGAGTCCTAGCCGCGGGTTGCCCTCACTCACCCGGAGGTGCGGATTCGTGGACGTCACGACCGCTCGTGAGCGGCTGGAAGAAATGCTCGCGGAGCTGGACCGCTCGATCGGGGTCCTGCAGGGCGACCCTGTCGCCGTGCGTGAGCACTCGGCGGCGGACGCCGGCTCGGACCTGACCGACAACGACCGCGCCCAAGCCATGCTGACCGTGGCCACCGCGCAGCGCCGCGCCGTCATCGAGGCGATCAAACGCCTTGAGGAAGGCGTGTACGGCAGGTGCGTCGACTGCGGCACGCCGGTGCCGGAAGGTCGCCTGGAGGCCCGCCCTGAGGCCGCGCGCTGCGTGCAGTGCCAGGGCAAGAAGGAACGCCGTCGCTGAGAGCGCGTACGCCGCCGGACACGAAGAACGGCGGCGCCGCACCCAGAAGACGGGTCACCCCTTGCGGACGCTGGCCACCAGGTGGATGCCGACCGTGTCGTCGTCGTCCGGATGGGCCTCGAGCTCCGTGCGCACCAGGTAGTTGAGCGCCCGGGCGTCGGATCCGAGCACGTGGTCCACCGTGGACGGCGACAGTACCGTGCGCGGCCGCATCCACTCCACCTCGAGTCCGGCGCCCATCAGCAGCTCGCGCAGCTGCCCGCTGCTGAAGCAGCGCGTGATGCTGCCGTCGGGCCACGGCACGAGCATGACCTCACCGGTCTGCCGCAGGTGCTGCCACTGCTCCTGCTCGGCCAGGATCGCCATGCCGAGCACCAGCGAGTCGACGCACACCAGCGCCCGCCCACCCGGCCGCAGCACCCTGGCCACGTCGCTCATCGCCGACTCGGCCATCAGCTCGATCGACATCACCCGCTCTTCGGCGAGCACCGCGTCCACGCTCGCGTCGGGCAGGAACGCGAGATCGTCGGCGCGTACGTGACGGACGCGATCCGCGTCGCGCAATCGGGACTGCCCGTCGACGGTCCGGCGGAAGTCGAGCACCTCGATCACCCGGTGCCCCGCTCTCGCGGCCTGACCCGACCATCGCCCGCGGCCGCCGGAGAGGTCGAGGATCACGGAGGGTTCGCCGGGGAGCCATCGGTTGAGTTGTTCGGCGGCGACGGCGCGGTAGAAGGTCCAGTACGGCCCGAGCGTCCCTGAGCCGTTCAGTTCCTCGGCCGGAATGGGCAGCACACGCGACTCCTGGGTTCCGGAAAAAGGGCTACCAGCCGGTACGTATGACGTTCCCCGCACCGGGTCCTTCGTACCTTCTATCTTGCGGGAACAGACAAGGGCGCGGGCGTGTTGCGACGAGCATGCTCACATTGGTCGACCCCCAGCCCGCTGACCGACTGGTCACGGGCCAGCGGGTATCCTCCCCTGAGTACGGTGTTCCGCCACAGCCGGCCACCGGTGATCTTAGGGGGGTGGGTCCGGTGCCCGCGACAGGCGCGGAGACGCTGGAGCAGCGAAGCGAGCGATTCGAGCGCGACGTCATGCCGTATCTCGAGCAGCTCTACTCCGCCGCGCTCCGGATGACCCGAAATCCCGCGGACGCGGAGGACCTGCTGCAGGAGACCTTCGCCAAGGCGTTCGCGTCGTTCCATCAGTTCCAGCAGGGCACGAATCTCAAGGCGTGGCTCTACCGGATCCTGACCAACACCTTCATCAACAGCTACCGCAAGAAGCAGCGGGAGCCCAAGCAGTCGGGCACCGAGGAGATCGAGGACTGGCAGCTCGCGCGGGCCGAGTCCCACACCTCGAGCGGCCTGAAGTCGGCCGAGGTGGAGGCGCTCGAGCATCTCCCCGACGGCGACATCAAGCAGGCCCTCGCGGCCCTGCCCGAGGAGTTCAGGATCGCGGTCTACCTGGCCGACGTCGAAGGCTTCCCCTACAAGGAGATCGCCGACATCATGGGCACTCCCATCGGGACCGTGATGTCGAGGCTGCACAGGGGACGCAGGCAGCTGCGGGGCCTCCTTGAGGACTATGCTCGCGAGCGTGGCCTGGTCCCGGCGGAGGGATCGAAATGAGCTGTGGCAACCCGCACGACACCGACTGTCGCGAAGTGCTCGACAAGGTCTACGCCTACCTCGACGGTGAGCTGACCGAGGGCGACGTCGCCGGCATCCGCGTGCACCTCGACGAGTGCAGCCCGTGCCTGCAGGAATACGACCTGGACAAGGCGATCAAGGCGCTCGTGGCCAAGCACTGCGGTTGTGACCCGGTCCCCGCGGATCTGCGCTCGAAGGTGCTGGCCCGCATCGCGCAGGTGAGGTCGGAGCTGTCCGACTAGGATTCACCCCATGCGCGTGTTGGTCACCGGGGGTGCCGGGTTCATCGGTTCGAATCTCGTCGATCGCCTGCTGGCCGACGGCCACGAGGTGGACGTGGTGGACGATCTGTCCTCCGGCAGCAGGGACAACCTGGCCGGCGCCGCGACCAGCGACCGGTTCAGGTTGCACGAGATGGACATCCGCGATCAGGCCCTCACCGGCCTGATGGCGGAGCTGCGGCCGGAGGTGGTCTGCCATCTGGCCGCGCAGATCAGCGTGCGCAAGAGCGTGGCCGACCCGGCGCACGACGCCCGGCTCAACGTCGAGGGCACCGCGTCCGTGCTCGCCGCGGCCCACGAGGGGCGCGCGCGCAAGGTGGTGTTCGCCTCGTCGGTGGCCGTCTACGGCCGCCCGGCGACGATCCCCGTGCCCGGTGACGCGGCGACCGACCCGCGCTCGCCGTACGCCGCCTCGAAGCTGAGCGGCGAGATCTACCTCGCCACGTTCCGCGCGCTGCACGGCATCGAATACACCACGCTGGTGCTCTCCAACGTCTACGGCCCGCGCCAGTCGCCGGACGGCGAGGCGGGAGTCGTGTCGATCTTCACCGACTCCCTGCTCAAGGGCACGCCCACGGTCCTCTACGGCGACGGCACCCAGACCCGCGACTACATCTACGTCGACGACGTGGTCGACGGCTTCGTCCGGGCGTGCGGGCAGGACGGCGACGGCCGCCGGTTCAACCTCGGCACCGGCATCCAGACCACCGACCGCCGCCTGCACTCGCTGATCGCCGACGCGGCCGGCGCCCAGGACAAGCCCGGCTTCGCGCCCCCGCGCCCGGGCGACCTGCCGGCGATGGCGGTCGATCCGGTGCCCGCCCACGACGGGCTCGGCTGGCAGCCGCGCACCGACCTGCCCACCGGGTTGAAGAAGACCGTCGAATGGGCTGCCGCGCGTCGCACCAGGTAGTTGATTGATTACGCTTTGCTTGCGATTTCCGACTCCGCCCATGCGGTTGCGCCGTCTTCTGTAGCGTGAACCCCAGAAGTCGACGTGGAGGCATGTGGATGTTGAAGGTGACGGTCGCCCGGCTGCTCACGGCCATCGTGCTGATCACTCCGGTGGTCATGGTGGTCGGCGGGGTGGTTCCTCCCGGGGTGTCCTGGACCTGAACACCGTAGGGGGGCCGCAATGCGTGATCTGCCGTGGCCCGCAAGGGTCTATCTGGTCGCCGTGATCGGCGCGGCGGCCGCTCTCATCGCACGTGACGTGATCGTCTCCGGCACGCCCGTGGCCACGGAGGACCTCGACATCCTCCTGGTCCTCGCGCTGCTGTTCCTGGTGTGCGAGTCGATGCCGACGCTGCTCAACGTGGAGCAGTTCGCGGTGTCGGTCAGCTTCTCCGCCGCGCTGGCGGCCGTGGTGCTGATCGGCCCGGAGGGCGCGGCGGTGGTGGGGCTCACCGCGGTCCTCAGTGTGCGGCCGGGGCTGCCGCTGGTCAAACGGCTGTTCAACGGCGCCCAGTTCGCCATCTGCGGCTACGTGGCCGGGCGGGTGTACGAAGCGCTGCACGGCAAGGTGGGAGTGCCGGACGTCAACGCGTTCGACGACCTCATCGGCCCCTACGCCGCCGCCACCGCGGTCTTCGTGCCGCTCAACATCGCGCTCACGCTCACCATGATCGGGCTGGCCACCCACGTGCGGGCCACCGAGGTGCCGCTGCGGGGGATGGCGCAGTTCCTGCTGTCCTACCTGGGCTACGGCACCTTCGGGCTGCTCGTGGCGGGGTTGTGGGCCACCGTGGCGTCGATCTCGGCCGTGCTGGTGCTGCTGCCGCTGTTCGTGGCGCGCTGGGCGTTCGGCCAGTATCACGCGCAGCAGCGCTCCTACGACGCCACCATCGCCGCGCTCTGCCAGGCGGTCGAGACCAAGGACTACTACACCAGGGGCCACTGCACGCGCGTCTCGCACGCCTCCTCGATGATCGCGCAGGAGATCGGCATGGGGCTGGATCGGGTCCGGGCCATCCGCTACGCGGGCATGCTGCACGACGTCGGCAAGCTCGGCGTGCCGACCAAGGTGCTGCAGAAGGACGGGCCGCTCACCGAGGAGGAGTTCGCCGCGATCCAGCTCCACCCGATGCGGGGGCTGGAGATCGTGCGCGGGATCGGCTTCCTCGACGAGGCGTACGCCGGGATCATGCACCACCACGAGCGCCACGACGGCACCGGCTACCCGATGGGCCTGGCCGGTGACGAGATCCCCGAGTTCGCCAAGGTGATCGCGGTGGCCGACGCGTTCGACTCGATGACCTCCGACCGCTCCTACCGCGGCGCCAGGCCGGTCCCCGAGGCCGTGGACGAGCTGCGCAAGAGCGCGGGCACCCACTTCGACCCCGTGATGGTGGCGGCCTTCATCCGGGCCCTCGACCGCGAGCCGTGGCAGCCGCCGCGTCGCGTGGACCCGCCGCCGCCCGAGGCCACCGAGACCCCGATCAAGGACCATGACGACCCGACCATGCCCATCCAGGTCGTGATGGGGCCATGATCACCACAGAGCGCGTCAGGCGTACCGATCGGTCGGTGAACACCGTCCTGCGCAGGCTCGACTCCGGGCAGCTGCTGCTCATCTGCGCGGCGGGCCTGGTCGCGCTCGTGGGCGTGGCGCACACCGCCGCCGTCGGGCTCGACCGCCCGGAGATCGCGGTCGGGTTCGGGGCGCTGATCGCGGTGGGCGAGCTGGCCAGGCTGACCATGCCGGGCAACCGGGAGGTCGCGCCGATCGGCGCCGCCGCCGCGCTGGGCTACACGCTGCTGCTCGACCTGAGCCAGAACCCGCTGAGCCACTCCGCGCTGCAGGTCGTCGCCGTGATCGCGGTCGGCATGATCGCGGGAGCGCTGCCGCACCTGGCGGTGGGCCGCCCGCCGCGCCTGGACGCCATGGCCAGGCGGCTGCTCACCGGCGCGCTGCTGGCCTTCGCCTTCCGGCCGCTGGCCGGCCCACTCTACGAGCTGACGAAGGAGCCGACCAGGACCTGGTGGCCGGCGCTCGTGGTCATGGTCACGCTCATCGCGATCACCCTGCTGATCGACGTGCTGATCGCCGCCATGCTGCGGGCCGAGCAGGTCCGTACGGCGTTCAGGGTGGCCGTGCGCGACGAGCTCAACATGGCCTTCCCCCTGGGGGCCGCCGTGGCCTCGTCGGGCGTGCTGCTGGCGCTGGCCACGCACAGCATGGACCTGGTGGCGCTGCTGGTGTTCGCCGCGCCGCTCCTGGTGACGCAGGTGGCCTTCCGCAAATACGCCGGGATCCGCGCCACCTACCTGCAGACCGTCCGCGCCCTGTCGCGCGTCACCGAGGTCGGCGGCTACGTCGAGCCCGGCCACTCGCGCCGGGTCAGCCGCCTGGCCGTGGCCATCGGCAGGGAGCTGGGCATGGCCGAGCCGGAGCTGCTCGAGCTCGAATACGCCGCGCTGATGCACGACATCGGCCAGCTCTCGCTGCGCGACCCGATCCCGGGCGGCGCCACCGTGCTGACCGAGCCCGAGCAGGCCCGCCGCATCGCCGAGCTGGGCGCGGAGGTGATCAGGCAGACGGGCGTGCTCGACCGGGTGGCCGAGGTGGTCAGCCGGCAGTGCGATTCGGTCACCGACGACCCGCCGCTGTCGAGCCGCATCATCAAGGTGGCCAACGCCTACGACGACCTGGTGGGGCCGTCGACCGACCGCGACCGCGGGGGTGCCGCGCTGGAGCGCATCCGCCTGTCCTCGGGGAGCGCGTACGATTCCCATGCGGTCGAGGCGCTCGCCCGGGTGATCGACCGCGGGCGGGTCTGACCTCTACAGCCTGCCCGGCCTCCAGGGGGCCGCCTTTGTGGGGTTCCTACAGATCGTGCTCACCGGATCGGTGGTTAAGGGGGAAAGGGGTCAAGCCGGTCGCGGTCATAGGGTGGTCGGCGTGCTTATCGAGACGCTCGGACCCGTTCTGATCGCCAACCGGGGGGAGATCGCGCGGCGGATCATCCGCACGGTCAAGCGGATGGGGCTGCGCGCCATCGCGGTCCACTCCGAGGCCGACGCCGACCTGCCCTTCGTGCGCGAGGCCGACGAGGCCGTGCTGATCGGCCCGGCCCACCCGGCGCAGAGCTATCTCGACATCGCGAAGGTGCTGGAGGCGGCCCGCGCGACGGGTGCGAAGTCGGTCCACCCCGGTTACGGGTTCCTCGCGGAGAACGTCGCGTTCGCCCGTGCCGTGATCGACGCCGGGATGGTCTGGATCGGGCCGTCGCCCGAGGCCATCGACCGGATGGGCGACAAGATCAACGCCAGGAACCTCATGGAGGACGCCGGCGTGCCGGTCGCCGCGGGCACCCGCGCGCCGGTCACCGATCTGTCGCTGGCGCTCAGGGCCGCCGATGCGATCGGCTACCCGGTCATGGTGAAGACCGCGGCCGGCGGCGGTGGCATCGGGATGAGCGTGGCCCACGACGACGAGGGGCTGGCCAAGGCGTACGAGCAGGCGGCCAGGGCGGCGGCCCGGTTCTCCGGCGACGCCCTGGACGGCCCGGCCGTGCTGCTGGAGCGCTATGTCGAGCGGGCCCGCCACGTCGAGGTGCAGATCCTCGGCCTGCCCGGCGGCCGGGTCGTGGCGCTGGGCGAGCGCGACTGCTCGGTGCAGCGCCGCCACCAGAAGGTCGTCGAGGAGTCCCCCTCGCCGGGCATCACCCCCGAGCTGCGCGAGCGCATGCTGGCCGCCGCCGTGCGGGCCGGCGAGGCCGTCGGCTACCTGGGCGCGGGCACGGTCGAGTGCCTGGTCGACGCCGACGAGCAGGACTTCGTCTTCCTGGAGATGAACACCCGGCTGCAGGTGGAGCACCCGGTCACCGAGCTGGTCACCGGGCTCGACCTGGTCGAGCTGCAGCTGCGGGTGGCCGCCGGGGAGAGCCCCGAGGTGCGCGCCGAGCCCAGGGGGCACGCGATCGAGTTCCGCGTCTACGCGGAGGACCCCAAGCGGTTCCTCCCCGGCCCTGGCAAGATCACGATCTGGGACGAGCCGTCCGGCGACGGCGTACGCGTGGACTCCGGCTACGAGGCGGGCAACACGGTCACGCCGTTCTACGACCCGCTGATGGCCAAGCTCTGCGTTCACGGCGCCGACCGGGAGGACGCGTTGGCCAAGGGGCGCAAGGCGGTCGCCGCGTTCACCGTTGAGGGACCGAAGAACAACCTGCCATTCTGTGCAGAGCTGCTGGAGAACGCGGAGTTCGCCACCGGCGACTACGACACGGGTCTGGTCGCGCGGATGCGCTCCTGGACCGCATGAGATCGTTGATTCATTGGAAGAGGGGAGTCCCGGTGGCTGAGGTACGCGCAGAGATGGTGGCGAATGTCTGGAAGGTCGTCGTCAACGAGGGCGACAGCGTCTCCGACGGCGACACGCTCGTCATCCTCGAGTCGATGAAGATGGAGATCCCCGTGCTCGCCGAGGACGACGGCGTGGTGGCGCAGCTCAAGGTGGCCGAGGGAGACGTGATCCAGGAAGGCGACCTGATGGCCGTCATCGAGTAGCGCGGGCCAGGAACCTGGCGCGATCGACCACCACGCGCTCGATCGTGCCCTTGCCCACGACGGCGTGCTTGTCGTGGGCCTCGAAGGCGAAGACCAGGCGCCGGCCGTCGACCTCGGTCAGCTCCACGCTGACCTGGACATGGGTGCCGAGCGGGCTGGCGGCCAGGTGCTCGAGCTCGACCCGGGTGCCGACGGACGTCTCGCCCGGTGCGAGGTGCCGCTCGACGGCGCGTACGGTCGCCGCCTCGGCCAGCGCGAGCAGCCTGGGCGTGGCCAGCACCGGCACGTCGCCGCTGCCGATCCGCTTGGCGGTGTCCTCCATCTCGACCATGATGAGGACCTGCGAGCGGAGACCGGGAGCGAGCGTCATGAGATCAAGCTTATGGCGGGCCATATTGTGCGCCACCAACGGTCGCCGAGTTCCCGGAAACGCGGACAAGTGCGGGCGTAAGGCTCCAGGATAGGCTTTGTACGGCTTGAGGCATTTAAGTGGCATGTGGGACAGGTGAGTCGTACACTCTCTGAGTTCCGTGACCACTGTGTTACCTCACCGCGATAAAAGTTCGCTTTGTTGGAGAACCGCGGGGTGGGAGAGGTTACAGAGGTAGGGGGGTAGCGGGGGAATCATGGTGGCCCAAGGGACGACGCTGGCGGGGCGGTATCGGCTGGACACCCGCATCGGCGCCGGTGGCATGGGCGAGGTGTGGCGAGGCGAGGACGTCGTGCTCGCACGCACCGTCGCCGTCAAAGTGCTGCTCCCTGGGCGCATGGAGGACCCCGGCTTCGTCGCTCGCTTCCAGGGGGAGGCGCGGGCGATGGCCACGATCAACCACTCCGGGGTCGTCGACGTCTACGACTACGGCGTCAGCGGCGACACCGTCTACCTCGTGATGAAGTTCGTCGACGGCGAACCGCTCGACCGGCTGCTGGGCCGGCTGGGCCGGATCCCGCCGCAGCCTGCCATGGAGCTGATCGCGCAGGCCGCGTCGGCGTTGCAGGCCGTGCACGACCGCGGGATCGTGCACCGCGACGTCAAGCCGGGCAACCTGCTCGTCCAGCGCGACGGCACGCTCGTGCTCACCGACTTCGGCATCGCGCGCTCAGACATGGCCAACCGGCTCACCGACGCCGGCATGGTGCTCGGCACGGCCGCCTACTGCGCACCCGAGCAGGCCGAGGGTGCCCCCGTGACGCCCGCGGTGGACATCTACGCGCTCGGCGTGGTCGCTTACGAGTGCCTGGTGGGCCAGCGGCCGTTCGACGGCGACAGCGCGGTCACGATCGCGCTCAAGCACATCCGCGAGGCCCCGCCGCCCCTGCCCCAGGAGATCCCCCAGGCGGTGCGCACGCTGGTGGAGATCGCCCTGTCCAAGGATCCGGCCAGGCGCTACCCGAGCGCCCGGGCGATGAGCGAGGCCGCCCGCGCGATCGCCAGCGGCCAGGTGCCCGCCGTGCCGGAGCTGTCCACCGGCGTCACCATGGCGCCGCCTCCGGAGGCGTACCAGCCGCAGACGGCCCAGCACCAGGCCCAGCACCAGGGGCTGCACCAGGCGGGCCAGCAGCACGACCCGAACCCCTACCAGACGGGCGTCAGGATGGCGCACGACGACACGGCGGTCAGCGACCGCCGTGGGGGGAGCCGGCGCGCGGCCAAGGCGCCGCGCCGGACCGGGCTGATCGCGGGCATCGCCGCGGCCGTGGTGCTCGGCGCGGGCGCCACCGCGGTGGCCCTGACGGGCATGACCACCGGCGAGCCGACGCCGACCATGACCGGCGAGTCCGTGAGCAATTCGAAGAGCACGCCGAAGACGAGCAAGCCCCAGGTCAAGACGTCGGAGCCCGAGCCGGAGGAGACGAGGCAGCAGCCGAAGCCGGCCACCACCCGGCCGACGCCGAAGATCACGCCCACCCCGGAGAAGACCGACGAGCCGGAGGAGTCGCCCAGCCCCTCGCCCAGCGTCACGAAGTCGCCGACGAAGTCGCCGTCGGGCACCCCCACGCCGACGGGGAACAAGGCGCTGGTGCCCAAGGTGGTCGGGATGAACTTCCTGATGGGGCAGGAACGGATCGAGGCCGCGGGCTTCCAGGCGCGCGTCGACGACCAGACCAGCACGACCAACGGCCTGCGCTGCGGCAGGATCACGCAGACCGTGCCGGCCGGCGGCGTGGCGCTCGAGAAGGGCAAGCCGGTCAAGCTCGTCGTCGTGGACGGCGTCTGCCCGGAGAACTCGCCGATGCCCACCCCGACCCCCACGCCCAAGCCGTAGGGCCGCTCACACCCCCGTCGTGTTGCGGGGGTAGGCGACCTGCGGGTCGGTCGCGATGTTCACCATGTACGGGATCCCGGAGTCGAACGCCCTGCGCAGCGCCGGCCCGATCTCCGACGGCTTCGTGACCAGCTCGCCGCCGCCGCCCAGTGCGGTCACGACCTGGTCGTAGCGGCACTGCGGCTGCAGCTCGGCCGCCACGTCGTAGCCGTACAACATCTGCATGGGGTGCTTCTCCAGGCCCCAGATGCCGTTGTTGCCGCAGATCATGACGACCGGGAGCCGGTGGCGTACGAGGGTGTCGACGTCCATCAGCGAGAACCCGGCGGCGCCGTCGCCGAGCAGCAGCACCACCTGCGAGGACGGCCTGGCCAGCCGGGCGGCGATGGAGTAGCCCAGGCCGGTGCCCAGGCAGCCGTACGGGCCCGGGTCGAGCCAGTTGCCGGGCTGCTTGGGCTCGACGTATTTGCCGGCGTAGGAGACGAAGTCGCCGCCGTCGCCGATCACCACGGCGTCGTCGGCCAGGACCTTGCCCAGCTCGCCGTACACGCGCATGGGGTGGATCGGGTCGGAGCCGGCGGCCAGCAGGTCGGCGTCGCCCGCGATGGCCGCGGCGGCGGCCGCGGACAGCTTCGACACCCACGGCGAGTAGGAGTCCGGCTTGACCCCCGCCTCCCCGCAGGCCGCGCCGAGGCTCCAGAACACCACCGAGAGGTCACCGGCGGCGGAGGCGGCCGGCTGCATGTGCGTGGCGAGCTGCGAGGGCGCGTCGGCGATGTGCACCACCCTGGCCAGCGGCGCGCCGTCCTTGCCGCCGAACCAGCCGTAGCCGAGGCGGAAGTCGAGCGGCGTGCCGACCACGATCACCAGGTCGGCCTGGGCGAAGGCGAGGCCGCGGGCCCGGGTGACGAGCAGCTCGTGCCCGGAGGGCAGGATGCCGCGGCCCTGGCCGTTGGGGATGACCGGCAGCCGCCACGTCTCGGCGAAGTCGCGGGCGGCCTCCTCGGCGCGGTCCATCCAGACGTCGGAGCCGTAGACCAGCACGGGGCGCTCCGCCTCGGCCAGCAGGCGCGCGATGCTCGCCAGGTCGTCGGGGTCGGGCTCGTACGGGGAGGGGGTCTGCGTGTGCACCTCGTGCACCGGCGACGGGGAGAACAGGTGGTCCATGTAGAAGTCGAGGAAGACCGGGCCGCGGTGGGGCGCGACGGCCGTGCGGAAGGCCACCTCGACGTCCTGGCCGACGGAGTCGGCGCCGGCCGCGGTGAAGGAGAGCTTGGTGATCGGCTCCAGCAGCGGCGGGTGGTCCATCTCCTGCAGGGCGCCGCTGCCCCAGCGCGACTGTGGTGCCCGGCCGCCCATGACGACGACCGGCGAGCCGTTGAAGTGGGCGGTGGCGACGCCGCTGACGCCGTTGGTGATGCCGGGTCCGGCGGTCAGCACCGCCAGGCCGGGGCTCCTGGTCAGCCTGGCCGTCGCCTCGGCGGCGAAGACCGCGCTCTGCTCGTGGCGTACGTCGAGGATGCGCATGCCCTCGTGCACCGCGCCGTCGTAGAGGGGGAATACGTGCCCTCCCGACAGGGTGAACATGGTCTCGACGCCATAGGCCTTGGACACGGCGACGGCAGCGTCACCGGCGTGCTTCGCAGACTCCATGCCGGGAACTTACCAACCAGTCACACGCGTAAACAGTCCTTGGGGATCGCGTGGATCTTCATTCGCAACACACGGCGATGACGGACACCGCGCCGCCCGGTGCCCTGGCGGTGATCTTCCGGGCCGTGCCGGGCTTCCTTTCGACGTTGATCGTGGTGTTGGCGGCCACCGTCGTCACGTCGTACACGTCGCGCGGCACGTTCACGCTGACGTCGCCCGACGTCCGCACCACCGCCTTGACCTCCGTGGGCACGTCGGAGAACGACAGGTCCACGTCGCCGGAGCCGACCTCCACGTCGGCCTTCCCGCCGCCGCTGAGCTCCTTGGCGTCGACCAGGCCGGTGCCGGTCCTGGCCCACAGGTCGCCGGAGACCGAGCGGACGCGGATGTCGCCGGACACGGAGGTCAGCCGCACGTCGCCGAAGAGGTCGTCGACCATCAGGTCGCCGCCGGACGTGCCGGCCTCGAGGTCGGTCTCCGGCGGCACGTACAGCATGTAGTCCGCCTGGCAGATGGGACCCGTCGGCTGGTCGAAGCCGGGGCAGACCGCGTCCAGCCGCAGCGTCCTGGTGCGGGTGTCCCAGTCCTCGGTGACCGTCGGGCGGTCCCGCGACCACCGCAGCGACCTGTGGATGAGCAGCTCGCCCGCCCGGCCCGACAGGATGAAGAGGTTCACCTGGCCCTTGCCCGCCTTGATCCGCACCTCGGGGTACTCGAACGGGATGGACCTCATGGTGACGTCCGTCGGCGTCCTGGCCCTGGCGAACCCGCGCCAGAGTCCGACGCTGGACAGCACCAGCGCGGCGACCGTCACCACGGCGCCCGCCGTCAGCCACGCGCCCCTCATGGCAGACTTCTGATCTTGAGGAACTGCAGGACGGCGAGCACGCGACGGTGGTCGCCCTCGGCGGGCGACAGGTCGAGCTTGTTGAAGATGTTGCCGATGTGCTTGCCCACGGCTCCCTCGCTGAGCACCAGGGCCTGCCCGATGCCGGCGTTCGAGCGGCCTTCGGCCATCAGCTTGAGCACCTCGTGCTCCCTGGGTGTCAGCCGTTCGAGCGGGTCGCTGTTGCCGCGCAGCAGGAGCTGGGCGACCACCTCGGGGTCGAGCGCGGTGCCGCCCGAGGCCACCCGGCGCAGCGCGTCGATGAACTCGGCCACGTCCGCCACCCGGTCCTTGAGCAGGTAGCCGACGCCCCCGGTCGCGGCGGAGGCGAGCAGCTGGGCGGCGTAGCGCTCCTCGACGTACTGGGAGAGCACGAGCACGGCCAGCCCCGGCCGCTGGCGGCGCAGCACGAGTGCGGCCCGCAGACCCTCGTCGGTGTGCGTGGGCGGCATCCGGACGTCCGTGATGACCAGCTCGGGCCGGTGCTCCTCGGCCGCCCGCAGCAGCCCCTCGGCCTCGTCCACGGCCGCCACCACCTCCATGCCGGCGGCGTCCAGGAGCCGGATCAGCCCCTCCCGCAGCAGCACGGAATCCTCGGCGAGCACTACTCGCACGGCAGCTCCACCTCGATCGTCGTCGGTCCGCCCAGCGGGCTGGACAGCCGTAGCGCGCCGTCCACGGCGTCGATGCGCTGGGCCAGGCCGCGCAGTCCGGTCCCGCCGTCCAGCCGGGCGCCGCCACACCCGTCGTCGTAGACGAGCACGTGCAGGCGGTCCCGCTCGCGCCGCACGTTCACCTCGGCCCGGGTCGCGGCCGCGTGTTTGGCGATGTTGGTCAGTGCTTCGGACACGATGAAGAAGGCCACCGCCTCGATGGTCGGAGAGGTACGCCGCTCGATGTCGACGCGCAGCTTGACGGGGAAAGGGGCACGGGCGGTGACACCCGACAGCGCCGCGTCCAGACCCTGGTCGTTGAGCACGGCCGGATGCAGGCCCCGGACGAAGTCGCGCAGCTCCTTGAGCGCCTGTTTGGCCTCCTCGTGGGCCTGCTCGATGGCCTCGCGGGCCGAGTCGGGCAGATCGGTCAGGGTGGCCCTGGCCAGGCCGAGGTTCATGGCGAGGGAGACCAGCCGCTGCTGGGCGCCGTCGTGCAGATCCCGCTCGATCCTACGCCGCTCCGCGTCGGCCGCGTCGATCACGCCGGCCCGGCTCTCGGTCAGCGTCTCGATCCGCTGCCCCAGCTCCGAGCGGCTCGGCCCGAGCAGCGTACGGGCCACCGACAGGTCCAGCGCCGCCATGCCGCGGGCCAGGAGCGGCGCGAGGAGCAGCAGCACGAACCCCACCGTCATGAACACGCCCAGGACCCGGCCGTCCCTGAGGTCGAACACGAACTCCAGCGGCGGCTTCTGCAGCTTCGGCGGCAGGAAGGCCAGCAGTCCCACCACCGCCCCGCCCCACACCACCGCCACCAGGAAGGCCCCGGCCGCGCTCACGAACGGCGACAGCACGTGGTAGCCGATCTGCCGCCAGGTCGCCGGGTGCCGCCAGCTGCTCGGGGAGGGCACAGGAGGGATGTGCGCCCCGAGGAAGGCGTCGAACCTGGACCGCTGCACCGAGGTGAACGCCGGTACGGCCCGCACCAGCACGGGCGGCACCACGGCCAGCACGAGCGTCAGCCCGCCGAGCAGCACGCCGACCGGGACGCCGATCATCACGTGGGCCGTGTCGAGCCAGGCCCGTGCCGACCACGGACGGGGGACTTTCATGCCCATAACGGTATTGACCGGTGGCGGGGTCGCGAAATGGGTCTGGTGTGCCGGTGAATGGTAGGGCTAGCCCCACCCCCTCAGACGCTCTGCCTGAACCCCGCCGGGTCGAACGCGCCGCCGAGCGTGGCGCCCAGCCCCTTGCGCGCCACCTCCGCGAACGCCCGCCTGTCAGCGAGGCGGCCCGCGCCCTCGGGCAGCGCCCCGGCCAGGGGGCGGGCGGCGAGCATCTCCAGGTCGGCCACGTCACTCCGCTCGGCCTGCCCCGGCGCGGCGGGCCAGCGCCCGATGACGACCCCGGCCAGGTCGAGCCCGCGGTGGGCCATCGCCTCCAGCGTGAGCGCGGTGTGGTTGACGGTGTCGCCGCCCGCCCGCACGACGACCAGCACCTGCGCCTGGAGCGTACGGGCGAGGTCGGCGACGGTGGCGCCGTCCTCGTCGTAGCGGTCGAGCAGCCCGCCCGTCCCCTCCACGACCACCAGCCGGTTGCTCTCCGCCAGCTCCCGCACCAGCTCGGCGGCCCCCGCCAGCGACACGGGCGGCATCCCGGCGGCTCTCGCGGCGGCGGCCGGCGAGAGCGGGCCGGGGAAGCGGCCCAGCTCGAACGTGGTGGTGATGCCGGACAGCCGGATCACCTCGTCCACGTCGCCGGGCGCGCCGGCCGGGACGCCGGTCTGGGCGGGCTTGACCACGGCCGCCGTGGACCCGCGCGCCAGCGCGAGCGCCGCCAGGGCGGCCGCCACCACGGTCTTGCCCACGCCGGCGCCGGTGCCCGTGACGACGAGGATGCTCATGTGCCCAGCTTAGGAGTGCCGCGCGCGGCTTCAGGGGCGGCGCAGGCGGGTGACGAACTTGTACCGGTCGCCGCGGTAGAGCGACTGGGCCCACTCGACGGGGTTGCCGTCGGCGTCGAAGGCGTGGCGGGTGAGCAGGAGCATCGGCAGGCCGACGTCCACGCCGAGGGCCTTGGCGTCGTAGGGGGTGGCCAGGACGGTCTCGATGATCTCCTCGGCGTCCGTCAGCCGCACGTTGTAGGCGTTGTGCAGCGTCTCGTACAGCGAGGCGTGCACCTCCAGCTCGCGCCGCAGCCGGGGGAAGCGGCGCGCGGACAGGTGGGTGGTGTCGATCGAGACCGGCTCGCCGTTGGCCAGCCTGAGCCGGTGGATGCGCAGCACGCGACCGCCGGGGTTGATGGCCAGCCGCCGCGCCAGGGCCTCGTCGGCGGTGATGTAGCCGATCTCCAGGATCTTGGTGTCCGGTTCCAGCCCGGCCGTGCGCAGGTCTCCGATGTACGAGGTCAGCTGCAGCACCTGCGCGACCTTCGGTTGCGCCACGAACGTGCCCTTGCCCTGGATGCGCAGCAGCCGTCCCTCGACCACGAGCTCGGTCAGCGCCTGCCTGACCGTGGTGCGCGAGGTCTCGAACCGGACGGCCAGCGTGCGCTCGGGCGGCAGCGCCGTACCGGCGGGGAGGGTCTTGGTGAGCTCGAGCAGGGCCCGTTTCACGTCGTAGTACTTGGGAACGCGGGGGCTGTCGTCTGTCACGCTCTCACCTTCACTTCTGCCACGGCGGTGAGGGCGTGTCTGATCACCGCGAGATCATCGGAACTCACTTCGGCCCGAGTGGTCAACCGCGGGCTGGAGCGGTGGACCGGCGCCGGACGCGTACGGGTGCCGGCACGCGCGGATCCGGGCAGCTCAGGTTGATTGTGAAGGATATCCACAGCAGCGTGCGCGATCACAACCGAGGCCGGTCCACGCGCCGTGTCGCGGTAGGAGCACCTGCCCGTGTGGATCACCTCCGGCCGACCGTGCCCTGCCTCGTCCTGAGATCCGGGCGGCTTCGCAGTGTGACGGTTCTCACAATATGAGATTTCGGGATAAGACCAGTTGGGTGAACGATGCCGTATCTGTCTTCACTGTGCGACTGAGGGGGCGTGCGAACGCCCTATGGTGATATGCCCCGGGAGCGGCGAAGTCTGCCCGCAAACGTGCCGGTCTCACCGGGGGTCGGTTTGGTTGTTGCGCGGAAAAGCACGCATGATGCACTCGTGCCGACTCTCAGCGACCTCGTAGCCCGCCACACAGCGCTCGACGAGGCGGACCTCGACTGGCTGCACTCGCTGGTCTCCGACTGGCAGCTGCTGGCCGACCTGTCGTTCGCCGACCTCATCCTGTGGGCGCCGCTGCTGGGGGAGAACGGCTGGATCGCGATCGCCCAGATGCGCCCCACCACCGGCCCGACCGTCTATCACGACGACATCGTCGGCAGCGTGGCCGCCAAGGGCGAGCGCCAGCTCATCGACACGGCCTGGAACGAGCGGCGCATCTGCCGCGAGGGCGATCCCGACTGGTCCACCGGCGTGCCGGTCAGGGAGGAGACCATCCCCGTGCGCCGCGCGGTCGAGGGCGGCGAGGGGCGCTTCCTCGCGGTCATCCAGCGCTCCACCAACCTGTCCTCGGCCCGCACGCCCTCCCGGCTGGAGCTGACCTACCTGCAGAGCGCCTCCGACCTGGCGCAGATGGTGGCCGAGGGCCGCTTCCCGTTCTCCGGCGAGGAGCCGATCCTCGTGCGCTCGCCGCGCGTGGGCGACGGCCTGCTCAGGCTCGACCGGGCCGGGCGCGTCACGTACGCGTCGCCGAACGCCCTGTCCGCCTACCGCCGGCTCGGCCTGCACGCGGACCTGGTCGGCGCCGAGCTGGGCCGGGTCACGGCCACGCTGTGCTATTCCGACGAGCCGATCAACGAGGACCTCATGATCGTGGCCAGCGGGCGCGCGGCCAAGGAGACCGAGGTCGAGTCCGGCGGCACGATCGTGCAGCTCAGGGCCATCCCGCTGATCGTCGGCGGGGGTCGCATCGGCGCGCTGGTGCTCATCAGGGACGTGACGGAGCTGCGGCGGCGCGAGCGCGAGCTGATGACGAAGGACGCCACCATCCGAGAGATCCACCACCGGGTGAAGAACAACCTGCAGACGGTGGCCGCCCTGCTCAGGCTCCAGGCCAGGAGGCTCCAGGTGCCCGAGGGGCGGGAGGCGCTGGAGGAGGCCGTACGCCGGGTCGGGTCGATCGCGATCGTGCACGAGACGCTGTCTCATGCCCCCGAGGAGTTCGTGGACTTCGACGAGATCGCCGACCGGGTGATCGCGATGGCCGGGGAGGTGTCGTCGCCCGAGGTGGCCGTCATGCCGCGCCGGGTGGGCGGGTTCGGCGTCCTGCCCTCGCTCATCGCCACACCGCTGGCCATGGCGCTGACCGAGCTGTTGCAGAACGCGCTGCAACACGGGCGCCCCAAGAGGCTGGAAGTGGTCGTCGAGCCTACCCTCGAGCGGCTGAACGTGACCGTCTGGGACGACGGCCGGGGGCTTCCCGGGGGCTTCGATCTCGACAGCTCGACCAGCCTGGGGCTGCAGATCGTCCGTACGCTGGTGGAGGGGGAGCTGTCGGGGCGGCTCACCATCGAGCCACGCCTGGAAGGCGGCACCGAGGTCGTGCTGTCGATCCCGCTCCCGTCCAGCTGACGGCCCAGTTGACAGCACTGGGTGCCGTCGTTGTGTGAGGGTTTTCAGGCGGTGGCGCGGGCGCGGGCGCGAGCGGAGCGGCGCTTGACCGCGCGGCGCTCGTCCTCGCTCAGACCGCCCCAGACGCCGGCGTCCTGGCCGGACTCAAGTGCCCACTTCAGGCAGGCCTCGACGGCCGAGCAGGAACGACAGACCTGCTTGGCCTCCTCGATCTGCATGAGTGCCGGGCCGGTGTTGCCGATCGGGAAGAACAGCTCGGGGTCCACGTCACGGCAGGCAGCTCGGTGGCGCCAGTCCATGCGTCCACTCCTTAGTAGATGGAACCTCTGGTCGGCTCCGTGCGGCTACTTTGTGAAGAGTTTCACTAACTCGCGCGAACAATTACCCGGATCCTGTGTGGGACCGGGGTCGTCCGCTGGTCATCGGAGGACCTGGGGTTGTTAAAGGTCCTACGTTCCGACATCCAGAGCTTTTCAGCCACGGAGAGTGCACGCAAGGGGGTTGACGGGAAGTTTTGGCGGTTATGGATGTCGGATGCGTCACACAATGACCGAATGTAACCATCTAGACCAAAACTTGTAACGCGTTCGGTGTAGACCGGAATGTTACGGTTTCGCGTTCCCCCAGGTAGTCCCCGTCCAGCTGGAAGGCCACAGGGCGGCTCGCCGTGAGGGTGAACTCGGGCTCGTCATGGAGCTGGACGAGGTGCCGGCCGGACGGGAGGATGTCACTCTCCGTGAGGATGTGCCGGATCACCGGCGCGAGCGTCATGAGCCCCATGCGCCGTAGCCCCAGGAGGTCGAGCCCGGTCTCGAAGCCGGCCCACGGGGTGGGCCGGACGGGCCTGCTGCCCACGTAGGTCCACGGTGAGGTGTTGGAAACGATGGCCATGAACACCCCTCTGGCCGTCGGGATCCCGGGACCGGTCACGGTCATCGCGGGATGCCGCTTGTCCGTGGCCAGATAGTGCCGTAGAGCGGTGTTCACATACCGGGTCGGAGTAGCTTTACGGCCGGTGCCCCGCAGGCCCTCTACGGCCCGTACAACCTCTGCGTCGTATCCCATTCCCGAACAGAAGGTGAAATATCTGCTCTGGCCCTCCCAAAGGGCTTGGCCCAAACCCACGGTCCTGCGCCGGCCCTCCCTGAGCGCCTCCAGCACCACGCCCGTGGACTCCACCGGGTCGTTGGGCAGGCCCAGCGCGCGGGCGAAGACGTTCGCGCTGCCTCCGGGGATGACGATGAGCCCGGGCCGCCCGGCGCTGGGATCGCCGTCGGGCCGGACCTCCTCGCCGTTCACCGGGTTGAGCAGGCCGTTGACGGCCTCGTTGATCGTCCCGTCGCCGCCCAGCACCGCCACGACGTCGTAGCCCTTGGCGCGCGCCGTGGCCGCCAGCGACGCGGCATGACCGCGGTAACGGGTCTCCTCGACGGCGAGCTCCACGGCTGCGCCGAGCGCGCGGATCAACACGTTCCGCGTACGGGCGTTCGTGGTGGTGGCCTTGGGATTGACCAGCAGCATTGCGCGCATAGCGCCAGCGTAACCGCTGATCCTTGTCCGCCTTATCGGCCGAACGTCCTATTTTCCGGCCCGACCGGCCCGAGAGGTAGGGTACGGACCGTGAACGGTCGCCCGCTTACCCTCCTCGCCGCCGCCGCAGTCGTCGCCCTGGAGGGCCTGATCGCGCTCGGACTCGGCGTCTTCGTCGTGGTGGAGACCCTGACCGGGACGCCCGACGACCTGACCACCGCGCTGGCCGAGGCGGCGTTCGGGCTGCTGATCGGCGCCGGCCTGCTCTGGGTGGCCTGGGGCGGGCTGTTCAGGATGGAGCGGTGGGGGAGGGCGCCGGCCGTGCTGACCCAGATCTTCATGCTGCCCGTCGGCGGCACGCTCGTCACGTCGGACCAGCCGCAACTCGGGATCCCGCTGATCGTGGTCGCCCTGGCGGGGCTGGTGACCCTGCTGGCGCCTCCCACCACCCATGCTCTCTACGGCGATGGCTGATGCCCTTTCCGCACGTGACGTGCGGAAAGCCGGCTAGTCGTCGGCCGTCAGGCCCTCGCGCAGCTGGGCGAGCGTGCGGGCCAGCAGGCGCGAGACGTGCATCTGCGAGATGCCCAGCTCGGTCGCGATCTGCGACTGCGTCATGTTGCCGAAGAAGCGCAGCAGCAGGATGCGCTTCTCGCGCGGTGGCAGCCGCTCGAGCAGCGGTTTGAGCGACTCGCGATATTCGACGCCCTCGAGCGACTCGTCCACGATGCCGAGCGAGTCGGACACCGCGGGGGCGTCGTCGTCTCCCGAGTCGGGCGCGTCGAGGGACACGGTCGAGTAGGCGTTGGCCGACTCGAGCCCCTCCAGCACCTCCTCCTCGGTCATCTTCAGGTAGGAGGCCAGCTCGGCCACGGTCGGGGCGCGTCCCTCGCGCTGCGACAGATCGCTTATCGCCTTCGTCAGCGAGAGCTTCAGCTCCTGCAGGCGGCGCGGCACCCGGACCGCCCAGCCCTTGTCGCGGAAGTGACGCTTGATCTCGCCGACGATGGTGGGCGTGGCATAGGTGGAGAACTCCACGCCGCGATTGAGGTCGAAGCGGTCGATGGACTTGATCAGACCGATGGTGGCGACCTGGGTGAGGTCGTCGAGCCACTCGCCCCTGTTGCGGAAGCGGCGGGCCAGGTATTCGACCAGAGGAAGGTGAAGCTCGACCAGCTCATCCCTGATGCGCTGGCGGCGCGGCTCCTCGGGGCCCAGCTCGGCCAGCTCGGCGAAGAGCATGCGGGCGCGCACCCTGTCGGGCACGGCGTGTTCGCTGGTGGCCATGGCTCCAGTCCTTTCCGTCACGCCGGCCCCGCTGCACTCTGGGCCGCGCCTCGGCGCTTACGCAGGACGATCGCCATCCGATCGGCGGAGTCGGTCACCGCGTCGACGTCGTCGGCCAGGGCGGTCAGCACCATCCAGGCGAAGTCGTCGCGCTTGGGCGCGGAGCTGCCGACGGTGGCCACCTCGACCCTGACCTGCATCTCCTGCCCGGTGAGCTCGAACTCGGCGGTCAGGTCGGTGCCCGGCACCGCCTCGCTGAGCAGCATCGCGCAGGCCTCGTCGACCGCGATCCGCAGATCCTCGATCTCGTCCAGGGTGAAGTCAAGCCGGGCCGCCAGGCCGGCGGTAGCCGTACGCAGCACAGACAGGTAGGCACTCGCGGCGGGGAGCCTGATGCTCACCACATCGCGGATGCCGGCCACGCCCTCCGCGCGCGTCTCGGTTTCCTCGGTCACGTTCCTCCTCGCGAATCCGACGCTGACTGCAACTTACCGCCCCTGAGCGGTGGTTGGACTATTCAGACTCGCCATCAACGGAAAAGGCTCTGCGCGGCAGGTCGCCGCACAGAGCCTTATGTGCCGTTTTAGGCGGCCTTGGTCTCCCAGAAGATCTTGGAGATTTCGTCGATCTTGCCCAGGAGGTCCTCAGCCTTGGCGACCTCGACCGTGCCCTTGGCGCCGGCGGCACCCGCCAGCTTCGTGGCGTCCCAGAAGAGCTGGTGAAGCTGCGGGTACTGCTCGAGGTGCGGCGGCTTGAAGTAGTCGGTCCACAGCACCCACAGGTGGTGCTTGACCAGCTCGGCGCGCTCCTCCTTGATTTTGATCGCGCGGGCGCGGAAGACCGGGTCCTCGTTGGCCGCGTACTTCTCCATGATCGCCTTGACCGACTCGGCCTCGATGCGGGCCTGAGCGGGGTCGTAGACCCCACAGGGCAGGTCGCAGTGTGCGGAAGCGACATGCTTGGGTCGTAGCAGTCGTGCGAGCATCAGAAAGTCCTTCCTGGATGCTGAATCAGCTTGGTCCACAACCGACCTTACTCGTGTCCCAACGCCCGTGGAGTAGGGGGTCACAGCCCATGAGAGTGCGTGTCGAAGGGGATTCGATGCGTCCCGCGCTGGTGCCCGGTGACTGGCTCCTGGTCCGCCGGGGCGCCACCGTGCACCCGGGTGACCTCGTGGTGGCCAGGCTTCCGGACGATCCCGGCCGACTCATCGTGAAGCGGGCGCAGTGGCACGGAGAGGACGGCTGGTGGCTGGAGAGCGACAACCAGCGGGCCGGCGGTCGCCGTGACAGCTGGGACTTCGGTCCCGTGACCGACATCGTGGGCCGCGTGGTGCTGCGCTACTGGCCGCTCGTGCGGCGGGCCCGCTAGCGGCCGTCCAGGCGCCGCTCATGCGGCTGGCCCGTCGCTCAGGCGCCGTCCTTGCGGCGGGCCCGCCGTTCGGGCGCCGTCCTTGCGGCGGGCTCGTCGTTCAGGCGCCGTCCTTGCGGCGGGCGCGGAAGGCGGCCACGTTCGCGCGGCTGGCGCAGCGGGCCGAGCAGTAGCGGCGGGAGCGGTTGGAGGAGGTGTCGAGGAAGGCCAGCCCGCAGTGCGGCTCCTGGCACCGGCCGAGACGGTCCACGCCCAGCTCGGCGACGACGGCGGCCAGGCCCATCACGGCGGTCGCGGCCGGGTCCTCGGCGAGGTGGAGGTGCCAGCGGCGGCCGTCGTGGTCGGACAGCTGGGGGCGTACGGGATGGCGGTCGAGCAGGGCGTTGAGCCGCTCGGCCACGGCCCGCTCGTCACCGGCCGCGTCGAAGACGGCGGTCAGCTCGTCGCGCAGCCCCCTGAGCTCGGGTGGCGGGTCGGGGTCGTTCGCCAGCCGGACCGCCCACTCGGCGTAAGAGGTGAGGTCCATGCCGGTCTATTACAGCAGAGAGCGGGGCGACCGCGCGCGCCCCGCCCTCCGCGGTGGGCTACTCCTCGGGATGCAGGACGCGGCGCAGGAACGCACGGGTGCGCTCATGCTGCGGGTCGCCGATCACCTGGGCGGGCACGCCGTCCTCGACGATCACACCGCCGTCCATGAACACCACCCGGTCGGCCACCTCCCGCGCGAAGCCCATCTCGTGGGTGACCACGAGCATGGTCATCCCCTCCTCCGCCAGCTTGCGCATGACGGTGAGCACGTCGCCGACCAGCTCGGGGTCGAGCGCCGAGGTGGGCTCGTCGAAGAGCATCAGGTCCGGGTTCATGGCCAGCGCCCTGGCGATCGCGACGCGCTGCTGCTGCCCGCCCGAGAGCTGGCCCGGCAGGGAGTCGCATTTGGCGCCGACGCCGACCTTGTCCAGGTTCTCCCTGGCGACGACCTCGGCCTCCTTCCTGCTCCGCTTCAGCACCCGCTGCTGGGCGATCATGACGTTCTGCAGCGCGGTCATGTGCGGGAACAGGTTGAACTGCTGGAAGACCATGCCGATGCGGCGGCGTACGGCGTCGATGTCCACGTCGGGGTCGGTGACCTCGATGCCCTCCACGAACACCTTGCCCCTGGTGGGCGTCTCCAGCAGGTTCACGCAGCGCAGCAGGGTGGACTTGCCCGAGCCCGACGGGCCGATGACACAGACCACCTGGCCGGGCTCGACCGTCATGTCGATGCCCTTGAGCACCTCGTTCTTGCCGAAGTATTTGTGCAGGTCCCTCAGCTCGATGGCGTGCGTCATCGTGTGCTCCCCTTACGTCCCTCGAGCCGGGACGCGAGGTATCCCAGCGGGATGGTGACGATCAGGTACGTCACGCCGGCGACCATGATGGGCGTGGCGTTGGCGTACTGGGAGGCCAGGTCGTTGCCGAACTTGGCCAGCTCGACGTACTCGCCGGAGACGCCGAGGAACAGCACCAGCGACGAGTCCTTGAGCAGGGCCACGAACTGGTTGGTGGTCGGCGGGATGACCATCCGGACGGCCTGCGGGATCACCACGGTGATCTGGGACCGGGTGGCCGACATGCCCAGCGACCTGGCGGCCTCCGTCTGCCCCTTGGGCACGGCCTGCAGGCCGGCCCGGAACACCTCCGCCTGGTAGGCGGCGCCGACCAGGCCGAGCCCGAGGATGCCCTGTCCGTACGTGCCGAAGGGCACCTGGAACCCCGGCAGTGCCAGCGGCAGGAACGTGATCATCAGGAAGATCAGCAGCGCGGGCAGGCCGCGGAAGATCTCGATGTAGACGAGCGCGATCCACCGGTACGGCCGGACCTGCGAGAGACGCATGAGCGCCAGCAGCAGGCCCAGCACGAACGAGCACACGAATCCGCCGACCGCGTAGATGATCGTGTTGCGCAGCGCGACGGTGAACAGGTCGGGCAGCGCCTCACGCGCCACGTCGGGCTTGGCGAAGTTCTGGGCGAGGCTGCCCCAGTCCGCGTACAGGACGACGCCGACGAGCGCGGCGACCAGGACGAGGTACTGGATGCCGCGGCTGACCTGCTGCTTCTTCCGAGGGCTGAGCCTGGCACGCCCAGGCTCAGCCGTCTTCGGCTGGTCGGCCATGGATCAGCCCAGCTCGCCAGGCTTCTTGCCGAACCACTTCACGTAGATCTGCTCGTAGGTGCCGTCCTGCTTGGCCTTGGCGATCTCGTCGTTGATCGTCTTGAGCAGCGTCGGGTCGGAGCCCTTCTTCAGGCCGATGCCGTACTGCTCGCCGGTGTCGAGGCTGCCGATCAGCTCGAACTTCGCGGCGACATCGGGCTTCTTCAGCCAGGTGAGCACCACCGGGAGGTCCTGGATGATCACGTCGGCCTGGCCCGCCTGCAGGGCCAGCAGCTCCTTGGCCGAGTCGGCGTACTCGGTGGGGTCGAAGCCGTTCTTCTTGACGTACTCGAGGCCGGTCGTGCTGGCCTGGGCGCCCAGTTTGAGCCCCTTGGCCTTGACGTCCTCCAGCGACGTCGCGCCCGTCCCCTTCTTGGCCAGCAGTGCCTGCGTGGCGTCGAAGTAGGGCTCGGAGAAGTCGATGTTCTGCTTGCGCTCGTCGGTGATCGTCATGCCGGCGGCGGCCACGTCGCACTTGCCCGCGGCCATGGCGGCGCCACTCTTGATCACGGCGAAGTCGATGTCCACGATGTTCTGGGTCACGCCCAGCTTCTTCGCGGCGAGGTCGACGATGTCCACGTCGAACCCGACGATCTTGCCGCTCGCGTCCTTGAACTGGAACGGCTCGTACGGGATGTTCGTGCAGACCGTGAGCTTGCCGGGCTGCACCAGCTTGACGCCGCCCGCCGCGGAGGCGCTCGCACTGGTGGTGCCGCCGGAGCTCGAGCCGGTCTCGCCGCCGCACGCGGTCAGCGCGAGAACAGCTGTCAAGGCGAGCGCGCCGGCGGCGTAGCCACGGCGGCCCTTGGGTCTGAGGGCCATGTACGGCCTCCTCGATGTGAAATACCACGAAACTTGCGTTTTGTGCAGTTTAAGGGGGGTTTACCAGCGCTCCGTCATCCGGCGTTTAACGATGCGTCAACAGAACGGCGTCGTCTCCGACACCGAACACCATCTCACCATGTGGCACTATGGGGAGACGGGTGACCCCCGAACCCCCTCTCGAGATGATCGGCGAGGGGATCCTGGCAGCTACCGAAGCCAGCCCGCTCGCGCTCGTCCGCCGAAGGTCTCTTCCGCTACCAATGACTACAGGGGTCGCTGTGGCTGCCACGCCCGCTTCTGCTTCCGTCGAATCACTCGACCTCGATCCGGCATTCGCGCTGCACCGCGGAGGCAAGATCGAGATCCGCTCCACCGTTCCCGTCCGCGACGCGGACGACCTGGCCCTCGCCTACACGCCCGGGGTCGCCCGGGTCTGCACCGCCATCGCCGAGACGCCCGCTCTGTCCGACGACTACACCTGGGTCTCCAGGGTGGTCGCCGTCGTCTCCGACGGCACGGCCGTGCTCGGCCTCGGAGACATCGGCCCCTCGGCCGCCATGCCGGTCATGGAGGGCAAGGCGCTGCTGTTCAAGGAGTTCGCGAACGTCGACGCCGTCCCCATCTGCCTCGACTGCACCGACGTGGACGCGCTCGTCGAGACCGTGGTGCGCCTCGCGCCGTCCTTCGGCGGCATCAACCTGGAGGACATCAGCGCGCCCCGGTGCTTCGAGATCGAGGCCAGGCTGCGCGACCTGCTCGACATCCCCGTCTTCCACGACGACCAGCACGGCACCGCCATCGTGGTGCTGGCCGCCCTGCAGAACGCCGCCCGCCTGACCGGCCGCTCGCTGGGCGACCTGCGGGCCGTCGTGGCCGGCGCGGGCGCCTCGGGCGTGGCCGTCACCCGCATCCTCCTGGAGGCGGGCATTGGCGACATCGCGGTCTCCGACTCCAAGGGCATGATCTACGAGGGCCGTGAGGGCCTCAACCCGGTCAAGCAGGCGCTGGCCCGCGACACCAACAAGGCCGGCCACGCCGGCTCCACGGAGGAGGCGCTGGCCGGCGCCGACGTGTTCGTCGGGCTGTCGGGATCGACCGTGTCCGAGCAGGCCATCGCCTCCATGGCGGCCGACTCCATCGTGTTCGCCCTGTCGAACCCGACGCCGGAGGTGCACCCCGACGTGGCCGCCAGGCACGCCGGCGTGGTGGCCACCGGGCGGTCCGACTTCCCCAACCAGATCAACAACGTGCTGGCCTTCCCGGGGGTGTTCCGCGGCGCGCTCGACGTGCGGGCCACCACGATCACCGAGAACATGAAGGTGGCCGCGGCCAACGCGCTGGCGGGCGTGGTCGGTGACGACCTCTCGACGACGTACGTCATCCCCAGCCCGTTCGACGAGCGCGTCGCGCCCGCCGTGACGGCCGCGGTGGCCGCCCAGGCCCGGGCGGACGGCGTCGCGCGCCTGTGAGCCTCTGAGCTTGTGAGCCTGTGAGCGGGGGTCTTTCGGCCCCCGCTCACCCTTTTTGCGTCTCCACCCAGCTCGGAGGGGTCTTCGGGTTACTAGGCCGAGCCATGGGTAGGTGAGGTCCCCGTCCAGGAGCAAGAGCCGTCGGCCTGACCATGCGCAGAACCGGCGGAGGGTGTGGGTTGGAGTTGGAGTTTGGGTGACCTTTGGGAACTGCCGTAAATCGTTAACGCAAGGTGCTATAACAGTAGCTCTCTGTAAGGATGTGGGCGCCGACTCCTGTGACGAGGAGAGCGATGGAACGCGAGCCGAATCGACTGCTGCAGCAGCTCATCGCAGAGGCGGGTTTTTCCCACAAGGGATTGGCCAGGCGCCTCAACGATCTGGGAGCCGCACGCGGTACACCGGGCCTCAAGTACGACCACAGTTCAGTGCTGCGCTGGATCGGAGGTCAGAGGCCGCGTGATCCGGTGCCGTGCTTGCTCACCGAGATTTTCGCCCTACGGCTCGGCAGACAGATCACCTCGGAGGATCTGGGCATGCCGGCCGTCATCACGCCCCTCGACCTCGGACAGGAGTTCACGCACACGTGGCAGGAGGGGGTCGCGACCGTGACGGCGCTGTGGCGGGCCGACGTGGAGAGACGGAGGTTCCTGATCGATTCGACGTTCGCGATCGGAGCCGGCTCCGTTGGAGCCGTACGCTGGTTGACGTCCCCTTCCGAGGGACGCCCGAGCGGCATGGGCATGCGGCGGGTGGGCCGCGCCGACATCGCCGCCATCCACGAGGTCACCCGATCCTTCGGTGAGCTCGACAATCGCTTCGGCAGCGGCCGGGTCCGCTCGTCCGTGGTCAAATACCTCGACACCGCCGTCTCCCCCCTGCTCAAGGACGGCTCGTACGGCGACTCCACCGGCAAGCAGCTGGCCGCCGCCGCGGCCGAGCTGACCCGGCTGGCAGGCTGGATGGCGTACGACATGGAGCAGCACGGCCTCGCCCAGCGCTACCTGATCCAGGCCCTGCGCCTGGCCAGGGGGGCCGACGACCAGACCCTGGGCGGGGAGATCCTGGCCGGCATGGCTCACCAGGCCATCTACATGGGCCAGCCGGCGCACGCCCTCGACCTGGCCAGGGCCTCCCAGATCGCGGCCCGCAGGGCCGGGGTGCAGACGCTCCTGGCCTCCGCGCACGTCCTGGAGGCCCACGCGCACGCCGGCCTGGGCGACGCCCGCGCCTGCGGCATGTCCCTGCACGAGGCCGAGTGCGCCTTCGAGGCCCGCAAGCCCGCCGAGGAGCCCAAGTGGCTCAGCTACTTCGACGAGGCTTACCTGTCCGCCAAATTCGCCCACTGTTTCCGCGACCTCGGGGAGGGCGAGCGGGTCGTACGCCAGGCGCGCCGCTCCCTCGACATGGACTCCCGCTACGTACGGGGCCGCATGTTCAACCTGTCACTGCTGGCCGCCGGGCTGTTGCAGTGCGGGGAACTGGAGGAGGCGTGCTCGGCCGCGGCCGGCGCGCTGACGCTGGCCAGCGACCTGCAGTCGGCCCGGTCCCGCTCCTACGCCGCGGATCTGCGGCGGCGGCTGGAGCCGTACAAGAACGAGCGGCCGGTGCTGGCGCTGCGCGAGCGCACGCGGGAGCTCACGGCCGTGTGACCGCACGGGACGGCCCGGGCCTCATGGCCCGGGCCGTTGTGCGGGTTACTTGAGCAGTTCGCCGTTGGGGCCGACGATCGACTTCGTCTCCGCGTAGTTGGCCTTGTCGTAGACGGCGGCGGTCTCGCCGTCGAAGATGGCCGAGCTGATGTAGTCGATCCGGTTGTTGCCGTCGTTGTCGTGGAACATGCTGGTCACGCCGTTGACGTAGCCGGTGCGCTTGCCGTTGTTGTACTTCATGAGCCAGGGGCCGCCGTCGGCGCCGGCGGTCATGGAGCACTTGAGCACCTGGTGGGTCTCCACCTTGAACATGTTGACCTGGTAGCTCTTGGTGTTGGTCTTGCCCGCGCACCACTTGGGGGTGACGCCCGAGAACGGGCGGTCGCCGTCGGGGTGGGGGGCGCTGGGGTAACCGAAGACGGTCACCGGCTGGCCCAGCGGCTGGTTCCAGGCGAAGCCCTGCCCGCCGACCACGTCACCGAGACGGCCGAGGTCCTTGGCGATGCCGATGAAGTAGTGGGCCTCGTAGTACTTGCGGGAGGTGCCGGGCTTGACCCACTTCTGGGTGTAGTAGTGGGTGATGGTGTAGTTGCCGACCTTGTCGGGGCCCGCGCCCTTGTCACCAAGCCCCTTGTAGGCGTCCCACTCGTCCTTGGAGACCTGCTCCACGACCGGGTCGCCGAACTTGAAGCCCTGCCCCCTGCCGGTCTTCGCCTCGGTGTATGCCTCCTTGGAAACTTCCACCTTCTCCAGGGCGGCACCCGGGTAGTCGGGCCCGACCAGGTCAGCGGGCTTGTCCTCGCCTTCCGACCAGCAGTCGCCCAGGTTGATCAGGCACTTGCGGTATCCCTCGGCATCGATCTCGCGCGGCTTGATCCACTTGTCACCCGCCCACGCCTTGAACGCGTTGCGGGTCACTTCCTTCTCGCCCGCCAGCGCGAAGCCGTTGTGGACGGCCACGAAGGCGTAGTCGCCGTCGTAGTCGTCATAGGTGTCGAGGTCGAAATGCGTGAAGGCGTAGGCGCCCGCGTAGACGCCCCAAGGGGCCTTGCCCTGGTAGTAGCCCGGTACGAACACCCACTTGTCGTAGACGTCGTCCTTGCTGTTCTCGTAGACGCAGTGGCCCGCCGTGGCGACCAGGTTGCGGTGCCTGGACTGGATGGACGTGGCCGAGCACCAGCGGTAGTTGCCTCCCTTGTCCAGGAAGAAGACCTTGCCGATGGTCTTGGGGAGGTTGACGTTCTTGCTGGCGGCCGGCTTGGCGGCGGTCGTCGGGCCGGTCATGCCGGGCTTGCCGTCGGGCGCGCCCTGGCTGCCCGAGGAGACGAGCTTGGGGACGTCCTTGGCATCGACACGATATTGGGTCGCCTTGCGGAGGGCGGCGCCGTTGGCGTCCAGCCAGAAGTAGGCGGCACCGTACGCGTCGGCCGGCTTGGGGAGAAGGTTGTCGGTCGCCCAGTGCGGCTCCGCGCTGGCGGGCGCGGCGAGGACGGCGGCGCTCAGGCCGACGGCGGCTAGGGGGATGAGCAGGCGCTTCACGAGAGGCTCCACAGTTGTCAAAAGGGGTGTAAAGACCCTATCGACCCATTAGTCACTCTGGTAAGGGGAATTATCAATTTTCACCAGAAAGGCCAAAGGGCCCGGCAGGATGCCGAGCCCTTTGGTACTGCTACCGAACGAAGACCAGGTCGACGTTCCGATCCGCAGCGAACTACTTGATGAGCTTGCCGGACCACACGGCCGCAGCGGCCTTGTAGATCACGTTGGTCTCACCGTCGAAGTACGCCGAGGTGATCGTGTCGTAGCGCTTGTTGTCGTCGGTGTCAGCGATGAGGCTGGTGACACCGTTGACGTAGCCGAGCCGCTTGCTGTTGCTGTACTTGTACAGCCACGGGCCACCGTCGTAACCGGCGGTGACGGCGCACTTCAGGGACTGCTGCTCCTCGACCTTCTTGGACGGGATCAGCAGAGCCTTGCTCGCGGTCTTGCCGTAGCACCACTTCGGCGTAACGCCCGTGTAGGGGCGGTTGCCGTCCAGGTGCGGACCGTACGGGTAACCGAAGGTCCGGACGTACTTGCCGGCGGACGGCTGGTTCCACGCGAAGCCCTGCCCACCAACGTTGTCGCCGAGGCGGCCAACGCTCTTGAGCTTGTGGGAGATCACGTAGTAGTCGAGGCGGTAGAACTTGGTGTCCGTGCCGGGGACGTACCACTCCTGCACGTAGTAGTGCGTGATGAGGAAGTTCCCAGCGGCGTCCGTGGACTTGACACCCAGGCCCGAGTACGCGTCGTACGTGGCCTTGTCGACCTGCTCGGTGACCGGGTCGCCGTAGACGAAGTCCGTGCCGCGGCCGACCTTGCCAGCCGCGAGGGCCGCGTCGTAGGTAGCCTTGGTGACTTCCTTCTTGTCAACGACCGCACCGGCGTGGTCCGGGCCGGTGACCTTCTTGGCGGTGCCGGGCTTGATGTCGTAGTACGGGAAGGTCTTCGGGTCCTTGATGCCCGAGAGGTACTCGGCTTCCGTGACCTCGGTGCCCTTGATGTCAGTCTTCTGACCCTTGGCCGTGGCAGCCTTGTACTCTTCGAACGAGACCTTGTCCGCGCCGTACGCAACGCCGCCGATGCCGTCGTAGACGGTGACGAACGCGTAGTCGCGGTCGAAGTCCTCGTACACGTCGAAGTCGTAGTGGGTGAAGGCCTGCTTACCCACGTAGATGCCCCAAGGAGCCTTGCCCTGGTAGTAACCGGGGACGAAGACCCAGCGGGACACGACCTCGTCGTTGCCGGCGATGTCGTACACGCAGTGACCGGCCGTGGCGACCAGGTTGCGGTACTGCGCCTGGATCGAGGTGCCGGAGCACCAGTACAGCTTGCCGTCGCGACCCTCGAAGAAGACCTTACCGATGGTCTTCGGCAGGTTCACGTTCTGGACCTTGACGGCCGCCTTCTTCTCCTCGCCAATCGGGGCGGTGGAACCCGGCTTGGTGTCCGAGGTATAGCCACCACCGCTCTTGATCTTGGAGACCTCGAGGGCGTCGGGGTTGAAGGCGATGGCGCCCTTGAGCGCCGCGTTGTTGGACTTGGTCCAGAACTCGACGGTCTCGACGGCCTTCGCCTCGGCGGCGAGGACGTCAGAGGAGACGGTGTCGTCGGCCTGGGCGGTGCTGGCCAGACCAGCAGCCAGCAGACCGGTGGCCAGAATGGCGCCACCGGCGGGGAGGAGGATGCGCTTCAAGGTAACTCCTTGCGCTGTCGTGGAACGCCTCTTGCGTCCCATGCGTCAGTAAAGGGATAGCCAGGAACATACAGTGTCGATCTTGATAACCGGAAGCCGCTTTGGTGGGAAAAGATGCGACAAGCCGGTCGTGATCGTTCTGTGATGTTTAAGGGGCTGATGCGCAGGAGTCGAGGGAAGCTCGCCTTGTCCTCGTTTGCCCTGATCAACATAAGGAAGTTGTCAGTGTGACTCGCGGGGTGCGCGTGTCCTCATGATCCGGACCCCGGTGGCTATGTGACGCAGATCACATCAAGTTCATGGCACCGTCTGAGCGTCCCGTGCGTCCAAACGCCCTTCACTTTCGGGGCGAACGCAGAAGGGCCCGGCAGGATGCCGGGCCCTTCGCTTGCAACGGTTACACGAACGGTCTAAGTCCGGTCGCTATCCGTTACTTAGACAACCTTGCCGGACCACGCGACAGCGGCGGCCTTGTAGACGACGTTGGTCTCGCCGTCGAAGTACGGCGACGAGATGTAGTCCACGCGGCCGTTACCGTCCTGGTCGTTGAAGGTGCTGATGACACCGTTCAGGTAGCCGAGACGCTTGCTGTTGCTGTACTTGTACAGCCACGGGCCACCGTCGGCGCCCTCGGTCATGGCGCACTTGAGGGCGACGTGCTCCTCGATCTTCTTGGCGGCCGAACCCACGAGCTTCTTCGTCGTGGTGCCGTAGCACCACTTCGGCGTGACGCCCGTGTAGTTCTTGTTGCCGTCGGGGTGAGGAGCCGCCGGGTAGCCGAACACGCGAACCGGCTTGCCGGTCGGCTGGTTCCAGGCGAAGCCCTGACCGCCCACGTTGTCACCGAGGCGACCCGCGTCCTTGGCGAAGTCCTCGATGACGTAGTAGTCGACGCGGTAGTACTTGGCGTCGGTGCCGGGGACGTACCACTCCTGCACGTAGTAGTGCGTGATGTAGTAGTTCCCGAACTTGTCGGGGCCGTCGCCCTTGTCACCGGGGCCGTCGTACTTGGTCCAGGTGTCCTTGTCGACGTTCTCGGCGACCGGGTCGCCGTAGATGAAGCCCTGCCCGCGGCCGACACCCTTGGCCTTGGCGGCCTCGTAGTCAGCCTTGGAGACTTCCTTCTTGTCGACGACGGCGCCGGGGTAATCCGGTCCGGTGACCTTCTTCGCCGTGCCGGGCTTCATCTCGTAGTACGGGTACTTGTTCGGGTCCTTGACGGCCGACTCGTACTCGTCCTTGCTGACCTCGGCCGCCTTGATGTCGGTGACCTGGCCCTTGGCCTGGGCCGCCTTGAACTCGTTGATGGTGACCTTGGTGGCCTTGCCACCGTCCAGCTTGACGCCGTTGTACACGGTCACGAACGCGTAGTCGCGGTCGTAGTCCTCGTAGACGTCGAAGTCGTAGTGGGTGAAGGCCTGCTTGCCCACGTAGATGCCCCAAGGCGACTTGCCCTGGTAGTAACCGGGGACGAAGACCCACTTGGACATGACGTCCGTGTTGTTGGCGGTGTCGTAGACGCAGTGACCGGCCGTGGCGACCAGGTTGCGGTACTGCGACTGGATCGAAGTGGCGGAGCACCACTTCTTCTCGCCCTTGCTGTTGATGAAGAACACCTTGCCGATGGTCTTCGGCATGTTGACGTTCTGCACCTTGGTCGAGGTCTTCTTCTCCTCGCCGATCGGAGCGGTCGAGCCCGGCTTGGTGTCCGAGCTGTAGCCGCCCTTGCTCTGCAGCTTGGCGACGTCAGCCTTGTCCCAGACGTTCGACTCGGTAGCGGCCTTGAGGGCAGCACCGTTGTTCTCCGCCCAGAAGCTCGCGATGGCCTTCGCGTTGGCCGCGCTGGTCGCCAGGTTGTCCTTGGCGACGTCGCTGTCGGCGGAGGCCGTACCGGCGAGGCCGGCGGCCAGGAGGCCGGTGGCCAGGATGGCGCCACCGGCGGGGATGAGGATGCGCTTCAAGGGAACTGCTCCTTGCTCTGTCGTGGGTCGCAACATGCGTCCCATGCGTCAGTAAAGGGATAGCAAGGAACATAGCGTGGTGATCTCCGCAGGTGGAACTCGCTTTGGGCGGTTCGGTCGGCGCCGTTACCGCCGTGACCGTCCTGTTATCTGTCAGAGATCTTTGCGCGTTGTGATCATTGCGTTACGTTTTCGCAGGGTATGAAGGGGTTGTTGCTGCCGGTACGAATGTGCCGTTAGGGTCTCGCCACATAACGTAGCCGCCAAAACGTGACTTAGATCACAGGAACCAGATTGAAGCCTGTCCCGTCTAAGTTGACTCATTTCTCACAGGTGATCTTCAGGTTCGGGGTTTCAAGGCGGGTTCACTGCCTTCTTGGCTGCACCACGTCGCCCAGGAGGGCCTGGAGGCTGGCCAGGACTGCCGCGTCCCTGAGGTGGGAGAGGGGTGGCGGGGCGGTGTGGGGGCTGCCGGGGGCCGGTTGGTGCGTCCTGGGGGAGGCGTAGGCCGGTGGGGTCGTCGCCCTGCTCGTGGGGTCGCCGCCGCTCGTCCGCAGGGCGAGGGTGAGGCGTTGCCAAGTGCCGTCGGCGGTCCAGCGGCGGTGGCGCTTGTAGGCGGTGACCCAGCAGCCGTACCGGTCGGGCAGGGAGCGCCAGCGGACACCGGTGCGGGCCTGGTAGAGCAGTGCGTTGATCACCATGCGGTCGTCGGGCGACCGGTCGCCATGGTCGCCGTACGTGGAGAGCAGCGGCGCCACCCGTTCCCATTCGGCGTCTGTCAGATCATCACGACGCATGCGCCCATCGTGACAACGTAAACACTGTCTGTCAGGAGATCAAAGAAAGATCTCCGTGAAACGCCGAAGCGAGGACCTCGGGCGTGTGCCGAGGCCCTCGCTGAAGGGCTCTGAAGGGTTCTGCGGGGGCTTACTTGTACAGCTCGCCGTTCGGGCCCACGATCTTGCCGGACCACACGTTCTTGGCCGCGTTGTACACCGCGGCCGTCTCCCCGTCGAAGTACGGCGAGGTGATGTAGTCGACCCTGTCGTTGCCGTCCTGGTCGGCGAAGGTGCTGGTGACACCGTTCACGTAGCCGAGGCGCTTGGCGTTGCTGTAGTTCAGCAGCCAGGGGCCGCCGTCGTAACCGGGGGTCACGGCGCACTTGAGGCCGATGTGCTCCTCGATCTTCAGCCAGGAGGCGCCGACCGTCTTGGCGGTGGTGTTGCCGTAGCAGTGCTTCGGCGTCACGCCGCTGTACGGCTTGTTGCCGTCCGGGTGCGGGGCCGCAGGGTAGCCGAAGGCGCGCACGGGCTTGCCGGTGGGCTGGTTCCAGGCGAAGCCCTGGCCGCCGACGTTGTCGCCGAGGCGGCCGGCGTCCTTCGACAGCAGGATGTAGTAGCGCCCGCCCCACGACCGCTTCGGGCCGGTGAAGCGCTGGAAGTCCTTGCGGTCCACCTGCTTGACGCCGTTGAAGTGGATGCCGTTGTAGACGGTGACGAACGCGTAGTCGCGGTCGTAGTCCTCGTACGTGTCGAAGTCGAAGTGCGTGAACGCCTGCTTGCCCACGTAGATGCCCCAGGGAGCCTTCCCCTGGTAGTAGCCGGGGACGAAGACCCAGTTGTCCATCGTCGCGGCGTTGCTGTCGGTGTCGTACACGCAGTGGCCGGCCGTGGCGACCAGGTTGCGGTAGTTCGACTGGATGGAGGAGGCCGAGCACCAGCGGAACTTGCCGCCGGCGTCGACGAAGAAGACCTTGCCCACGGTCTTGGGGAGGTTGATGTTCTGGGCCCTGCCGGTCGACTTGGACTCGCCGGTCGGCGCCGTGGTGCCGGGGCGGCCGTCGGGGTCGGCGCCGCCCTTGGAGACGACCTTCCGAACTTCCTTGGAGTCCCACGGGTACTGGGTCGCGGACCGGAGCGCGGCGCCGTTCGAGGCCAGCCAGAAGGAGGCGACGGAGACGGCATCGGAGGTGTTGCGGGCCATCGGGTCGTGGGCGACGTCGCCGTCGGCCTGCGCCGTGCCGGACAGGCCGGAGGCGAGCAGACCGGTAGCCAGGAGGGCTCCGCCGGCGGGAAGAAGGATTCGCTTCAAGGTAACTCCAGGTTGCGCTGACATGAGGCGCCTCGTGCACCCCCAGAACTCAGCAAACGGACAGCCCGGAACCTACAGCTTTGACTAAGTGAATGTGAATTTTCGGTAGATCATGTCAACGCTCCCAAGTGGCGTCGTGACCTTGCCGAGACACAGAACTGGCTGATCACCCGTAGTGACCGGATGGTTGCTATGACTTACGTCACATTTGGGATGGTGGTCAGCCCCGCGGCGCGTCGGTAGACCTCGCCGGTGGTGGTGTCGAAGTAGGGGGAGGACACCGCGTCGTAGCGGCCCTTGGCGTCCCTGTTCCAGGTCAGGCTGTTGACGCCGTTCAGCGTGCCGAGCCTGCGCGAGTCGTCGTAGCCGATCAGCCACGGGCCGCCGCTGGCGCCGGGGCTGAAGTCGCACGGCTGCAGCTCGACGCCCTTCTGCAGGTCGCGGCCGGGGGCCACGGTGAAGCGGGTGGCGCGCTCGGGGCACTTGCGCAGCGTCTTGCCGTTGAACGGGGTCGAGCCGTCGGGCTGCGCGCCCGCCGGGTAGCCGAACGCGGCCACCGTGTACGAACCGGGCTCCTTGTTCAGGTCGATGCCCAGCCCGCCCACGTTGTCCTGGAGCCGGCCGACGTCCTGCATGACGTAGCCGCCGTCCTTGGCGACCCAGGTGAAGCCGCGGTGCACGGTCACGAACGCGTAGTCGTAGTCGTAGTCGGCCTTGCCCGACCAGTCCTCGTGCATGTTGATCGAGGCGCCCACGTAGATGCCGTCCGGCGTCTCGCCGTTGGGGCCGGGGTTAGGGACGAAGATCCAGTAGTCGGCCGGCTTGGCCTGGCGCGAGTCGTACGCGCAGTGCCCGGCCGTGGCGACGACGCTGCGGTTCTTGGCCGCGACCGCGCTGGCGGAGCACCAGTACTCCTTGTCCCCGAACCGGAAGAAGACCTTGCCCATCGTCCTGGCGGTGCCCTTGCGCGGCGGCACGGGCGCCACGCCCTGTGCGGCGGTCGCCTGCTTGACGGCGGCGACGGGCGCACCGGGGCCGGAGGCGGCGGCGGCCGACGAGGTCGTCGGGGCGGCAGCGGCGGCGGGCGTGGCGGGGCTGTAGTTGTCGGCCTGCTTGAGGCGGTCGGGCCGCCAGTAGGCGGCGACGCGCTTGACGTCCGAGAGGGTCTTGGCCAGCGGGACGGCGAACACCTTGCTGGCGGGCGCGGCATCGGCGACCCCCGTGAAGGCAGGCAGCATCAGCAGCGCGCTGCTCAAGGCAGCGGCAACGATGTGCCTGGCCCGGGGGATCATGAAATGCCTTTCTTGGGGTCGTAAGGGTGGATTTTTCCAGATGTACAGACTGTATTGCAGCTTGGATAGAGATTCGTTACCTGATCAAGGGTGCATCGCGAACTATAAGGATGCCGTCAGCCGAACGGTCCCGATACGTGTAAACGATCATTACTTGATGGCGTTTGCGCAGGTGGGAGCGGGTGCCGGGCGACGTTCGCGGGGATGGAATTGCGCGCATTCCCGGCCTCTTTCGAGCCGGTCGAGTGGCGCACGCCACGTCGTCGCCATCCCATTCCGATCCCAGGGGAAGGCCCCGGATCCCGAGGGAACCGGGGCCTGGTGCCAACTTGATCACGGCATGTTGCCGGTCCACCGGTTGGCGGCGGCCTTGTAGACCTTGTAGGTGTCGGAGTTGAAGTACGGCGACGAGATGTGGTCGTAACGGTCGTTGCCGTCGGTGTCCCACGCGACGCTGTTGACGCCGACCAGGTAGCCGGTGCGCGACGCGCTCTTGTAGTTGTAGAGGAACGGTCCGCCGCTCGCGCCGGCGGTGAAGGAGCACTTGAAGCCGATGTGCTCCTGCAGGTTGTACTTCTTGGCCTCGGGCATCGCCTTGGTCTTGCCGTAGCAGTACTTCATCGTCCGGCCGGTGAACGGCTTGTCGCCGTCGGGGTGCTCGCCCGCCGGGTAACCGAACGAGAACACGTTCAGCTTCGTGCTCCGGTTCCAGGTGAAGCCCTGGCCGCCGACGTTGTCACCGAGCCGGCCGGCGTTCTTGACGGTCCACTTCCAGCGGCCGTTGACCTTCTCCCAGCTGACCTTGATGCCGTTGTAGACGTTGACGAACGCGTAGTCGAAGTCGTAGTCCTCCTTCACCACGAAGTCGTCGTGCGCGTTGAAGGTCTTGGCGGCGTAGATGCCGTAGGGCGCCTTGCCGTTCCAGACCTTGTCGCCGTCCCAGTACGACGGGATGAAGATCCAGTTGTCGTAGAAGGTGTTCTTCTTGGTGTCGTAGACGCAGTGGGCGGAGGTCGCCACCAGGTTGCGGAACTTGCTCTGCACGGAGCTGGCCGAGCAGTAACGCCAGTTCTTCGGGTCACGCGGGTCGGCCTTCGGCAGCGTGAAGAACACGCGGCCGACGGTGTTGGGCAGGTTGACGTGCTTGCTCTTCTTGCTCGTCGTCTTCTCCGCGCCGATCGGCGGCACGGAGCCGGGGGGTCCGTCAGGGGTGTCGTTGCTGCCCTTGACGCCCTTGGACGACAGGTCGAGCCCGTCGTCGTAGTCACTGGCCAGCTTGATGCGGTCGGGCGTCCAGAACTGGATCGCCTGCTCCGCGGGGGTCGCCGCATTCTTGGACACGACATCGGAGGGTGCGGTCGCGCCCGCGGCGCCGCTGACCATGCCCGCCGCCAGCCCTATGGCCACGAGGCCGGCGAGGGGGATCGCGATGCGCCTTGCTCGGGAATACATGGAGCTCCTCTCAGCTTTCGGCGGCCCAGAGCGGGGTACTGCGCCCCGGTGGGCCAGGAAAACGATGGGAACGTTAATGAATGGCTCGATCCGGCGGCCAGGAAACGACGTGAAAAAGCATGGGCCGGTTCCGTTCCGTTATAGAAATAGCGAATCCGCATGTATTCCTGATTGGCATTTCTGCAGGTGGGGGCGTTGTTAATTCTTCTGCAGTAACACCGGTAACGTTTATTATCAGACGCCACTCCGCGTTTGTTCCGGATGGTGGGGCTCATTGGGCCCGTCAATCTCTTTGGGGCCGGTGCGGGTGCGGGTGCGGCTCGACGCCGACGAGGAGTGGGCTGAGGGGGCCGCACCGGCCATCGGGCATGGTTGTGAATTCGTGACCTGCGACAAGGATTTCGCCAGGTTCCAGGGCTTGCGCCGGCGGTCGCCGCTCAACTGAACTGAAGCGTAAGGGCGCAAGCCGGCACTACTCGGCTAGGAACGTCGTGGCTGACCAGTTCGACGTCATCGAGGCAGGCGAGCGCGGCCGTCGCCGGTGGGTCGGGCTGGTGGTGGTTCTGGCGCTCCTGCTGGTCCCTGTCATCGGCCTGCTCGCCAGCCGCGATCCGGTGCCCGAAACGCTGCCCGCGAGCCCGACGCCCGAGCCCATCCGGTCGCTCACCAGGCTCGACAACGCGCCCAACACCATCGACGTGCCCGCCGTCGCCAAGGGGGGCGACGAGGTGCTCCCGGTGGTGTTCCCGCACGGGGCGCGCGCCGAGGTGCGCTATCCGAAGGAGCTCGATCTCGACGAGATGGGGTCGCGGCCGTTCCAAGGGGGCTGGGTCGGGGGGAGATACCGGCAGTTCGTCGCCCCGTACGGCGGCGAGGTCGAGATCACCCGGGGTGGCCGGCCGATCAGGAACTACACCGACAACGTGACCCTCTGGCCGCGCCAGGCCGGGAGCGGGTTCTACGGGCAGGTGCTGTTGTTCGCGTTCGGGCCGTGGCGGCTGGCGATGTACGACCGGGGGCAGGGGCTGACGTTCGAGCAGCGGATGGCTCTCGCGCAGAACCTCAAGGGGAGGGTGACGAAAGAGGGTTACCTGGTGCTGTCGGCCGAAGGGGACCTGCGGCTGGCCAGGCCGGGGGAGATCGCGGAGGACGAGCCGATCGGGCCGCAGCTGTGGTTCGGCGGTGGCGCGGGGCAGATGGTCGCGCTCGTGCCCACGCCCGACTGCGAGAAGCGGGCCAGGATGCCGGATGTGATCGAGGGGCGCGGGCGGCCGACCGACATGGTGTGCCGCGGGGACGTGCTGGTCGCCGTCACCGGGCCGACGAGGTTCCGGGAGATGGCGATTTCGGGCATCCGGATCACGATGAAGTGAGGGTGCGCTTCCGCTTCAGGGCAGGCTCCGGAGCGGCCGCGGAGGGGGTGGCGTGCTCGGAGTGGTCGGTGGGGGTTGGGGTGGCCCGGGGGGCAGGGGTAGGAGGTCTTAGGGCGGTGGGGGTTCGGGGGAGGGGCGCCGGGCTGAAGTAAGGTGCGGCCATGTTCGCCGTAACCGCCACACAGACCGATCCCGACAACCCGCTCGCCGGCCTGACGCTCGGCGAGCACCCCGAGCCAAAGGTGCCGGACGGATGGACGACCGTCTCCGTCCGGGCGGCCGCGCTCAACCACCACGACCTGTGGACGCTCAAGGGCGTCGGCATCAGGCAGGACCGGCTGCCGATCGTGCTCGGCTGCGACGCCGCCGGGGTGGACGAGGACGGCAACGAGGTCATCGTGCACTCCGTGATCGGCACGGGCGCCGACGAGACGCTCGACCCCAAGCGCACGCTGCTGTCCGAGATGTACGACGGCACGTTCGCCGAGCGCGTGGCCGTGCCGTGCCGCAACCTGGTGCCCAAGCCGGCCGCCCTCAGCTTCGAGCACGCGGCCTGCCTGCCGACGGCCTGGCTGACCGCGTACCGGATGTTGTTCGACAAGGCCGGGCTCGAGCCCGGCTCCACCGTGCTCGTGCAGGGCGCCGGCGGTGGCGTCGCCACCGCGCTGATCGCGCTCGGCCGGGCCGCCGGCTACCGGATCTGGGCCACCAGCCGGTCCGAGGGCAAGCGGGAGCGCGCCCGCCAGCTCGGCGCCGACCAGGTGTTCGAGCCGGGCGCGCGGCTGCCCGAGCGGGTGGACGCGGTCATGGAGACCGTCGGGCAGGCCACCTGGGACCACTCGCTCAAGTCGCTCAAGCCCGGCGGGCGCATCGTCGTCTCCGGTGCCACCAGCGGCGCGGTCCCGCCCGCCGACCTGAACCGGGTCTTCTTCCTGCAGCTGTCCGTGGTCGGGTCCACGATGGGGACGCGCGAGCAGTTGCAGCGGCTGGCCGTGTTCCTGGAGCAGACGGGGCTGCGGCCCGAGATCGACCGGGTGCTGCCGCTGGCCGAGGCGCGCGACGGGTTCGCCGCCATGGCCGCCGGGGAGATCTTCGGAAAGATCGTCTTTGCCGGCTGAATAAGTGAAGGGTTACTTCTGACCTTCCTGGGTGATACAAGAGATGTGGGGTTGTATCACCCAGGAGGCAGTCATCATGAACGTTGAGCCCTTCGGCCCAGGTTCGATGCACTGGGACACGGCCGGCGAATATCGCAATCTGCTCGTGGCCGGCAGCGCGCTGGTCCTCCAGACGATGCACCCGGCGGTCGGCGCGGCCGTCGCGGAGCACTCCACGTACAAGGACGATCCGTGGGGGCGGCTGGAGCGCACGCTCGCGTCCGTGCAGAAATGGGTCTACGCCGGACCCGGCGGCCCCGCCGAGGGGCGGCGGCTCAGGGAGCTGCACAAGCCGATCAGCGGGGTGGACGAGCAGGGCAGGCACTACCACGCGCTGAACGGCGAGGCGTGGGCGTGGGTGCACCTGACGCTGTTCGAGCGGTTCATCGCGCTCAACCGCTACTTCGGCACCCCGTTCACGCGCGAGCAGGAGAAGCGGCTCTACGCCGAGTCGCGGCAGCTCGGTGCGATCCTGCGGGTGCCCGAGCGGGAGCTGCCGGACGACCTGGAGGCGTTCTGGCGCTACTTCGACGACATGGTGGCCGAGCGGCTGGAGGCGCATCCGACCGCGCTCGACGTGCTGTCGGTCATGCGCGGCACGCCGGCGCCGCCGGGTCTGCCCGCTCCGCTGCGCCGGCTGTGGACGCCGGTGGGGGCCGGGGCGGGGGAGTTCAACTACTTCATCACCGTCGGCACCCTGCCTTCCGCCGTACGCCGGAAGCTGGGGCTGCGCTGGACGGCTCGGGAGGAGCGGCGGCTGCGGCACCTCGGGCATGCGGTGGCGATGCTGACGCCGCGGTTGCCGGAGCGGCTGCGGTACATGCCGATCGCGTACCACGCTCGTAAGGCGGCGCGGGGGTCGCGTCGCGTGGAGCGGCTTTCGTCGGCTGCTCGCTCCGCATAGCCCCGTCCAGGTTCTCGCCCGTTGCCCGCTTGCCGGGACGCCTTCCGCCACCGCGCCGTACTTCGGTGCGGTCCTTGTGGGGTGGGGAGGGGGGCCGGTCGGCCTGCGCGGCGACCGCCTCGGCCCGCGTTGTACGGCGCGTGGGGAACACGGTGAGGTGGTCGGAGGGGGAGCGCGGCAAGTGGTACGTCCCCGCGCTGAAGGTGCGATGTGAGAGGCGCAGGGCCGCGTCCAGAAGGCGCGACGGGAGGGGCGCAGACCTGTCTGGGAGCGGGGGGTGCGGCGGCCGCTCGTGTTCGGGGAGCGGCGGCCGCGTGCGTGCGTCGTGATGTGGTCGGGCGGTGGGCTCTCGGTCAGCGTTCGAGGATGTCGCGGATGCGGCGGCTCGCCTCGTCCAGCGTCGTACGCAGCTCGGCCAGCTTCTCCGGCGTCAGCCGGGCCTCCGATGCCTCCTCGCGAGCCTCGGCGACGAAGTCGGCCAGCAGCTCGCCCAGCTCCGCGTCGAGTTCGGCCCGGTTGGAGGGCGCGTCGGAGGGTGCGCCGCCGAGCGTGGTCCAGACCTCGGACCAGATCCGGCGCCACTCCATGCTCAGCCGCTCGCCCGAGTCCTGCCAGTGGTTGGCGTGTTCCATCCACTGGCGCTTCTGCTGGTCCCTGAGCCGCCTGAGGTCCTCCTTCTGCCTCTCCCGCAGCCGCCTGGTGTCATCGGTGGCCCCCGTGCGTACGTCCTTGGCCATCCGCGTCAGCTCGTCGCGCAGCGACTTGACCGTGTCGCGCACGTCCTCCTTGACCTCGCGGGCGATGTCGCGCACCGAGGCGGAGATCTCCTGCTCCAGGTCGTCGAGCTCGTCGAGCCGGGCGTTCAGCTCCTCGCGGCCCTTGTCGGTGATCGAGAACACCTTCTTGCCCTCGACCACCTCGTGCGTCACCAGGCCCTCCTCCTCCAGGCGGGCCAGGCGCGGATAGATCGTGCCGGGAGAGGGCGAGTAGACGCCGAGGAAGCGGTCCTGGAGCAGCCGGATGACCTCGTAGCCATGGCGCGGGCTCTCTTCCAGCAGCTTGAGCAGGTACAGCCGAAGCCGGCCGTGACCGAAGACAGGGCTCATTCCTTCTCTCCCTTGAGCAGCGTGACCTCGCCGGAGACCGTGATCGCCGACAGAGACGCCATGCCGCCACCCAGCCGTCCCGACAGCACTTTCATGCCGGGACCGCTCTTGTCTGACAGTTCCTCGAACGCGCTGACCAGCCTGCCGGAGGTGGACCTGGCGCTGATGTCCGCCTCGACGTTCTCGGGCAGCCTGACCAGGATGTCACCGGAAACGCTGTTGAAAGTCACGTGACCCGTCGGTCGCAGCGTGAGATCTGCCGTGATGCGGCCGGAGACGGTGTTGGCCTTCAGCCGGTGCGGCGTGCCGCCCGCCACGGTCAGGTCGCCCGAGACGCTGATGAACGACAGGTCGCCGTCCATCGCCCGGCTTTCCACGGCTCCCGAGACGGTGTTGGCGACCACGTTGCCGCTGACCGCGTCGAGCACGATCTCCCCGGACACGCCCTTGACGTGCGTCACCCGCTCGAACCCGGCCAGCACGGCGGACGCGGACACCACCCCGGCCTTGACCTTGCAGGTCTTGGGCACCGCGATGGACAGCACCGTCCTGCGCCGGTCCGGTTTGAGCCAGCCGAGCAGGCCGTCCCAGGTGAGCTCGCGGTAGGTGATGGTGAGCTCCCTGGCCGCCTCGTCGTACGTCACGAGGAGCGGCGAGGCCGAGTCCATCTCGGCGATCTCCAGGGTGGGCGGACCCTCACTGGCCAGCACGTCCAGCCGGCCGGCGACGATGCGTACGTCGAGTGAATCCACATCGCCGAACGTCAGTTGCCCGGGCTCATCGATCGTCCACTGCTGCATTGGCTCCCCCGCCCCTCTCTGATGGCACGTCCCTACATCAATCACGATATGTCGCGTTTCGTGAAAACTCAAGATGTATCGCGTTCTCCAGCATATGGCTTTCCGGCGGGAACGGGCGTACCGCGGTGGTGACCACTGCGGGAGTGTCGGCGTCTTGCCAGGTGAGGACCGGCGGTGGCGGGCGTGGCCCGTCCCGGCTCAGTCGTCCTCGTCGTCGTCCAACCGCGCCAGCCACGTGGCCAGGCGCTCGATCGGGGTCTCGAACTCGGGGTTGAGGTCCACGAACTCGCGCAGCCGCTCCCCGAGCCACAACAAGCTGACCTCCTCCTCGCCGCGCCGCTCGACCAGCTCCTCGATCCCCCGATCGGTGAAGTACATCGCTCTCCATTCATCGCCGGGGCACCGCGCCCCGCCTGACTTTAACCTGCCTGAACAGCAGCGAACCCCCGGCCGTGGCACGGCCGGGGGCTCACTGGTGGTGGTCGCTCAGCCGAAGATCTGGTGCAGGATCTCCTCGAGCTCCGTGTCGTGCGAGTTGTGCGAACCCGTGGCCGGCGAGCTGTTGGGCGTGCGCGACACGCGCCGCAGCGCCCGGCCGCCCAGCGTCTGCGGGTCCTCGGCCAGCTTGAGCGTCAGGTACGGCCACGGCCCCATGTTGGCCGGCTCGTCCTGGGCCCAGAACAGCTCGACCTGCGACCCGTAGCGGGCCAGCTCCGCGGCCAGCTCCTCCGACGGGAACGGGTAGAGGCGCTCCAGCCGCACGATCGCCACGTCGTCGCCGCCGACCTTGTCGCGGTGGGCGGCAAGGTCGTAGTAGAGCCGGCCGGAGGTCAGCACGACCTTGGTGACCTTGCCGGCGTCGACGGTCGTGTCGCCCAGGACCGGCTGGAAGGCGCCCGAGGTGAAGTCGGACGACTTCGACGTGGCCGCCTTGTGGCGCAGCAGCGACTTGGGCGTGAAGACCACCATCGGCTTGTGCCGCTCCGACTCCACCTGCCAGCGCAGCAGGTGGAAGTAGTTGGCCGGCGTGCTGGGCTGCGCGACCGTCATGTTGTCGAGCGCGCAGACCTGCAGGAACCGCTCGATGCGGGCCGAGGAGTGGTCGGGGCCCTGGCCCTCGTAGCCGTGCGGCAGCAGCAGCACGACGGAGGACTTCTGGCCCCACTTCTGCTCGCCCGACGAGATGAACTCGTCGATGATCGTCTGGGCGCCGTTGACGAAGTCGCCGAACTGCGCCTCCCAGAGGACCAGGGCGTCGGGCCGGACCACGCTGTAGCCGTATTCGAAGCCGAGCGCCGCGAACTCGCTGAGCAGCGAGTCGTAGACGTAGAACTTCGTGGTGCCCTCGTTGAAGGTCTTGAGCGGCGTGTGGTCGGCGCCGGTCATCCGGTCTACCAGGACGGCGTGGCGCTGGGTGAACGTGCCGCGGCGCGAGTCCTGGCCGACCAGGCGCACCGGGTGGCCGTCCATCAGCAGCGAGCCGAACGCGAGCGTCTCGCCCATCGCCCAGTCGATCGCGTCCTGCTCGACCATCTGACCGCGGCGCTGCAGCACCGGCGCCAGGCGCGGGTGCGGCGTGAAGCCGTCGGGCAGGTTGAGCTGGGTGTCGACGATGCGCTTGAGCGTCTCGTGGGTGATCGCCGTCGGGGTGTCGTCGTGGGACCACTTGACGACCTCGGCCGGCGGCACCCGCATGGCGCCCGCCTCCAGCGGCTTCTTCGCCGCCTCGCGGGTCTCGGTGAACGCCTGCTCCAGCTTCACCTGGTAGTCGCGCAGCGCCTGCTCCGCCTCCTCGACCGTGATGTCGCCCCGGCCGATCAGCGCCTCGGTGTAGAGCTTGCGGGTCGAGCGCTTGGCGTCGATCAGGTCGTACATCAGCGGCTGGGTGAAGGCCGGGTTGTCGCCCTCGTTGTGACCGCGGCGGCGGTAGCAGATGAGGTCGATGACGACGTCCTTGCGGAACGCCTGGCGGTATTCGTAGGCCAGCTCGCCCACGCGCACCACGGCCTCGGGGTCGTCGCCGTTGACGTGGAAGATCGGCGCCTGGATCATCCGCGCCACGTCGGTCGCGTAGACCGAGGAGCGGGACGAGGCGGGCGAGGTCGTGAAGCCGACCTGGTTGTTGACCACCACGTGCACGGTGCCGCCGGTGCGGTAGCCGCGCAGCTGCGACAGGTTGAGCGTCTCGGCCACGACGCCCTGGCCGGCGAAGGCCGCGTCACCGTGGATGAGGACCGGCAGGACGGTGAAGCCCTCCTCGCCGCGCTCCAGGAGGTCCTGCTTGGCGCGGACGACACCCTCCAGGACCGGGTTGACCGCCTCCAGGTGTGAGGGGTTGGCGACCACGGAGGCGGTGATCGTCTTGCCGCTCGGCGCGGTGAACGTGCCGGTCGCGCCGAGGTGGTATTTCACGTCGCCCGAGCCGTGCGCCGTGCGCGGGTCGATGTTGCCCTCGAACTCGCCGAAGATCTGCGCGTAGGACTTGCCCACGATGTTGGCCAGCACGTTGAGGCGGCCGCGGTGGGCCATGCCGATGACGACCTCGTCGAGGTCCTCGTCGGCGGCGTCGCTGATCACCGAGTCGAGCAGCGGGATCAGGGACTCGCCGCCCTCCAGCGAGAAGCGCTTCTGGCCGACGAACTTCGTCTGCAGGAACGTCTCGAACGCCTCGGCGGTGTTGAGCCGCGACAGGATGTTGAGCTGCTCGTCGCGCTCGGGCGACTTGTGCGGCTTCTCGACCCGTGCCTGGATCCAGGCCCGCTCCTCGGGGTTCTGGATGTGCATGTACTCGATGCCGACGGTGCGGCAGTAGGAGTCGCGCAGCACGCCCAGGATCTCGCGCAGCTTCATCAGCGGGCGACCGCCGAACCCGCCGGTCGCGAACTCGCGCTCCAGGTCCCACAGCGTCAGGCCGTGCGACTGGATGTCGAGGTCGGGGTGCTTGCGCTGCTTGTATTCGAGCGGGTCGGTCTCGGCCATCAGGTGGCCGCGTACGCGGTAGGCGTGGATCAGCTCGATCACGCGAGCGGACTTGGCCACGTCGTCGTCGTGGGAGGCCGAGATGTCCTGGACCCAGCGGACCGGCTCGTACGGGATCCGCAGCGCCTCGAAGATCTCGTCGTAGAAGCCGTCCTCGCCGAGCAGCAGCCGGTGGATCTGCCGCAGGAAGTCGCCCGACTGGGCGCCCTGGATGATCCGGTGGTCGTAGGTGCTGGTCAGCGTCATGACCTTGGAGACGGCCAGGCGCGAGAGCGTGTCGGGGGAGGCCCCCTGGTATTCGGCCGGGTATTCCATCGCACCGACGCCGATGATCGTGCCCTGGCCGGGCATCAGGCGCGGAACGGAGTGGACGGTGCCGATCGTGCCGGGGTTGGTCAGCGAGATCGAGGTGCCGGCGAAGTCGTCGACACCGAGCTTGCCGGCCCGGGCCTTGCGGACGACGTCCTCGTAGGCCATCCAGAACTGCCGGAAGTCCATCTCCTCGGCGCCCTTGATCGAGGGCACGAGGAGCTGGCGCTCGCCGTTGCTCTTCTGTACGTCGATCGCCAGGCCGAGGCCGACGTGCTCGGGCTTGACGAGCGTCGGCTTGCCGTCGATCTCCGCGTAGGAGTAGTTCATCTCCGGCATGGCCCGCAGCGCCTTGACGATCGCGAAGCCGATCAGGTGCGTGAAGGAGACCTTGCCGCCGCGACCCCGCTTGAGGTGATTGTTGATCACGATGCGGTTGTCGATGAGCAGCTTGGCCGGGATGGCCCGGACGCTGGTCGCGGTCGGCACCGACAGCGACAGGTCCATGTTGGCGGCAGTGCGTGCCGCCGCGCCGCGCAGCTTGACCTCTTCGGCGCCCTTGGGCACCGGAGTGGCCGGCTGCTTCGGCTTCTCGGCCGCCGGTGGCGCCTTGGGAGGTGCCTTGGGAGCCTGGGGAGGAGCGGGGGCGGTCACAGTGCCGTTCGCCGCCTCCCTGACCGGGGTTCGACCCGGCCCGTAATCAGGGTTGTAGTCAGCGAAGAAGTTCCACCAGGCCTTGTCGACAGACTCGGGATCTTGGAGGTACTTCTGGTACAGCTCGTCGACAAGCCACTCGTTCTGACCAAAGCTTGCCAGCGGGTTTGTCCGCGACGACTCAGACGACACGGCGGAAATCGCCCTCTTCCGCAGATCGGCGTTGATGTTAGAGAACCTGTCCAAGGCTACTCGCCCGGACCGGCAGCGCGCGCCTAAGAGCCCGTGCCGCCTCGAACGATCCTCTCAGGACCGCGCAAAGAGGTCACGCCCGCCTAGTCAATCCGGGTGGTGCAGCCTTTATTACTCTTTGGTATCAACGTCGCTCCAGGAGGTTTATTTCCCATTGGACACGAGTCTGCTTGTGATCTGCACCTCTGGCGACAAGACGGACAGAAGGTCTGCCAGCTCCTCGCCCGCCTGCTTGAGCTCCTCCAGCGACATCGGCTCAAGGCGCTCGAGAAGGAAGATCGCGTTGGTGGTCTCCTCCGTGAGACGGGTGCGCACGACCTGACGCCAGTTCCACCGCCGGCAGGTGACGCCGAGGTCGTCGCGCCAGATCACCTCGCCGGGCTCCGGCTGCCCGAGCGCCTCCTCCGACGCCTCGTCGCCGGTCGCCCGCACCAGCCGCGCCGTGCCGACGTAATGGTCGAGGTCCTCGCCGCCGATGGGCAGCGCGTGCTTGACGCTGATCGAGTTGTACGCGTCCACGGCCCGGTTGATCTCCGGCAGCGGCATCCGCCGGGTGAGCGCGTCGACCGACGGCCGGGTCCGCTGCGGCTTGGCCCCGAACGCCCGGTAGGCGTCCTTCCAGGCGTCGATCTTGTCCGCCTGCACCTCCACCGCCGACGCCTCCGCCAGCCAGGCGCGGGTCCGGTCGTCGGTCGGCCCGTTGCCCAGGCCGTGTGCGGTCATGATGAGCACCGCGAAGTCGGGTCGCAGTGCGAAGACGGAGTCGTCCACCCAGATGTCGTCGAGCATCCCCACAGTTTAGAAGCGCGGACAACCGCAAAATTCATTTTGCAAAATTTATTTTGCGGTCTAGGGTGAGGGCATGGAGGAGCGCTACAAGATCACGGACCCCCAGGTGCTGAAGGTGGTCGCCCACCCGCTGCGCAGCCGGCTGCTCGGCCTGCTGCGCACCGACGGCCCGGCCACCGCCAGCGAGCTGGGGCGCAAGACGGGCGAGAGCTCCGGCTCGACCAGCTACCACCTCCGTGAGCTGTTCAAGCACGGCTTCATCGAGGAGGACCCCGACCGGAGCGACGGTCGCGAGCGCCGCTGGCGGGCCCGCCACCGCTACACCTCGTGGAACAGCCGCGAGCTGGTCGGCTCCCCGGGAGGGCGCGAGGCGGTCGAGGTCATCCGGCTGCGGCAGGCCCAGGTCCTCGCGGAGGGCATCCGGGAGTTCGACGAGTCCGCCTGGTCCCCGGAGTGGGTGGAGGTGGCGGGCCTCAGCGACCACTTCCTGGCGCTCACACCGGCCGCGATGGCCGAGTTCATGGCGCGTACCGAGGAGATGCTCAACGAGCTCTCCGCACGCGACGCGGGTGCTCCTGACGCGCGGGACGTGCACGTCTGGGTCGGGGGCTTCCCCCGCATGCGAAAGGAGGGGCCGTGACCGCGCGTTCGGCCTTACGGCGTTACATGCTCGTCAGTTTCCTCACCTGGCTGCCCGTGGGGCTGATGGTGGCCAGCATGGTCCTGCTCATGACCGAGCGGGGGCTCAGCCTGGTCCAGGTCGGGGTGGTGGTGACGGTGTTCTCGATCGTGACCGTGAGCCTCGAGCTGCCCACGGGCGGGCTGGCCGACGTGGTGGGTCGGCGCGTGGTGCTGGCCGCCTCGGCCGCGTTCACGGTGGCGGGGCTCGCGCTGATCAGCGTGTCCACCGCGTTCTGGATGTTCCTGGTGAGCGGGGTGTTCAAGGGCGTCGCCCGGGCGCTGTCCAGCGGCCCGGCCACCTCCTGGTACGTCGACACGCTGCACGGCATCGAGGGCCCCGACGCCGACCTCAAGCCCGGCCTGGCCAAGGGCGGCGCGATGGAGTCGGTGGCCCTGTGCGTCGGCGTGCTGGCGGGCGGCGCCTTGCCGCTGCTGGTGCCGCCCTCGCTGATCTTCCCGCTGGCGGCGCCGCCCCTGCTGGGTGCGGTGGCGGCGGTGGTCCTGCTGGTCGTGGTGGTGTTCGCGCTGCCCGAGCCGGCCCACGGGCGCCGCTCCCTCAAGAGCGTGCTGCGCGAGGTGCCCGCCACGGTGGCCGGCGGGCTCCGGCTGGCCATGGGAGGCGTGACGCTGCGCAGGCTCATGGCCGCCGCCGCGGCGTCCGGCGTGGTGCTGACGACCATCGAGCTGCTCACGCCGGGCCGGCTGGCCGAGCTGGCGGGCACGGCCGAGCTCGGCAGCCTGGCCTACGCGGTGGTCGCGGCGCTCGGGTTCGCGGGCAGCGCCCTGGGCAGCGCGCTCGTCCCGCGCGTGGCCCGCATGGCCGGCGGCTCGGTCGGCGGCGCGGTCGGCGGGACGGTGCTGACCGCGCTCTCCGTGGGGGCGCTGGCCGCGACGGCGGGGCTGGGCGGCCTGCCCGGGCTGCTGAGCGCCGGGCTGGCCTACGTCCTGCTCTTCGTGGGCGGTTCGGTGACGGGCCTGCTGTGCCTGGAGATGACCCACAATTCGGTCACCGCCGCCGAGCGCACCACCGTCACCTCGACGAGCTCGCTCTCCCTGCAGGGCGGCGGGATCCTGGCCAACCTGTCGCTCGGCGCCCTGGCCGCGCAGGCGGGCCTGGCCGCCGCCTGGGGCGTCGCGGCCGTGGTGATGCTGTCGTCGGTCCTGCTGTTCGTGCGGATGCCGGCGGCTACGAGCTCCAGTCCAGCTCAGGCCCTACCGGCACGATCCGGCTCGGGTTGAGGTTGGTCTGGGTGATGTAGTAATGACGCTTGATCTGGTCGAAGTCGGTGGTTTCCCGGAAAGCTGGGATGGCGTACAACCTACGGGCGTACGCCCACAGCGCGGGATAGTCCACCAGCCGCCTGACCGAGCACTTGAAGTGCGCGTAATAGACGGCGTCGAACCGGGCCAGGGTCGTGTAGAGGCGCACGTCACTGTCGGTGAGCGTGTCGAAGAGGAACTCCGACTCGGCCAGGCGCACCTCCAGGAAGTCGAGGGTGGTGAACACCCGTGCCACCGCCTCCTCGTACACCTGCTGGTCACGGGAGAAGCCGGCCTCGTAGACCGCGTTGTTGAGGCCGTGGTAGAGGCGGTCGTTCATGATGTCGATGTCGGGGCGCAGACGCTCCGGATAGAGGTTGGGCGAGGTGCCCCATGACGTCTCCAGATCGAGGGTGATCTGGGGGAAGTCGTTGGTGACGATCCGCTCGTCCCTGGTGTCCCAGACGCACGGGACGGTGTAGCGGCCCACATAGCCCGGGTCGGTGGCGTGGTAGAGCTCCGACAGGTATTCCGGGTCGCCGCCCGGCACCCGCCAGCCCTTCTCGTCGCGGATGGGGTCGACGATCGTGACGTCCAGCAGGTCCTCCAGGCCGAGGAGTGCCCGGACGATCAGCACGCGCTGTGCCCAGGGGCAGGCGTAGGAGGCGTAGACCCGATAGCGGCCGGGCTCGGGTGGTCCGAGCCGATCCGTGAACCGGTTCGGCTGCCGGACGAAGCGGCCATCTTCGGAAAGCTCGCGGCTCAGCTTCATGACCCCTAGTAGAACACGATTCGGATACAGAACTATATTCGGGCATGTGGCGAATTTCGTAGTGACACCCTCGAACGCGGCACAGCGAGAGGCGTGGGTCGGCGGGGCCATCCCCGAAGTCGAGCGGGTACGCCCGGGGCTGTGGTCGGTCCCGGTGCCGATCCCCATCAACCCCCTCCGGTACGTGCTGGTCTACGTCCTCGAGCTGGCCGACGGCGTGGCGATCATCGACGCCGGCTGGAACACGGACGAGGCGTACGACGCGCTCGTGGCCGGCCTGGGCGTGGCCGGTTACGAGATCACCGACGTCAAGGGTGTGCTCGTCACCCACATCCACCCCGACCACTACGGGCTCGCGGGGCGCGTGCGCGAGATGTCGGGCGCCTGGATCGCGCTGCACCCGGCCGACGCCCGCCTGGTCCGCGAGCGGTACGACGACGAGGCCATCGACTCCCTGGTCCAGCGGGAACGGGCGCTGCTGCGGCGCTGCGGCGTCCCCGAGCTGACGCTGGACGAGCTGGCCGGGGCCTCCATGATGATCCGGCACATGGTCTCGATGGCCAAGCCCGACCGCCTGGTCGAGGACGGCGACGACCTCGGCCTGCCGGGCTGGGACCTGCGGGCCGTCTGGACGCCCGGCCACTCGCCGGGGCACCTGTGCTTCGTCTCGCCGGAACGCAAGGTGCTGTTCTCCGGCGACCACGTGCTGGCGAAGATCACGCCCATCGTGGCCGTGCATCCCCAGTCGGGGCCGAACCCGCTGGCCGACTACCTCGACTCGCTGGCCGCCGTGCGCAAGCTGGAGGTGGAGGAGGTGCTGCCGGCGCATGAATTCCGGTTCCTGGAGCTGGCCGAGCGGGTGGACACCGTGATGGCCCACCACGACGCGCGGCTGGCCGAGATCGAGGGCGTCGTGGGCGCGCTCGACGGGGTCGCCTGCTGGGAGGTGGCCACGCGGTTGACCTGGTCGCGGCCGTGGGAGACGATCCCGCCGTTCATGCGTCGCTCGGCCAACAACGAGACGCTGGCGCACCTGGCCTGGCTGGAGGCGAAGGGCCGGGTGATCAGGGAACCTGGTGAGCCGGACCTGTGGCGACCGGCCTGAGGCGGTTATCGTACTCGTACTAGAATGTTGTTCTCCTGCGTAGGAGGTTCGATGCTTCGGTTCGATGACAGGGTCGCGATCATCACGGGGGCCGGGCACGGCCTCGGGAAGTCGCACGCGCTCATGCTGGCCGAGAGGGGCGCCAAGGTCGTGGTCAACGACCTCGGAGGCGCGCTCGACGGCACGGGCGCCTCGGCGGGGCCCGCCGCCGAAGTCGTCGATCTCATCACGAAGAACGGCGGCCAGGCCGTGGCGAACGCCGACAACATCGCCACGCCCGAGGGCGCCAGGGCCGTCGTGCAGGCGGCCGTGGACGCGTACGGCAGGGTCGACATCGTCGTCAACAACGCGGGCATCCTCCGGGACAAGTCGTTCGGGAAGATGACGGTCGAGGACTTCGACGGGGTGCTGGCCGTGCACGTACGCGGCTCCTACCTGGTCAGCCAGGCCGCCTACCCGCTGATGAAGGAGGCCGGCTACGGGCGGATCGTCAACACCTCAAGCCCCGCCGGGCTGTTCGGCAACTTCGGCCAGGCCAACTACTCCACCGCCAAGATGGGCCTGGTGGGCCTGACCAAGACGCTCGGGATCGAGGGCGCGCGCAGCGGCATCAGGGCCAACGCGATCGCGCCCATCGCCTGGACCCGGATGACGGAGGCGCTGCTGCCTGCCGAGTTCGAGGCCAAGTTCACGCCGGAGCGGGTGAGCGCGCTGGTGGCGTACCTCGTGCACGAGTCGTGCGAGGCCAGCGGCGAGGTGTTCAGCGTCGGCGGCGGCCGGGTGGCGCGGGTGTTCGTGGCGGAGGGGCCGGGCTGGAAGACCGACGACCTCACGCCCGAGGCGATCGCGGACAACTGGGAGTCGGTCATGGCCGAGCAGCCGTACGTGCTGACGGCGGCCGACTCCATGAAGGCGATGCTCTAGAACGGGGGTTCTGGACGGGACGCGGCGCCGGTCTCCTCGTACGAGGGGGCCGGCGCTTTCGCATGCCGCGACAAGTGCCGAAATGTCGGTGAAAGCGGGCTTTGTTCGATCTTCGGCGGAAGTTGGGGGAGTTTGGTCGATTATCACTCTTGATTTGCCGCATCGGTGATCTTATTGTCGCGACATGACCCCCCAGCCGGGCTCCGCCGGCGACGTGCTGACGCTGATCAGCGCGGGCTCCGCAACGACCCGTTCCGATCTGGCGAGGCTTACCGGCCTGGCCAGATCCACGATCTCCCAGCGTGTGGACGCGCTCATCGAGCGTGGCCTGGTCGAGGAGACCGAGAGCGGCGAGTCCACCGGCGGCCGCCCGCCGCGCCAGCTGCGCCTGCACACCGAGGACCACGCCTTCGCGGGCGTGGACCTGGGCGCCACGCACTGCCGGGTCGCGCTGATGGACATCTCCGGCAACGTGCTGGCCGAGTGCGAGGACGGGCTGCTGATCGGCGAGGGCCCCGAGAAGGTGCTCGCCCACGTCGACCAGCGGCTCGACCATCTGCTCGGCCGGGTGGGACGCCCCCGTGCGGCGCTGCGGGCGGTCGGGATCGGGGTCCCGGGGCCGGTGGAGTTCGCGACGGGACGGCCGAACAACCCGCCGATCATGCCGGGCTGGAACGACTATCCCGTCCCCGAGTACTTCGCGGGCGTCGAGGTCCTGGTGGACAACGACGTCAACGTGATGGCGCTGGGCGAGCACCGCAACGCCTTCGCCGGCACCAGTCACCTGCTGTTCGTCAAGGTCGGCACCGGCATCGGCTGCGGGATCATGGCGGAGGGCAAGCTGCACAGGGGCGCCCAGGGTTCGGCCGGCGACATCGGGCACATCCGGGTCAGCGGCCACGAGGACGCCGGCTGCCGGTGCGGCAACAGCGCCTGCCTGGAGGCCGTGGCCGGCGGCGCCGCGATCGCGCGGCGGCTGACCGAGCTGGGGCTGCCGGCGGAGTCGGGCGCCGACGTCGTGGCGCTCGTGCAGTCGGGCAACACCCAGGCGCTGCGCCTGGTCAGGGAGGCGGGCCGGCTCATCGGTGAGGTGCTGGCCAGCCTGGTCAACTTCTTCAACCCCGAGGTCATCGTCATCGGCGGCGCGCTGTCGCGGGTGCACGAGCATCTTCTGGCCGGGATCAGGGAGACGGTCTACCGCAGGTCGCTCCCGCTGGCCACGCACCACCTGTCGATCACTCCGAGCCGTACGGGGATCAACGCCGCCACACTCGGCGCCGGGATCCTCGCCATCGAGCACTACCTGTCACCGGACAACATCAACCGCATCGTCAACGCCTGATACAACGCCTGAAGGGACTTCCCGATGCTGGTCATGCAGGGCATCGTCAAGCAGTTCCCCGGCGTGCGCGCGCTGGACGGGGTCGACCTGGACGTACGAGCAGGCGAGGTGCACTGCCTGCTCGGCCAGAACGGCGCCGGCAAATCCACATTGATCAAGGTGCTGGCCGGAGTCCATCAGCCGGACGAGGGCACGATCCTGTTCAACGGCGCGGAAGTGCGCCCCGGCAGCCCCATCGACGCCATCAAGCTCGGCTTCGCCACCATCTACCAGGAACTGGACCTGGTCGACGGGCTCAGCGTGGCCGAGAACATCTTCCTCGGCCACGAGCACGCCCGCCTGGGCTTCGTGAACCGGGCCGCCGGCCGCCGTGCCGCCCGCGAGGTGCTGGAACGGCTGGGCCACCCCGAGATCCGGCCGTCGGCCGAGGTCGGGCGGCTGTCGCCGGCGGCCAAGCAGGTCGTCTCGATGGCCCGCGCGCTCTCCCACGACGCCCGCCTGATCATCATGGACGAGCCGTCGGCCGCCCTCGCGCACGACGAGGTGGCCAACCTCTTCCGCATCATCCGCGAGCTCACCGCCCAGGGTGTGGCCGTGGTCTACATCTCCCACCGCCTGGAGGAGATCCGCGAGATCGGCGACCGGGTCACGGTGCTGAAGGACGGCCGCACGGTCGCCGTCGGCCTGCCCGCCCGCGACACCCCGACCACGCAGATCGTCTCCCTCATGACGGGAAGGAACGTCGAGTACGTCTTCCCGCCCAGGGGCGGGCGCGAGCCGGGCGAGGAGGTGCTCCGCGTCGAGGGCCTGGCCTCGCCCGGAGTGTTCGCCGACGTCTCGTTCTCCGTGCGGGCGGGCGAGATCGTGGGCCTGGCCGGGCTCGTCGGCTCGGGCCGCTCGGAGATCCTGGAGGCCGTGTACGGCGCCCGCCCCGCCTCGGGCCGCGTCCTGCTCCAGGGCCGCCCGGTACGCCGCGGCGTCGTCAGCATGGTCAGGAACGGCATGGGCCTGGCCCCCGAGGAACGCAAGGCCCAGGCCCTGATCCTCGACCAGAGCGTCACCTCGAACATCACGCTGGGCACCCTGCCGGCCTTCTCCAGGTTCGGCTGGATCGACCGCAAGCGGGAGCGGAGCGAGGCCAAGCGCCTGTCGGAAATGCTGGACATCCGACCACCCGACCCCGAACGACCGATCAGGAACCTGTCGGGCGGTAACCAACAGAAGGCCGTGCTCGCCCGCTGGCTGCTCGGCGGTCGCAAGCTGCTCCTGCTCGACGAGCCGACCCGCGGCGTGGACGTGGGGGCCAGGGCCGAGCTGTACGCGGTGATCCACGACCTGGCCGCGAAGGGCATCGGCGTGCTGCTGGTCTCCAGCGAGGTGCCGGAGGTGCTGGGCCTGGCCGACCGGGTGCTGGTGCTGCGCGAGGGGTCGGTCATCCATGAAGGAGAGGCGGCTGAGCTGGACGAGCACCGCGTACTTGACATGATCATGAATGGGAGGGCGGCGTGATGAGCGAGCCCACGACGGATCGGCCCGCCGGGAAGGCGGTCGCGCCAGTACTGAGATCGACGTGGGGCCTGGGCGAGATGCGGCATCTGGGCCTCTTCGGAGCGATCGCCCTGCTGGTCGTGGTCGGCCTGGTCACCCGGCCCGACAATTTCGCCACCGCCTCGAACCTGGTCAGCATCCTGTCCCTGGCCGCCACGATCGGCGTGATCACGGTCGGGGCCACGTTCGTGATCATCGGCGGCGGCATCGACCTGTCGGTGGGGGCCGTGATGGCCCTGGCCAGCGTGTGGGCGACGACGCTGGCCACGCAGTCGTACGGGCCGGTGGTGATGGCGATCTGCGCCATCCTCGTCGGCACGGGGGCGGGGCTGGTCAACGGACTGCTGATCGCGTACGGGCGGCTGGTGCCGTTCATCGCCACGCTGGCCATGCTGGTGGCCGCCCGCGGGCTGGCACAGCGCATGTCCGACCGCAAGACCCAGCTCATCCAGTCGGACAACACGGCCCTCGTGGACCTGTCGACCACGCGCCTGGCCGGCATCCCCCTGCTGGTCTACATCTTCGCCCTGGTGGTGGTGCTCGGGTGGGTCGTGCTCAACCGCACGACCTTCGGGCGGCGCACGTACGCGGTCGGCGGCAACCCCGAGGCGGCCCGCCTGGCCGGGATCGACGTACGCAAGCACACGATGCTGCTCTACGCGCTGTCCGGGCTGTGCTGCGGCATCGCCGCCATCCTCATCATGGCGCGCACCACGACGGGCTCGTCCACCCACGGCGACCTGTACGAGCTCGACGCCATCGCCGCAGTGATCATCGGCGGCACCCTGCTCACCGGAGGGCGAGGGACGATCATGGGCTCCATCCTGGGCCTGCTGATCTTCACCCTCATCACGAACCTCTTCATTCTCAACGGGCTCAACACCAGCGACCAGCTGATCGCCAAGGGCCTGATCATTGTCGTCGCCGTCCTTCTCCAGCGGCGGAACCTGAAGGAGAGAGCACCATGAGTGACAACGTCGCGCGCCGGGGATTCCTCGTCGGCGGAGCCGTTCTTTTAGCAGCAGGTTGCACGAGCAACGAGCCCGCGGCCTCGCCGACGAGCGCGGCCCCGGCTCCCGCTCCGGCAGCCAGCGGCAACGATCAGCCCGGGACGAAGGTGGTGATCGGCTTCTCGGCCCCCGCCGCGGACCACGGCTGGATCGCGGCCATCGCCAAGAACGCCGAGAGCGCCGCCAAGCAGTATTCCGACATCGAGTTCAAGCCCGTCGAGCCGACGAACGACATCAACCAGCAGATCTCCGCGGTCGAGTCGCTCATCGCGGCCAAGGTGAACGCGCTGGTCATCCTGCCCAACGACGGCCAGCAGCTGAACCAGGTCGCGCTGCAGGCCACCGAGGCCGGCATCCCGGTCATCAACCTCGACCGCATCTTCCCCGACAAGCTGGCCTACCGGACGTGGATCGGCGGCGACAACTACGGCATGGGCGTGGCCGCCGGGCACTTCATCGGCAAGCAGCTGAAGGACAAGGGCGTGTCGAACCCCGTGATCGTCGAGATCCAGGGCATCGCCACGCTGCCGCTGACCCAGGACCGCAGCAAGGGGTTCGCCGACGCGCTGAAGACGTACGGGTTCAGCGTCACGGCCAAGCAGGACGCCAAGTTCACGGTCGAGACCGGCAACCAGGTGGCCACGTCGCTGCTCCAGGCGCACAAGAAGATCGACGCGCTCTGGAACCACGACGACGACCAGGGCGTCGGCGTGCTCGCCGCGATCAACGAGGCGAGCCGCAAGGAGTTCATCATGGTCGGCGGCGCCGGCTCGCTCAACGCGATGAAGGAGATCCAGTCGGGCAACTCCGTGCTGCAGGCCACAGTCACCTACAGTCCGACCATGGCCTCCTCGGCGATCAAGCTCGCGCGTCTGATAGCACAGGGGAAGGGCATGAGTGATCTGGTGGAGAACCAGGTGCCACAGTCGATCACACTCGCGTCCGAGACCATCACCAAGGAGAACGTCGAGAAGTACCTGGCGCTCGGCTTCGAATCCTGATCCTGATCGGGGGTTGCATGTCAGACAGAACCACCATCGGCGTGGGCATGGTCGGCTACGCCTTCATGGGCCGCGTCCACTCCCAAGCCTGGCGAAGCGTCGGCGCGTTCTTCGACCTGCCGCTGGCACCGCGCATGGCGGTGCTCTCCGGCCGGTCGAAGGAACGCACCGAGGCGGCCGCAGCGCAGCTCGGCTGGGCCGACATCGAGACGGACTGGAGAGAGCTGGTCAAGCGCGACGACGTGCAGATCGTGGACATCTGCACGCCCGGCGACTCCCACGCGGAGATCGCGATCGCCGCGCTGGAGGCCGGCAAGCACGTGCTCTGCGAGAAGCCGCTGGCCAACACCGTCGCCGAGGCCGAGGCCATGGTGGCGGCCGCCGCTTCGGCGACGGGCAAGAGCATGGTGGCCTTCAACTACCGGAGGGTGCCCGCGGTGGCGCTCGCCCGCCGGTTCGTGGAGGAGGGCCGGATCGGCGAGGTCAGGCACGTACGCGCCGCGTACCTGCAGGACTGGATCATCGATCCCGAGTTCCCGCTGGTCTGGCGGCTGCAGAAGGACAAGGCCGGGGCGGGCGCGCTCGGCGACATCGGCTCGCACATCATCGACGCCGCGCAGTTCATCACCGGCGAGCGCGTGGTGGGCGTGTCGGCGCTGACCGAGACGTTCATCAAGGAACGCCCGCTGGCGACGGAGTCGGCGGGGCTGGGCGCCACCGGCTCCGCCGCCAGGGGACCGGTGACCGTGGACGACGCGGCGCTGTTCATCGGGCGGCTGTCGGGCGGCGGGCTGGCCTCGTTCGAGGCGACCCGCTTCGCCGGCGGTCGCAAGAACGCGATGCGCATCGAGATCAACGGCTCGCACGGCAGCGTGGCCTTCGACTTCGAGGCCATGAACGAGCTGTGGTTCAGCGAGGGCAGCGGACCCTTCGAGCGGATCCTGGTCACCGAGCCCGACCACCCGTACGTCGGCGCCTGGTGGCCGCCCGGCCATGGCCTCGGCTACGAGCACACCTTCACCCACGAGATCAAGGACTTCCTGGAAGCGGTCGCCACCGGAGCCGACCCGACACCGTCGTTCGCGGACGGCCTGCGGGTGCAGCGGGTGCTGGAGGCGGTCGAGCGCAGCGCGGCCGAGGGTAGCCGCTACACGGACGTGGAGGACTGATGAGACCGGTCACGCTGTTCACGGGACAGTGGGCGGACCTGCCTTTCGAGGAGGTCTGCCGGCTGGCGGCGGAATGGGGCTACGACGGGCTGGAGATCGCCTGCTCGGGCGACCACTTCGACGTGGCCCAGGCGGTGGCGGACCCGTCGTACGTGGAGCAGAAGCGCGCCCAGCTCGACAAGCACGGCCTCAAGGTGTGGACGATCTCCAACCACCTCGTCGGGCAGGCGGTCTGCGACCACCCCATCGACGAGCGCCACAAGGCCATCCTCCCGGCCCGCATCTGGGGCACCGGCGACCCCGAGTCCGTACGCCAGGCCGCGGCCGAGGACCTGAAGAACACCGCGCGTGCCGCCGCCCTGCTGGGCGTGGACACCGTGGTGGGCTTCACGGGGTCGTCGATCTGGCACACGGTGGCCATGTTCCCGCCGGTGCCCGCCTCCATGGTGGAGGCCGGCTACCAGGACTTCGCCGACCGCTGGAACCCGATCCTGGACGTCTTCGACGAGGTGGGGGTGCGCTTCGCCCACGAGATCCACCCGAGCGAGATCGCCTACGACTACCACACCACCGTGCGGACCCTGGAGGCCATCGGCCACCGGCCGGCGTTCGGGCTGAACTGGGACCCGTCCCACATGGTCTGGCAGGACCTGGACCCGGTGGCGTTCATCCTGGACTTCAAGGACCGCATCTACCACGTGGACTGCAAGGACACGCGGGTGCGGGTCGGCGACGGTCGCAAGGGCCGCCTCTCGTCCCACCTGCCGTGGGCGGACATGCGCCGGGGCTGGGACTTCGTCTCCACCGGCCGCGGCGACGTGCCCTGGGAGGACTGCTTCCGGGCGCTCAACTCCATCGGGTACGAAGGCCCGATCTCGATCGAGTGGGAGGACGCCGGGATGGACCGGCTCGACGGGGCCAAGGAGGCGCTGGGCTACATCCGCAAGCTCAACTCCATCACCCCGCCGACGACGGCCTTCGACGCGGCCTTCTCCACCACCTAGGCTCCTGCGGGGGCGGGGGGCAGCCCATTGGCCTTCCGCCCCCGCAGGTAGGACAGCCCTGTAGGGATCGCAGCGGGCCCGCGAGCCATGTCGAGCCTGGTTTTCTTTCATCCACGCCGCGACCGTGAAAGAATACGGATTATCCTTTCACGCCGACGGGAGAGGTGAAAGGATAACGGGGTGGCGGAATACCTCGAGGCGTCGTGGTCTGCGGCGTGGGATGCCCCGAGCAAGCGAAACAGGCGTGGGGGCGTCTATCGCCCCTATGTGCCCGACAGGCTGACGGGCGGAAGCGTCCTCGTATCGCCGGACATCGCGCAGGAAGCCGCCAAGGCGGAAACGCTCGTGCAACGGCTCACCGCCCACTCCGCCAGCCACGGGGTGGATGGCCTCGCCCGCTTCCTTCTCCGTTCGGAGGCCATCGCCTCGTCGCGTATAGAAGGACTCCAGACATCCCCCCAGCAGGTTGCCCTCGCCGAACTGGCTGCTCACGAAGCTGGCGTGTCGCGGGGATTCACGGCGACGGCGGCTCTGGTCGCCAACAACGTGACGGCACTTCGGCGGGCGGTCACCGAGCTCGTGGGCGTCGAGGCGGTGGCCACGGCGGACATCGTCGCCCTGCATACCGCGCTACTTCCCGAGGAGAAGCACCACGGTCTACGTGAGGTACAGAACTGGGTCGGGGGAGGCGATTGGCATCCCCTGGACGCCGAGTTCGTCCCTCCGCCGCCTGAGCTGGTACGCCCGTTGATGGATGATCTCGTGTCGTACATCAACACGGCGGAGCACGCGCCGCTCATTCAGGCAGCTCTGGCCCATGCGCAGTTCGAAACGATCCACCCGTTCACGGATGGTAACGGCAGAGTCGGCCGGGCTCTGGTGCACACGATTCTCACACGACGAGGGCTGACACCTCATGCGGTCCTTCCGATAAGCCTTGTACTGCTCACTCGATCGGATGCCTACGTTGACGGGCTGACGGCCTACAGGCATGGCCGAGACCGTCACTCGGCTGAGGCGCGGCAGGGGACGGATGCGTGGCTAAGAGTGTTCCTCGCGGCTACGACCACGGCCGTTGAGCAGGCCAAGAGGTTCGCCGACGAACTTGACGAACTGCACGTTGAGTGGTTGGAACGGCATCGGCGATTTCGCCAGTCACAGGGATTGCGGTCGGTGCCACGAGCCGACTCAGCGGTCGCGCGTCTGCTGAATCTCCTGCCTGCGGCGCCGCTCGTGACCGCCCGGACCGTGCAGTGCCTGCTTTCCGTCACGCACCCGGCTGCCCGGCAGGCGCTGGAGGAGCTCGCGGGAGCGGGCATTTTGCATCCGAAGCAGGTCGAGAGAAATACAAGGGGATATCTGGCTCGCGAGATCTTCGAGCTGCTCACATTGACCGAGCGTCGCTTGGCGAGTACCCGCTGGGATACCCGCGAATCGCCGCCCGGGCGAATTGTTCCCGCCCGGCCACAAAGGTGAGTGTCTTCGGGGAGGGGCCGTGGCAGTGCGTGATGCGAGGGCCGATCCTCCCCGAGGAGAGGATCGGCCGTAGGGTCAGTCCATCAGGACGATCTGGCGAAGGACCTCGCCGCCTCGCAGGGCCGCCACCGCGTCGTTCAGGTCGCCGAGGCGGATGCGGGAGCTGATCATCGACTCGAGGTCCAGCAGGCCGGTCTTGTGCAGCTTGGCGAAGTAGGGGAAGTCGTGCCGGACGTCCGCCTCGCCGTACAGGCTGGAGAGCAGGTTCTTGCCCTCGAACAGCAGGCTGAACGCCGAGATCGACACCATGTCGTCCATCGCGCCCGCCCCGACCACGATGACGTCGCCGCCGGCCCGGGTGATCTGCCAGGCGCTCTGGATCGTGGCCGACTTGCCGACGACCTCGAAGCCGTAGTCGAAGCCGCCGCCGCCGGTGAGCTCGTTCAGCGCCTCGGGGACCTGCTCGGGCGTCACCGCGTGCGTGGCCCCGACCTTCCTGGCCAGCTCGTGCTTGGACTCCAGCGGGTCCACCGCCAGGATCGTCCTGGCGCCGGAGACGCGGGCGCCCTGGATGACGGACAGGCCGACGCCGCCGCAGCCGATCACCGCGACCGTGGAGCCCGGGCGTACCTTCGCCGTGTTGATCGCGGCGCCCACGCCGGTCGTGATGCCGCAGCCGATCAGGGCCGCCGCCTCCCACGGCACGTCATCGTCGATCTTGATCGCGCCCTGCCAGGGCACGATGATCTCCTCCGCCCAGGTGCCGCACCCGGCCATCCCGAACACCGTCGCGTCGTCGCCGCCGAGCCGGAAGTTGCCCTTGCTGAAGGACTCGATGACGTACTTCATGCACAGGTACGGCTGGCCGCCCACGCACAGGTCGCACTCCTGGCAGGCCGGGCGCCAGCTGATGACCACGTGGTCGCCCGGCTTGACCGAGGAGACGTGCTCGCCCACCTCGACCACCTCGCCCGCGCCCTCGTGGCCGGGGACGAGCGGCACGGGTTGCGGCAGCACGCCGGACATGGCCGACAGGTCCGAGTGGCAGACGCCCGTCGCTCTGATCCGAACGCGTACGTCCGTCGGCCCGACCGGGGCCAGGGTGACGTCGTCTCGGATGTCGAGCTTGTCGTTGCCTACGGCGTGCAGGATCGCGGCGCGCATGGGGGTTCCTCCTCGTGCCTGGGGCTATTCCTCGAAGGACAGAGCGGCTTTCGGGCAGGACCTGACCGCGTGGCGGACGCGGTCCTGCAACTCGGGGGGTGGTTCGGGAAGAAGGATGTGCAACTGGTCGTCGTCGTCCACGTCGAACACCTCGGGCGCGAGCCCCATGCACACGGCGTTGGCCTCGCAGACCAGCTCGTCCACCTTGACCTTCATCGCAGCCTCCTGTGGTCCCATGAGACCACTCTGGTGCGCTCGACGACGTACGCGACCCGCTTGAGGCCGGTTTTCTCCACGTACGGACGGAGCAGTTCGTCCGGCACACCAGGGGTCATCCTGCGGGCGATCAACAGGCCGATGGCCATGACGCGGTCGCGGTCGTCCACCTGCCGGGCCTCGCCGTACAGCAGGACGCCGCGGAGCTCGTCGTAGTCGTCGCCGGTCTCGATGAGGCAGCTCACCCGGGGGTCGCGGGCCAGGTTCCGGGCCTTCTGCGCCTTGCCGTAGGTCCAGAAGGCGATCCGGCCCTCGTCGAGGCCGTAGAACATGGTCACCAGATGCGGGGTGCCGTCCGGGTTGATGGTGGCCAGCTGCAGCTTGCGCGAGTTCTCCAGGAACGAGGTGACGTCGTCGTCCGACATGGCGATGCGAGCGCGCTGATTCACGCTGCCAAGTAGAACAGGTTGCAGAACGGCCCTGCAAGAGTCCGCTGGAATGTTATTCGGTTCGGCTAGGGTGCATCTTCATGACGATGCCGTCGGAGCTGCTGTACGCGGCGAAACATGCCAAGGGATTCATGCCGCCCGACGAGGGTCTGGCCCTGTTCGAGACCGCCTGCCGCTACGGGAAGGTCGGTCCCATCTGCGAGATCGGCACCTACTGCGGCAAATCGGCCATCTACCTCGGTGCGGCCGCCCGGCAGGCCGGGTCGGTGGTCGTCACCGTCGACCACCACCGCGGCTCCGAGGAGATCCAGCCGGGCTGGGCGCACCACGATCCGACCCTGGTGGACCCCAGGTTCGGGAAGATGGACTCGCTGCCGACGTTCAGGTCCACGATCGCGGCGGCCGGGCTGGAGGAGGAGGTGATCGCCATCGTCGGGAAGTCGGAGCGGGTCGCGGGCCTCTGGAACACGCCGCTGGGCATGCTGTTCATCGACGGGGGGCACTCCGAGGAACCGGTGACCCGCGACTACGAGGGCTGGGCGCCGCACGTCCTGGCGGGCGGGGCGCTGGTCTTCCACGACGTCTATCCGAACCCGGCAGACGGGGGGCAGGCCCCGTACCGGGTCTACCAGCGGGCGCTGGCGTCGGGCGCGTTCGACGAGGTGGCCGTGACGGGCTCGCTGCGCGTCCTCGAACGCGTCGGTCCGGGGATCTAGCGGCAGGGCGTCAGCGCGGCCCTCAGTAGCGGTGGCGGCGGGTCCAGGAGCGGCGGGTCTGCGACTGCCAGCTCTGGAAGTCCTCGTGCGTGTGCGCCTCGTGCCCGAGCGCGATGAGCGCGCGGTCGGTCCACGAGGCCGCCTCCTCGGGCTCGGCGTCCGCCAGGATCGGTACGGCCTGCGCCACGTGGTCGGGCAGCTCCCCGGACCGCAGCCGCGCGGTCACGGCGAAGGCGCACCCCTGGGCCAGGTACGCGCGGAACCCGTCGGCCCCCGCGTGCTCGGTCAGCCACCACAGCTCGTCGGCCTCGGCCCCGCCCGTGTACGTGGCCGCGAACCCGACCCCGCTCCACAGGTCGGCCCGCCGCGCCGCCGGATACCCGCTGATCCGGGCGCCGACGTCGTCGGGCGAGGCGCAGTCGTGGTACCAGAGCAGCCGCCCCAGCCCCTGGTCGAACACCGCGCAGTGCGCCCTGGTGAGCAGGTCGGGCATCGTGCGCTCGCCCACCATGCGATCGGTCCTGGACAGGCCCCACTGGAAGCCGAACCCGTCCACCGCCAGCCACCGCAGCAGCGGATGGGCCCGCCGCGCACCCCAGACCGGGCGCAGCCGCAGCAGCGCGTACCCGCGCCCGGCCCCGAGGTAGGCGGCGTGGCGGTGATGTTGGGCGGGGCCGGCCAGTAGCTCGTGAAGGCGCCGGCCCCGAGTCAGGGTGAGCAGGTCGAGTACGGTGCAGGCAGCGGCCGCCCCCTCGTAGCCGAAGGGCCGCTGCTCATCCGGAATTTCCTCGACCTTCTCCACTTCTCGCGACATCACCGCGTTGTAACCGAAGACGTAGGACTTCTCGGCCTTCGTGAAGACCGTCCGCGGTGCTCCGCCCCTGAGCCGGAACCTGCGCCGGCTCAGATCGGACTCCAGCGGATCCTTCGCCAGGAACCTCCGCAACCCCCTGGCCCGTGACAGCGTCGGCCCAGTGGACGACGCAGTTGTCGGCCCGGTTGTCGGCCCGGTTGTCGGCTCGGTCCTGACCTGGTCCAAGAACGATGTTGTGCCCGTGTCGCCCACGCTTCCCCCGAAGACGCCTCGTACGGCCAGACACGAAGCTAGTAAGCGCATTGCGCCTTTCATCGGCGGCACACCGGATTTCCCCGGCAAAGAACCCGCAAAAGCCCTTGTGCCCCGGGGTCAGCGCCCCTCGTCGGCCCCCTGCGGAGGCACCCGTACGGCGGCGCACCCGCACACCTCGGGGTCGGACACGGCAGTCCCGTCGATGTCGCGGAACAGCCCGGCCCCCGGCGAGAAACCGAACAGCGCGTCGGCCGCCAGGACGGTCGCGGCGGCGGTGTAGCCGGAGCGCTCGTGCGGGAAGTGCTTGCGGTTGGCGAACTGCCACCCGGTCCAGTACGAGCCGTCCTCGTGCCGCAGGTGCTGCATGTCGGCGAACAGCGCGAGCGCCCGCTCCCTGTCGCCCAGCGCGTCGAGCGCCAGCACCAGCTCGCACGTCTCGGCCCCCGTGACCCACGGCTGGTCGGAGACGCAGCGGATGCCGAGCCCCGGCACCACGAACGTGGCCCACTCCCGCTCCAGCAGCTCGAACGCCTCCCGCCCGCGCACGGCGCCGCCCAGCACCGGGTAGTACCAGTCCATGGAGAAGCGGCTCTTGTCCGCGAACGCCTCGGGGTGGGCCGACAGCACGTGCGCCAGCCGGTCGGCGGCCAGCTCCCAGTGCGGCTGCGGGTCCCCCAGGTCGTCCGCGAGCAGCACGCCGCAGCGCAGCCCCTGGTGGATGGAGGAGCAGCCGGTGAGCAGCGCGTACGTCGAGGCTCTGCCCCGCGCGTCGCGCTCCCAGACGATCTCGCCCCGCTCGGTCTGGAGCCCCGCCACGTAGTCGAGCGCCGCCTTGACCATCGGCCAGCTCTGCTCGGTGAAGCGCCGGTCGCCGGTGACGAGGTGGTGGTGCCAGACGCCGACGGCGATGTAGGCGGCGTGGTTGGTCTCGCCGCCCAGCTCGGTGGGCACGCCGTCGACCAGCTTCATCGGCCAGGAGCCGTCGGGGCGCTGGTGGCGGGCCAGCCAGGCGTAACCCCGGCGTACCGGCTCGGACAGCCCCGCCACGGACATCGCCATCAGGCACTCGACGTGGTTCCAGGCGTCGACGTGGCCCTCCGGCCACGGCACGCCCCCGTCGTCCTGCTGGATCGCCGCGATGCTCTCGGCCGTCCTGACGACCTCACCGCGGGAGATCATGGCTTCCTGACGTAGAGGACCACGCTCTTGCCGATGATCGGGTTGAGCAGGGTCTCGGCGATCCTGGTCGCGGCCGGGCGCTTCATGATGTCCCAGACCAGCAGCTCGTGGTACGCCTTCGCGAGCGGGTGCTCGTCGTTGTTGACGCCCACCGCGCACTTGATCCACCAGTAGGGGGCGTGCAGGCCGTGGGCGTGGTGGTGCGGGCCGATCTCGAACCCGGTGGACTTGAGCTTAGCCGACAGCTCGGCGAGCGTGTAGATGCGTACGTGCCCGCCGGGAGCGGTGTGGTAGTCCTCGTCCAGCGCCCAGCAGATGCGCTCGGGCAGGAAGCTGGGCACGGTGATGGCGGCCGTGCCGCCCGGCTTGAGCACGCGGAAGATCTCGCTCATGGCCGCCATGTCGTCGGGGATGTGCTCCAGCACCTCGGCCGCGATGACCCGGTCGAAGCTGCCGTCCTCGAACGGCATGTCCAGCGCCGTGCCCTGGACGATCTCGCCGGTGGCGCCGTCGGGCACCTCGCCCGCCTTGTCCATCGCCACGAACATGGCCGCCACGCCGTCCAGCTCCGACTGGTCCATGTCGAACGCGATCACGTCCGCGCCCCTGCGCAGCACCTCGAAGGCGTGCCTGCCGCCGCCGCAGCCCAGGTCGAGCACGCGCACGCCGGGGCCCACGGGAAGCCGGGCGAAGTCCACGGTCAGCACTTGTCGCTTCTCCTTGTGATCATTTCCGGTGGGCCGAGATGGCCTCGTGGTAGGCCTCGACGGTCCTCTTGGCCACGACGCGCCAGGTGTAACGCTCCATGACGCGGTCGTATCCGGCCTTGCCCACCCGCTCGCGCTCCTCCGGCGAGTCGTGCAGGCGGCGCAGCACCGAGGCCAGCTCCTCGGCGTCGCCCGGCGGCACCTGTACGGCCGCGTCGCCGACGACCTCGGGCAGCGCGCCCGTACGGCTGGCGACCAGGGGCGTGGCGCAGGCCATGTGCTCGACGGCGGGCAGCGAGAAGCCCTCGTACAGCGAGGGCACGACCGAGATCTCCGAGGTGGCGATCAGCTCGCCCAGCTCGTCGTCCGAGATGCCGTGCACGAAGCGCACCCGGTCCTGGAGCGAGAGCTCCTGGACGAGCTGCTCGGTCGGGCCGCCCGGGGTGGGCTTGCTCACGACGGTGAGGTTCACGTCGCGCTCGGTGGCCAGCTTCGCCACGGCCCGCAGCAGCGTCGAGACGCCCTTCATGGGGGAGTCGGCGCTGGCCACGGCCACGATCGAGCCCTTGCGCCGGGGCTTGTCCGGGCGCGGGTGGAAGTAGCGGGTGTCGACGCCCAGCGGGATCAGGCGCATGTTGGCCTGGGGAACGTTGAAGTCGCGGTGGATGTCGGCCAGCGAGGACTCGCTGACGGTCAGGATCGGGCTCAGCCGGGGCGCGACGCGGGACTGCATCTTCACGAAGCCGTACCAGCGGCGCATGGTCAGCTTCTTCGCGCCCGTGGCGGCCTCGAGCTCGATGCGCCGGTCCACGCTGATCGGGTGGTGGATGGTCCCGACCACGGGGAACAGCTTCTGGATCCCGAGCAGGCCGTAGCCGAGGGTCTGGTTGTCCTGCACGACGTCGAAGTCGCCGACCCGCTTCTTCAGCTCACGGTAGGCCCGCAGCGTGAACGTCAGCGGCTCGGGGAAGCCGGCGGTCCACATGGTGCCGACCTCGAGCCAGTCGATCCAGTCGCGGTATTCGTGCAGCTTGGGCGTTCTGAACGGGTCCTCGTCGCGGTAGAGGTCGAGGCTGGGCACCTTCCGCAGGATGACGCCCTCGTCGAGCTCGGGGTAGGGCTGACCGGAGAACACCTCGACGTGGTGCCCGAGCGCGACCAGCTCCCTGCTCAGGTGACGGAGATAGACGCCCTGGCCGCCGCAGGTGGGTTTGCTGCGGTAGGACAGAAGCGCGATCCGCAGGGTTCGTTCCCGCACGGACACCCCTTTCTCCGCCGGTAGGGCCCGAAGTCGGGCGTGTACCGTGAAAGATGACCTTAGTCCGAGAAGGCTACCATTCGGTAGGTCGGCTGGAATTGTTCACAATGGCCGTCGCAGGTCGTGCGAACTGCGACGTTACCGTAACCGAGCGTGGTTCGGTGGAACGTGTTCTAGGTGGCTTGATGCCCTATTGGGGTGCTTGGCTGTACATTCCCGTCCCAAAGGGCACGGCGTCGGTGGCCGTGTCCAGCAGTGATAGTTGGAGGACCCCTTGGCCAGGCGCGCTCTGATCACCGGCATCACCGGCCAGGACGGTTCCTACTTGGCGGAGCACCTGCTGGAGCAGGGATACGAGGTGTGGGGCCTGGCCAGGGGTCAGGCGAACCCGCGCGTGTCGCGGATGCGCAGGCTGCTGGCGGACGTCCAGGTCGTGCGTGGTGACCTGCTGGACCAGGGGTCGCTGATCTCGGCGGTGGAACGCGTTCAGCCGGACGAGGTGTACAACCTGGGGGCGATCTCGTTCGTGCCCATGTCGTGGGAGCAGGCGGAGCTCACTGCCGAGGTGACCGGGATGGGCGTCCTGCGGATGCTTGAGGCGATTCGCGTGTGTTCGGGCGTGTCGCGGGGCGGTACGGGCGCGGCGGGGCAGATCCGCTTCTATCAGGCTTCGTCGTCGGAGATGTTCGGTCAGGTCAGCGAGACGCCCCAGAACGAGCGCACCGCCTTCCACCCGCGCTCCCCGTACGGGGTGGCCAAGGCGTACGGGCACTTCCTCACGCAGAACTACCGCGAGTCGTACGGGATGTTCGCCGTGTCCGGGATCCTGTTCAACCACGAGTCGCCGCGCCGCGGGGCCGAGTTCGTCACCAGGAAGGTGTCGCTCGGGGCGGCCCGGATCAAGCTGGGACTGGCCACCGAGCTGCGGCTGGGGAACCTGGAGGCGCGGCGCGACTGGGGCTTCGCCGGCGACTACGTCAAGGCCATGCACCTGATGTTGCAGGCCGGCAACCCCGAGGACTACGTGATCGGCACCGGGCGGATGAAGTCCGTCAGGGAGCTGGTGGAGGCGGCCTTCAACGCGGTGGGGCTGGACTGGGAGCAGTACGTGGTGACCGACCAGACGTTGCACCGGCCGGCCGAGGTGGACCTGCTGTGCGCGGAGCCGAAGAAGGCGCGGACGCAGCTCGGGTGGGAGCCGCGGGTGGCGTTCGACGAGCTGGTGGCGATGATGGTCGAGTCGGATCTGCGGCTGCTCACCGACGGTGGCGACCCCCATGAGGACAGCTCCTGGCCGTGATGCGCCTGACCGTGATGCGCCTGGCCGTGATGTGCCTGGTCCGGGCCTGTTCCGTCAGCTGACGGCCCGGCGGTAGGCGCCGGGGGTGAGGCCGAAGTAGCGGGTGAACCAGCGGGTCAGGTGGCTCTGGTCGGCGAAGCCCGTCGCCGCGGCGGCCTCGCTGATGGGGGTGCCGGCGGCGATCAGCGCGCGGGCCCTTCTGAGGCGGAGCTGGCGCTGGTAGTCGCTGGGCGGGAGGCCGTACTCGGCGTGGAAGGCTCGGTAGACGGCGTACCGGCTGGTGCCGGTCTCCCTGGCCAGGTCCTCGATGGTGAGGTCGTCCGTCATGCGGTCGTGCAGGAGCTGCCTGGCCGCCCTTGCCGAGGCTGATCTCTCTCGCCTTTCCCGGACGGGGGAGGCGGCGGCTCTCCGCACGATGGCCGCGATCGTGGCCGTGAGCAGCTCGTCGCGGCGCAGCGCGGGCGTGCCGTCGTCGAGGAGGGCCGCGTGCAGGGCGCGCAGCGCGCCCGCGAGCGCGGGGTCGTCCACCACCGGGGCGGCGAAGAGGGGCAGGCCCGTACGGCGGCCCGACACGTCCGCCAGGGCACCGGCCACCAACTCCGGACCGATGTGGACGATGCGGTAGGTGAAGCCGAGCGCGTCCGTGGCGTGGCCGTCGTGCGGGTCCTCCGGGTTGAAGGCCATGACCATGCCCGCCGCGCTCGTGTGCGCCGAGCCCCGGCACGAGAACGACTGCGCGCCGGCCTCCGTGACCCCGAAGGAGTAGGTCTCGTGGCTGTGCCGGTGGTAGACGTGCCGCTCGAAGTGGGCGTGCATGGCCTCCAGCGGCCGGTCGGGTGACCGCCAGTATCGGGACCAGCCATGCGCCACCCCTCCATTGTGCCGCCGTATTGACAAAGATGATTTTTACGTAAAAGATTGTTTTTGCGATGAGAGACGTCCTGTATCTGGAAGAGATCGAGCAGGCCGAGGCACTGCTCAAGCCGCAGCGCGTGGAGGTGCTGCGGCAGCTGGCCGAGCCCCGCACCTGCTCGGAGGTCGCCGAACGGCTCGGGCAGACGCCGCAGCGGGTCTACTACCACGTCAAGCGGCTGGTCGAGGCGGGGCTGGCCGAGCTGGTGTCCGAGCGCAAGGTGCGCGGGGTCCACGAGGGCATCTACCAGGCCGGCGCGCGGTCCTACTGGCTGTCGCCGCGCCTGGTCGGCCGGATCGGGCTGCGCAAGGCCCGCGACGAGCTGAGCCTCGGCTACCTGCTCGACCTGATGGAAGAGGTTCAGGCCGACATCGCGGCGCTCGACAGGGCCGCCCCCGAGCTGCCGTCGATCGGATTGTCCGGGGAGATCCACGTGCGGCCGGAGAACCGGCAGGAGTTCCTGAACGAGCTGCAGGGCCTGCTGCAGGACCTGTTCACCCGGTACGGCGGGTCGGAGGGCGACGCCTTCAAGCTGGCCCTGGCCTGCTATCCCAAGACAGAGCCCAGAGGAGAAAGAGACGATGACTGAGCCCATGATCATCCGCGCCCGCATCCCGGCACCGGCCGATCAGGTGCGCCGCGCGCTGACCGACCCGGCCGCCATGCGGATCTGGCTGGCCGAGCACGTCGAGGTGGAGGTGCCGGAACGGTTCGGGTTCTGGGGGCGTACGACCCCGGAGGGGGACGCGCCGCACCAGCGGCTGCTGCACGTTGACGAGCGTACGGTGCGGTTCGCGTGGCTGCTCGACGGCGAGGAGACGACCACCGAGCTGACGGTGGAGGCGGACGGGGCCGATCGGACGATCCTGACCCTGTCGCAGACGCACTGGGACTTCGAGGACGTCGTCACGGGCAAGAGCATCCGGGGGGTGCTGCAGACGTACTGGTGCCAGGTGCTGACCAACCTCGCCGAGCACTTCGAGGGGCGGCCCCTGACGCCGATGCAGGACTACACCTCGACGGAGATGCGGGTCGAGATGGAGGTCGGGGCGTCGCCGTCGGAGGTGTTCGAGTCGATCACCTCGTCCGAGGCGGTGACGAAGTGGTTCGGCTATCTCATCGAGATCGAGCCGCGCGTGGGCGGGCGGCTCGCGATGGGCGGCTTCGACAACAACCCCGACCCGGCGAAGGTGCTGGAGCTCGAGCCCGACCGGAAGTTCGCCGTTGACTGGGGCGCTGCGGGGGTCGGGACGTGGGAGCTGGCTGGGTCCGGCGGGAAGACGCGGCTGACGCTGGTGCAGAGCGGGTTCGACGAGGCGCGGCCGCCGTTCGCGGCCTGGGGCGGGTTCCTGTCGGGCTTCGCCGAGCTGCGGCGTTACCTGGAGGTGCCCGACTGGCAGCCGGTCATCATGGCGTAGGCGTACGAACGGGGCGGGCGCCTGGGGTGGGCGGGCTGCCGGGCCTTGCTAGGCCGAAGGGGCGTCCCGGCTGGATGAGGCGCCCGCGCGGTCACGATGGCGTGGGCGCACGAGCGTTCAAGACCGGGAGTGGGCGGGGCGGCAAGACTGGCGGCCATGCGTTTCGACACCAAGATCGGCATTGTCGTCCGGTCGGACCTGGCCACCTGGCAGCGCCTCAACGTCACCGCCTTCCTCGCCGGCGCCGTGGCCGGCGGGGTGCCCGGGATGGTGGGGGAGCCCTACTCGGACGCGTCGGGGAACTCGTACCTGCCGACGTTCCGGCAGCCCGTGCTCGTGTACGAGGCGGACCTGGCCTCACTCCGGAGCGTCCGGGAGAGGGCCGTGGGGCGGGGGATGGACGTGGCCGTGTACATCGAGGAGATGTTCAAGACCGGCAACGACACGGACAACCGGGCGGCTGTGCGGGGGGTTGTGGCGGGGGAGCTGGAGTTGGTGGGGGTGGCCGTACATGGGGCGAAGAACGGGGTGGACAAGGTCCTGAAGGGCCTGCGCCTGCATCCTTGAGGTTGCGGTCGCACGTTAGGCGTCGGGGGCGTTGGCCTGTGGATATCGCCCCGCCCTCCACAGAACCACGTTCGGCCGCCCTTCGCCCGGCCTCGCCGGACCATCCTTACGGCCATGAACCACCCGCTCCCCGCGCTGTCCTCCTCACCAACAGACCGCCCCACCCCGACCCCCAATCTCCCTACCGCAACCCCCAAACCCCCAACCCCCACTCACAATCCCCTCACCGAAACCCCCACTCCCCCCACCTCCGCCCACACTGCCCCCACCTCCGCCCACACTGCCCCCACCTCCGCCCACACTGCCCCCACCTCCGCACACACTGCCCCCACCTCCGCCCACACTGCCCCCACCTCCGCCCACACTGCCCCCACCTCCGCCCACACT
>NZ_JBGNUW010000037.1:77321-91972 GCF_041950495.1 Nonomuraea sp. MTCD27 | reverse complement strand
TCAACAGGGCCGCTGATGCTTGCCACTGCTCGATCATCTGACGCTCGAATGTGAAAGGCGGGCAGCCCGTCGTTGAGCCCGGCCGGCAGACCGTTGGCATGGCTGAGCCGTCCTCACCCACCGGTACGGTATTTCGGCGAGGCATGCGGCTACTATCGAGATCTACTGGAGATATCGGGTGACGCGTCGCCCTGGAAGCGAGGGGCCTATGCTAGGGGAATCTATAAGGCGTTTGGCCGCCTCATCCCCGGCCAATTCTCCCGAGGCCGTGATGAGCGGCACAATGACGATGCCCGCCAAGTCCTCGGCCTGGCCGTACCCGTAGATGAAGCGGCGGGTGGCGGCGGCCCCGGCGGCCAAGCGAGAACGCTATAGCCAGCAGGGCGGCGGTCAGCGCATTGGCGGAGTTTGTGCACGGGGAGGCCCAGCAGCGCGACTGAGCCGGAGAACGGCAACGATGATCATGTCGTGAGCCGGCGGATATCACGAGCGATGTCGCAGAGCTTAAACATCAGGCGTCGAAACTAAGCTCCAAAAGTCCCGCAGACATTCCTACGGCCAGTCGCTGTCCATCCCAAGACGCCGTTCGTCCCTCATGATGAATGGGAATGGTGTGTAGTTCCATCGAATCTGTAAGTCTCCAGATCCGCAGAGTCCTGTCAATCCCCTCGAAGTGTGGAGACGGTCTTATGCCACGCGGCCCTCAACAGGGCCGCTGATGCTTGCCACTGCTCGATCATCTGACGCTCGAATGTGAAAGGCGGGCAGCCCGTCGTTGAGCCCGGCCGGCAGACCGTTGGCATGGCTGAGCCGTCCTCACCCACCGGTACTGACGACTTGCTGCCATGCGGTCACGAGCTGATGTGGGGAGTCATGAATCGGCGTATCTGGACGGGCGTGCGGATCTCGACAGCGTGAGGAGGGAGATTTGTCTTCTGGAACGTGTGCGCCGAGGAGGGCCAGTTGGACAGGCGGCCACGGCGGTGCGCCTCGGCGGTATCCACATGCCACACGCTCACCCGCAAGGACAGCGAATCCACCAGCCACAGCTGGTAGTCGTCACGGTGTTCGGCCAAGTGGGCGATGTACTGCGTGAGTACCGTCAGTGCGACCGTCTCGGCACTTTCGGCCAGGGTGATTCCATCCGAGTGCTCGCTGGGAGCCTCATACCAGCCCTTGGCGTGCTGGTCGGTGTATTCGATGAGGTAGGCGAATCGGACGGTGGGCTCGGGTGCGTCCGGCTTGATGGATTGTGCGGCCGCCCGCGCCGACAGTCGAGACCAGTCAGCGATGTCGGCATACAGCGCCGCCTGCCGTTTGACCTGCGGGGTGTCGCCGCGGGTGGCGGTCTCGCCCAGGTGCGGCATGTTGAGCAGGGCCGCCACCTGGTGAAGCCGACTGAGAGGAACCAGACGGTCCCGCACGTTGGCGAGATCGGGTGTCACGCCCCTCAGTGTGGTGGGTCTGCAACGGCCAGTCAGGAGAAGGCTTAAAAGATCTTCCCTGGCGTATCGGGGGCGGCTCGGCAGTGCTCCTGCGACGGCGCGTACGGTCGCGTGGGCATCCGTTGTGCCAGCCGGTCAAGGGATCGGGCCTTTACCTATTCGCTACCCCATGATTGTGATCAATTACCAACAGTGACATGATGTGGCGTCGTGATCGGAAGGGAGAGGCGGTGCCACGCTGGATGCTGGTAGCAACGCGGGAGTGCTGACTGCTTCGCTGATGGTAACTGCGCCCGTGTGGGCATCCGGACGGCCTTGGAACGATGGGTACGGCCGACTCGGGGATGTGGAGATCAGCACCAACCGTAAAGACGTTGCACTGTGATCACCTCGATGACGAGAACAAAGTGGCCGTGGAGTACCGGACGACGATCGGCAGGACGATCCTCCTGCAGGCCGGGCCGAAGCGCGGGTGTGTTCTGGATTCGGTGTTCTTCGGCTCCATCGAGCGGGCCAAATTCTGCTACGGCCCCGACGTCGATCCCGAGGACGGCTCGTGGCGCTGGTGCAATCCGGCACGCAACTTCTAAGACCAAGGCTTCGAAACGGCCCATTTTCGTGAAGGATTGGAGGAGCGAGTGCTGACTGGAGTCGCTTCCCGTGGGCTGCCGCAGTGGTCCCGTCAACGCAGCCCGGGGCTCGCCGCGCTCGCCGTGCTGCTGGTGCTCGGTGGTGCCCTGGCCACGACGGTGCTGGTGATGCGTGCCGACGAGCGTAGGTCCGTCATCCGTGTCACCGAGCGGGTCGGCGCCGGGCAGCCGTTCGGTAGCGGTGTGTTGCAGGAGGCGCGTATCGCTGATGACGGGGTTTCGTACTGGTCCTGGTCGCAGCATGATCAGGTGGCGGTGACAGTGGCCACGGTCACCGTGCTGCCAGGGACGCTGCTCACCAGGCCGATGGTCGCGGGCGGTGACGGCGGAGCGGCCGCAGGGAGGGCTGTCAGGCTGGGGTTGGCGCTCAAGCCGGGCCAGGTGCCCTATGACCTGCAGCGAGGGGAGCGGGTTCAGCTCATCCACGTGCCCGGCCGCAGGAACGGTTCCGAGGGGCCGGCGCTGGTCGTGGAGGAGGCGGTCGTGGACGGCGTAAGCTACACGTCCGGGTCGGCCGGCCAGGCCACTGTCCTTGTCGACAGCGTGGTGGCGCCCGTGGTCGCGGCCCACGCCGTCAGCGGTGAGATCGCCATCGCCGCCATACGCGCTCAACCCTGATACCGGAAAGTCTGCGGGGCGTCGTCGCGACGCGGAGACGCCAACGCCTACGCCAACCCCGACCGTCCACCCAGCCCGGCGGTACGGGACGCGCGGGTACGACCTACCGCGGGGCCGGGGTGGCGTACAACGGACCGGCCTACGAAGGCACGCACGGCGCTCACCGACTGAAAGCCTTCGAACATGGCCGCCCTGCGAAGCCGCCTCTGACGCGCAACTGCATGCCGACCCCGCCCGCCGTACTGACCGCATAACGACGCGCTGTTCCCAGCGAGCCCTACGCGCACCCTGAGGGCGTGCCCGGGTCGCCCGGCCGAGCTGTGAACTCTCGCGCCCAAGACGGGGCTATCCCGCCTCCTTCACGAACACGGTGTCGTGGCCGCCCCTCATGTCCTTGCATCGGGAGGCACTGGCCGCACACTTACTTGAGCGCCTTCCACGGAGTGGTCCGGTGGAGGCCGTGACCGCGCTGGCGCACCGACGGACCGGCGGGCATCGCGAGCGCGATCGTCATGAACCATCCCACACCTGCCCAGCGGGGCCTGGCGTCGACGCCATCCTCATGCTGGCCGCGTACGGGGAGCTGCCCGCGGCCGACCTCGGCCGGGCCGTGGGCCACACGGTCCGTGGCGAGCAGGTTGAACTCAACCGGATCACCGGCGTCCTCGACGAAAATCAAGGCGGCCGGAGCGCACGCCGACGTGTGGACGGCCCTGGCTCAGGCGGTGCCGTTGCTGTTGCCCGGGCCCGGTGTTAAAGACCAGGCCAAGACTGGGCGACCTGCTCAAAGTGGCCGTGCGGGCGGCGGTGCTCGCTGGGGCCGCGACGACCTGCCGGGGGCTGGCGGAGCTGGCGGCACGCAAGGGCTCGAGCCTGTTCATCCATGAGGTGCGGCGTCTGCACGAGGCACTTTCCGCTGAGGCATCATCTCGACCCCTGCCCGTGATCCATCAGAAGAGGGGCAGGGCTTGTGGGGCGGGGTGGACGCTAGGGCGTATGCACGCATTGGGAGCGATCAACGGTCGTGTCTGTACCGTTGGCCGGGCGGGCCTTGGCCAGTTGCCGTCGGGTGGATAGTCCATATTGGGACTTGACCTGGGCAAGCATCGTCAAGATCACCCGCACATATCCTCTGATCATGGTCTTGTGGCTGCATGCGGGCATCGTCAGTTGCCTAGGATGGTCCACAAACAAAGACCTGCGGCCATAAAACCGCAGGTCAGGGGCCGAAAAGTGCCTATCAAGGTGAGTGCCCCCGGCAGGATTCAAACCTGCGGCACCCGCTTTAGGAGAGCGAGCGCTTCTACGGTTGCGCTGGCATGTTGAGCTGGGAGAACGGCCTACGGTCGCCCTGCGTCGGTGAAGATCATCCCCTGTATATCCCAGCCCGAGGGGGAGAGCGCCCCAACATCCTCCGGTGGCAAGGGGGATCCGTGCCGAAGGGCCGCCAGGCCCGAGGGACGGAAGCTCCGCGGCCGCCAGACCGCCACAACGTGCGGACGAAGACGCGGCTCGTCTGACGCATGAAAAGGCCAGGGAACGGCGGGGAAGAGCATTCGTGGGCCCTTGTACTTGACGTCGGCCTCAAGCCCGCGCCTCTTCGTGGACATGAGCGTTGTTACAAGCCACTTCGAGATCGTCCACGGACGTCCGTCGCCGTCACAAACGCCTGCTCAGTGACTTCTGGACCTTGATCAGCTTGCAGAGGTGTACACACGCGTCCAGGGACATTGCTAGCAACGGCGTTAGCGAGACCATCCAGACCGGTGGTCATCTTGAGACGACGTATCGGTGGTGCCGCTGGGCGATCAACCGGCCCGCTGAACTGTACGAACGAACCCGCCCCGGGCCTTCTCGTCAGCGGCCAGGGCAGCCCAATCATCCACCGGGCCGTGCGAGTCGACGACCAGCACGACCGCACCGCCAGCACGGTCAACGGCCTCCAGCCATGCGATGCGCTCTTCGAGCTGCCCTGGACGGACAGTGCCTTCGACAAAGATCCCGGAATCACCAGGACCGTCGACCACCGAGGCGGTCAGGCCGGCAAGGAGCTCCCAGCCGTCACAGAGCAGCGGCCTGCCCGCATCAAGCTGGAAAGCGGGAAGCCGCTCGATCGTCTCGGACGAGACGAGAACCAGCACCGGCACGGCGCCATCGAGATAACCGGTGTCTTCGCGAGGTATATAGAGCGGCACGCGGCGAGTATCCCACCCGTAGCCTGCGGCCGGATACGTTGCGATCACCGCACCGCTGGGTGCTGGCCACTCGTGCTTGTATCGTGCCGGACGTGACGCACGCCGACTGGGCAGATGTAAGCGAACGGCTCTCGCGGCTGGCCACCGCACCCGGCGCCGATGCGGTATTCGGTGCTGGAGGCCACGGCTGGACGCTTGAGCCGCCACTGAAAGCCGACGACCCGGCCGACCTGGAGACACAGCTCCGGGTAGAACTGCCCGGCGAGTACCGGACTTTCCTGCTGCAGGCGGGGCGCGGCGGTGTCGGCGTACGGGTTCCAGTGCAGAGCCAGGTACAGGTAAACGTGCAGGGATGATCGGCGTGTCCGCCGCTGTGCTGGGGTGGTGATCTTGGAGCCTGGCAAGTGTTGGTGATCTTCACTTGGCGGGGGGCCGGTCGGATGGTGCTGGAGGCTGAGCGGTGGCTCGACCTGCGCAGGTTCCGGGCGCTCAGGGATGCGGGAGCGTCGATCTCGGAAATCGCCCGGGAGACCGGACTGAACTGGCGCACGGTGAAGAAGTACCTGGAGGACGACGGGCCGGCGGCGCCTCCGGTAGCGGCCCCGCGGCGGTCTCGACGCGGTCAGGTGATCGATGCCTACGCCCACGTGATCGATGCGTGGCTGCGGGCTGAACTGCTACTGAAAGCGTCGGTGATCCACGAGCGGCTGGTGGAGCAGTACGGCTTCACCGGCCACTACCAGCGGGTCAAGCTGTATCTGCAGGAGGCCCGACCCAAGATCGCCGAAGAACTCGGCTACACACCCAGTGAGCTGGCCCGGCTACACCGCCGGTTCGAGGTAGTGCCGGGCGCCCAAGCCCAGGTGGACTGGGGAGACGAGGGCGCTATCCTCGCCCACGTCGGGATAGCGAAGGTCTACTCCTTCCACATGGTGTTGTCGTATTCGCGGGACCCGTTCGTCTGCTTCACCACCAGCCAGGACCTGGCCACCTTCTGGGCCTGCCACCGCCGCGCGTTCGACCACTTCGGCGGGGTGCCGGCCTCGATCGTCTACGACCGGACCAAGACCGTGGTCCGCCGGCACGTCGCCCCTGGCAAAGCGGTCCCGCTGCACCCCGAAGCGGTCGCGTTCGCCGGACACTACGGCTTCGACATCGATGTGCTGGCCGCCTACCGGCCGACTGGAAAGGGACGGGTGGAACGGCAGGTGACCATCATCCGCGATCACGTACTGGCGGGGCGGTCGTTCTCCTCGCTGACCGACATCGACAACGCATTCCTGGCCTGGGTTCCGCTGCGCCGGCGCACCACCCACCGCACTCACGGGGAAGTGATCGGGATCCGCGCACGTCGCGACCACGCGGCCCTGCGCCCGGTCCCGGCCAAACCGTATCTGGTTACCGACCGGCACTTGCGGCACGTCGGCAAGGACTGCCTGGTCGCCTTTGAAGCCAACCTCTACTCCGTCCCCGCCACCGCGGTGTTCCACCGGCAACTGGTGGAAATCCGTGCCTCCTCGGCGACCGTCAGCATCCACGCCACCGTCCCCGACTCCAGCGGGATCACGCTATTGGCCGTGCACCCCAGGGCCCTGGGTCGCGGTGCCCGCATCGTTGATGCCGCCCACTGGGACGCCCTGCCCGACGGGCACACCCGCGCCACCACCACCAGCCACGAGCCCGATCCGAACGGCGGTCCCGTTGACGAACTGTCGGCCGCACGCCGCCGCCGCGGGCAACCCGCCGGCGCGTTGCGGTTCCTGCTGGCCCGCACTGAGGCCGCCGAGGTGGAGGTCGGCCGTCGACCGCTGTCGGTCTATGACCAGATCACCGGCACCGGCCCGTTCTCCTGAACCAGCCTTTCACCGCGCAGCCGTCTGGAAGACGGCGGCTTCCACGAGTTGAAGGACACCAACCGTTGAGTGAGCTTGTCACCGCCCGGATCCGCGGCACCGCGACCAAGCTGGGTCTGCCGCATCTGGCCGCCACGCTGGCCGACCACGTCTCCCGGGCCGATGGCGCCCAGATGGGCTACCTGGACTTCCTGGACCTGGTGCTCGAGGAAGAACACGCCGTCAAGGAAGAGCGTCGTATCCGGCATGCGCTGCGCATCTCCAAAATGCCGCACCACAAGAGCATCGACGACTACGACTTCAGCTACCAGCCCACGCTGGACCCGCGCAAGGTCAAAGACCTCGCCACCGTCGCGTTCGCCGAGGCCAAGTCCAACGCCGCCCTGCTCGGCCCGCCCGGAGTGGGCAAAACGCACATTGCGGTCGCGTTGGCCGTGGCGGCCTGCCGGGCCGGCTACTCCGTCTACTTCACCACCCTGGACGACATGGTCCGCCAGCTCAAAGCCGCCGACGCCATCGGCCGCCTGACCTCCAAGATGCGTGCCTACCAGCGCCCACATGTCCTGGTTCTGGACGAGGTTGGCTACCAGCCGCTGGCCCGCGACGAGGCCAACCTCGTCTTCCAGGTCATCTCGAAACGGTATGAGAAGGGCTCAATCCTCCTGACGAGCAACAAGGCCTTCTCCAAAGCGCACATGTTCGCGCGAACGTGTGTCAGGTGACGCCGAAACTGCACGTGTTCAGCCATGAACGGAAATCACGTGTGTCTGCGGCTAAGGCTGTCAGCTGTTCTCCCGCCTCCAGTTAGGTCACGACGGAGGTCTCCCAGAACGGCCAGCCAACGGTGGGCTCCTGCCCTGAGCGCGAGACGTCAGGAGGCTGGTCTGATGCGTGAGTGCTGCGCCAGGAACCAGTCGGCGGCGATGTCGGTTTCCGTGACGCGTCCGATCAGCGCCAAGGCCGAGCTGATGCTCTCCGGATCCTCCACGGGATTGTCGAGGACGTCGTCATCGCTGATCTGGAAGCGCAGTCCGTCCATCAGGTGATCGAGCGCGTGGGGATCGTCGCCGGACCGCATCCAGTTCTCGGGCGAGAGCGGGTCGAAGGAGACGACCGTGCGGCCGTCGCGGGCGTAATCGAAGTAGGCGTAGCCGTTGATGTCCATGCGGAGGCCGAGGGCCTCACGGCCGCCTTCGGTGACGGAACGCAGGAACTCGCCGTGGCCGTGCGCCGGCACGATGCCGATCCAGCCGTTGACCTCGGCGACCCAGCGGGATTCGTCGTCGATGGCGTGGTCGAGGATCTCGCTCAGGTAGCACGGGGTACGGGTGGCGAGGTCCAGGTGGAAGGTTCGGGCGAGCGCTTCGAGGTCCGCGCCCTTGATCCACATGGCGCTGAACCCCAGCGCCCACAGGTCCATCTCGGCATCGAGCCCCTCGGTGAAGATGGTCGAGACAAGAAGGTCGTGCAGGTAGTTCGGTGACTGCATGGCCGCCTCTCGAAGGAGGGGACATCCTGCGGGACGCCCCACACTGCGTGTCCGGACCGCGTCCGGGGAGATTGCATCATGATCATCTGAGTTCGCCGCAGCAAGGATAAGCCTCACTCGGGCCGGTCAGCCGAGCTTGGTGCGGGCAGGCGGCCAGGGGCGACATGATCGGCGAGATAGATCATGACACCTTCGGGGTGCATCCCGAAGGCTGCGGCGACGAGTTTGGCGTCCATGGTGTTGACCAAGTCGATCAGGCGGGTGGAGCGAAGCATCCGCGGTGAGATGCCGGCCGGGTCCAGGACGTGGCTGACATAGGCGACGGAGGCCGGGTTCCGGCCCGCCTTAGTGCCCTTGGTGACCATCAGATGCGGGTTGCTGGTGTGCTGCGTCTCGCGGTGGGCCACGCACGCTGCACGGTGGCCCAACTGACCGGGTCCAAAGGCACCGGGTGGGGACGTTGCCCGAGACGGATAGCGCGGCCGGCCCGATCGATCTGATTCAGCCGCAAGTGGCGGACCTCGCTGCTGGAGGCGCCGTGCAGCAGGGCGAGGAGGCCCAGCAGAGCCTCGTGAGGGTGGACGGCCGGGTCGGTGGTCCATCTTCGGAAGAGGCGTCGCTGCTGGTCGAGGGTGAGGGTCTTGCCGATGAAGCCCTTGGGCGCCTTCGCCGACAGCCCGCTGGTGGGGTCGATCAGGATCATCTTGTGGCTCTTGGCGAAGCGGAAGAACTGCCGGGCGATCTGCAGTCGCCGGGCCCGGTTCTTGGGCTGAGCGGCCAGGAACGTCTCGATGTCGTGCACGTCGACCAGGGCCCAGTCCTGCTTTCCGCGCGCGCTGACGTGCTGGGCCAGATCGCGCAGGGTGGACAGCTTGATGTCGAGGGTGACGTCGGCGCGGGGTTGCGTTCCAGCCCGGCGAGCCCGCTCGCGTGAGCGCAGCAGGAAGGTGTTGAACGCCTCCGCCGCGAGCCGCAACAGCTCGGGGACGGCGTCGATCCGGCGGCGACGGCGGCCGGCGGCCAGCCGTTCGGCATGGTCGGTGGCCAACGCCAGCCCCTGTTCGACGAAGAAGACCTCCAGCCCGCGCGCCAACGGGCCCATCGAGCGGCCGGGCAGGCGGGCCCGCTCCAGCAGAGCTTGAGGGTGGTTGGGATGTTCGTCGCCCAAGAGCCGTCCCAGCTGGCCGATCAACGTGCACGCCCGGGCCGGAGAATGACCGGCGGCCAGATGGCCGATGAGATCGCCGAGCCAGGGCGGCGGGTCAGTCAGCCGGGCGATGAGGTTCTCCCCGGCGACGAAGGGCCGTTCGGGGCGGCGCTGCCAGCAAGCCGAGCACAGGCCGTGACCGGCATGCGGGCGCAACTGGCCGCAGCTGTCGCAGACGCGCGGCGGGTCCTTGGCCTGGCGGGAGCGTGAGCAGGTCCCGCACCATCCGGTGGCGTCGCGCAGATAGCCCGGGCGGGCGCAGCGTGGACACGGCTGCTGAGCTGCCCGCTGCCGCGCCTTGCGGGCGCAGTCCCGACACAACGTCGCATCCGGTGAGCGGACCGGATGCCCGCACTCGAGGCAGACGCGTGAGCATGTGATGCACCGGCCGGTATCGGCCTGCAGCACCCTTTGCTTGCCACAGGCCGGGCAGGACGCCTTGGCGGCTGCCTGCGTGAGCCGGTTCAAACAGCGGCAGCAGTGCTGGCGGCCGATGATGCCGACCGGGCCGCCGCAGTCTGCGCAGTCGCGTTGCCGTTTCCCCACCGCCGCCCTCCGTGCTCGGTCACAGCGGTGGCATGGACCGGCCACCGCTGGAGGCGGCTTTCGGTTCGGCCGCCGGCTTCGGCGGCCGGACGGGCTGCTCGATCGGGGTGGTGTCCACCTCGAACAGGTCGTTGGGGCTGCACTCCAGCGCGGTGCACAACGCGGCCAGGGTGGACAGCTTCACCTGCGTGGGCTCCTTGGTCAGCAGAGCCGACACCGACGCCGCCGACAGCTCCAGCCCGGCCTTGTCGGCCAGCAGCCGCCGCAGCTGGGCACCGGTCCACACCTCACGCTGCGCGGCGGCCATCCGCAGTTTCCATCGGATCTTCACGCTGTCGGCTCTCCTTGCCCGGTCAACTCGCCCAGGGTGCTCGTCACCGCCCGGCGATAGGCATCTTCGATGAAGGTGGCCGACGGCCGGACATAGCGCATCGTCGAGCTGACCGTCCAGTGCCCGAGCAGCTGCTGGATGGCCACCAGGTCCACGCCACGTTCGTAGTTGTGGGTGGCGCACGCCCGGCGCAGCGCATGCGGGCTGAACCACTCTTCCTGCGGCCGTCCCTCCAACTGCATGAGATAGCGCAGCCGGTTACGGACGGTGCCGCGATGCAACGCCCCGCCGGACTCATCGGCGAACAGCACCGCCGAGTCGGGGAAACGACCACGCACGTCATCGAGGAACCAGCGCAGCACCAGGTCCAGCCCGTCCAGCATGGGCACCCACCGCGGCCGCGGCCCGGAGGTGTGAGCGCCCTTGCCGAAGCGGACATGCAGCTTGCCGAACGGACCCCGGTTGAAGTGCGCGTCCGGCCGGTCCAGCAGCGCGGCTTCCTCCGATCGCAGCCCGGCGTGATAGAGGGTGCGAAACAACGCATAATCCCGCGCCGCCGGCGCGTACTTGCGGGCGGTGGCGATGCGGTCCTTGAGGAAGTCGAAGAAGCCGCTCACCCGTTCCGGCGTCGGCGGCGGCAGCGTGGCCGGTGAGTCGTCGCCGACATGCCGGGAGGCGTTGAACTCATCCACCGGGCAGACCAGCCGCACCCCGAACGCGGCCTCGATCTCAGCGGCCTTACGCACCTGCAAGAAACGGTGAAAGCCCTTGAAGATCTGCACATACTCGCGCCGCGTCGAGGCGGCGCGACCGGCCAGCGCCAGGTCGCCGACCACCCGGTCGATGTCTTCAGGGGTGACCTCCCAGGCCGGACGGCCGAGCGCGGCCAGGGTCCGCTCCAGCAGCCCGGTATCGTTCTCGATGGTCACCGGGCTGAACCCGCGAGCGGCCCACGATGCCACGAACGCCTCGACGCACCGCGCCTGATACTCCATCGGGTCACTGGCCAGGGGCTCCTGCGGGAGTGCCCCGCCTTCCAGCACCCGCAGTCGAGACCGCGCCACCGGCACACCTTCCTCACACCGGAAAAATGAAGGCAGCACCTAACATACGCCTCTCGCACCTCACGAATCAGGGAAACGAGAAACAACCCAGGAACCCCAGCTAGCAGCCGCAATCCTCCGACAGGAACATGTGCCACCCCCAGATGAATGGGGACAGGTGTTCGGCGACGAAGTCCTGGCCACGGCCATCCTCGACCGCCTTCTGCACCACTGCGAAGTCATCGCGATCAACGGCCCCAGCTACCGGCTCAAGAACCGCCTTGCCGCCGTCGAAGACTCCGCCCTCGACACCGACATCGCAGCCACCGGATGACAGCCGCACAGTCGGCCGACGACCGCACCGGCCTCCTTGCCGATCAGCTCGACCTACTCACCACCATCGACGAGTTCCTACGCAGTCCCGCCATCTGCGACCGGCTCGCCGCGTTCCTCACCGCCCGGAACACCCCAGGGCCGACCGGTAACGCCAGGTTCGCCGCCTGCACCGTCATCGATCTGTTCAGCTTCACCGTCGCCGGCCTATGCCACCAACCCCGCGACGACCCAGGCCACCACTGACACCTCCGCCCGAAATCACCGCTCATCCGGAAAGAAGTCCTCGTCCTCTTCATCAGGCCGTGTCGGCGCGTACTGTCGCAGCTCCCCATCCCGCAGCATCCACACCCGGAAGAACGATTCCTCCTGATCCATCAGGAATACCTGCACCGCGTTGGGGCAGCGCCAAGCGATACCCCCGACCCGATCAACAACCGCCGTCAGATCCGCGTGATTGAGCGCCCCGGCCCACACCGTGCACTCGGGGAACTTCCAACCACCCCACGGCGAATCCTGACCGGTCGTCTCAGTGAGGAACCCACACCCACTACCAGGTCGGTCCCGAAGCGGGGCTTCCACCCGCAACCACTCACTTAACGACTCCACGTTGGGCCGATCTGCCATATCGACCGACACCATGATGTTGGCAACCCAGCTCACCAGGCCGATTATCAGCCACGATCAGCACCTCAACACCCCAAACCCCAGGCACGCCCCTCTGCACGTTTATCCGTACTCAGCTCTGCACACCGACCCGTACGCCGACAGGCGGGGCCGGTCCGGCCTACGGACTCTTTCTCGTGCGTCGCGTGAGCGGACGCTGGCGGTGGGAGGGTGACGGCGTCAACCTCACCGACCTGGACACGCTGAACCAGCCGTTTCCTCACACCGAGGCGTTCAACCCGGCCGACGGCCTACCTGAACCGCCAGACGAGGACGATTTCGATTCCACCGAGGAGTTCAATGCGGCCGAGGATGCGTACTGGGAGCAGCACGACACGCTCGTCTACGATCCCCGGCATTCGATCGGGCTGCTGCATCTATGTCACCTGGGCTGCGCACTGCGAGAGGCCCTGATGATCAGCGGCCCGGCACAGGGTCAGATGTGGGCGGATGACACCGCTGATGGGAAGGGATTCCGACCGCTCCACGGCGACGACGGAAACCCACTCGGCTTCGCCCGTTGGTATCGGCGCTGGCTCGACGAGGCAGAAGACCAGGTGTTGAACCGCACCCATTGAGACGCCTACCCAACCTTGGGCGGCGCTCCTCATCAAGGCGTAAGCCACGACTGGCTACCGGTCGAATGCTAGAAGCTCCGCGGCGGCATGACCGTCCGCTTTCAGGAGTAGCGATCAACCCTTTCACGCACTACGACCAGGGAGCGGACGGTTGCCAGCGGTGTTGTCTGCACGGGGTTGGTGGCCGACGTTGCCGTCAGTGTTGGCGTCACACGTCCTGTCGGCACTGCTCTGCTCAGGAAGCCGAACCGGCACCATGACAGCGCTTGAACTTCCTGCCCGAACCGCATGGGCAAGGGGCGTTACGGTTCGAATCGCCGTAGTGGGCAGGCGCGCATCTGGAAGTCTGTTTCGTACGTTGGTGATGCATGTAGTCCAGATTCTGCCGTAAGACTTTTGCTTGCGGGTGGTCGGGGCCGAAGACGGTTTCAGTGATGGCCAGGGCCCGCTGCTGCAGCGGAACCGCCTCACCGGTGCGTCCCAGCGCGTGGTAACTCGACGCAAGGTTCCCCAGCCGGATCGCCATGTCTGGGTGGTCGGGGCCGAATGCGGCTTCGGTGATGGTCAGGGCCCGCTCCTCCAGCGGAACCGCCTCACCGGTGCGGCCCAGAGCGTCGTAGCTGGACGCTAGGCTCCCCAGGAAGATAGCCACGGTGGGGTGGTCGGGGCCAAATGAGGTTTCGACGATGGCCAGGGCTCGCTGCTGCAGCGGAACCGCCTCACCCGGGCGACCCAATGCATAAAAGCTCAACGCAAGGTTCCCCAGCCCGATAGCCACGTCTGGGTGATCGGGACCGAGCGCGGCTTCGGTGATGGCCAGGGCTCGCTGCTGCAGCGGAACCGCCTCACCGGTGCGTCCTAGCGCGTGGTAACTCGATGCCAGGTTCCCGAGCAAGATGGCCATGTCTGGGTGATCGGGACCGAGCGCGGCTTCGGTGATGGCCAGGGCTCGCTGCTGCAGCGGAACCGCCTCACCAGGGTGCCCCAGAGCGTAGTGGCTCGACGCAAGGTTCCCCAGCCGGATGGCCACGTCTGGGTGGTCGGGACCAAGCGCGGCTTCGATGATGGCTAGGGCACGCTGCTCCAGGCGTTCTGCCTCACCGGGGCGCCCCAGAGCGTGGTAGTTGGACGCGAGGTTCCCCAGCCGGATGGCCATGTCTGGGTGGTCGGGGCCGAATGAGGTTTCGACGATGGCCAGGGCACGCTCCTCCAGGCGTACCGCCTCACCAGGGTGCCCCAGAGCGTAGTGGCTCGACGCAAGATTCCCCAGGAGAGTGGCCACGTCTGGGTGGTCGGGACCGAACGCGGCCTCGGTGATGGCCAAGGCCCGCTCCTGCAGCGGAACCGCCTCACCAGGGCGCCCCAGAGCGTTGTAGCTGGACGCGAGGTTCCCCAGTCGGGTGGCCATGTCTGGGTGGTGGGGACCGAATGCGGCTTCGGTGATGGCCAAGGCCCGCTCCTCCAGCGGAACTGCTCCACCAGGACGACCGAGAGCGCGGAAGCTGGACGCCAGTTGCCCCAGCAGAGTGGCCACGGTGGGGTGGTCGGGGCCGAACGCGGCTTCGGTGATGGCCAAGGCTCGCTCCTGCAGCGGGACTGCTTCACCAGGACGACCGAGAGCGTGGAAGCTTGCCGCCTGATTCCCCAGCAGAGTGGCCACGTCTGGGTGGTCGGGACCAAGCGCGGCTTCGGTGATG
>NZ_JBGNUW010000037.1:0-77223 GCF_041950495.1 Nonomuraea sp. MTCD27 | reverse complement strand
TGGTCAAGGCTCGCTCCTGCAGCGGGACTGCTTCACCAGGACGACCGAGAGCGTGGAAGCTTGCCGCCTGATTCCCCAGCAGAGTGGCCACGGTGGGGTGGTCGGGGCCGAACGCGGCTTCGGTGATGGTCAAGGCTCGCTCCTGCAGCGGGACTGCTTCACCAGGACGACCGAGAGCGTGGAAGCTTGCCGCCTGATTCCCCAGCAGAGTGGCCACGGTGGGGTGGTCGGGGCCGAACGCGGCTTCGGTGATGGCCAAGGCCCGCTCCTGCAGCGGAACCGCCTCACCAGGACGACCCAGATCGCTGTAGCTTGCCGCCAGATTCCCCAGCCAGACGGCCACGCTGGGGTGGTCGGAACCGAACGCGGCCTCGGTGATGGCCAAGGCCCGCTCGTCCAGCGGAACCGCCTCACCAGGACGACCAAGAGCGCGGAAGCTCGCCGCCAGATTCCCCAGCCGGATCGCCACGTTTGGGTGGTCGGGACCAAGCGCGGTGTCGGTGATCGCCAGGGCCCGACTGCAGAGGTCCTGGGCATACAGATGCCGGCCTTGCCTGATGGAGAAGACGGCGGCCTGGTTGAGGACCCTGCCGAGTTCTTCCGGTTCGGTTCCTTCCCGATGGCGGCGCGCAAGCGCATCGATGTGCGGGAGGAGATCACGCCAGACAGGCCATCCCGACACGTTCCTATCCGGGTCAGCGGGCAGGGCCTGAGCCAGACGGGTCAAGGCATCCTCACGGGCAGCGTGAGTGCGTGGGTTGTGGTAGTCCAGACCGTTGCAGACCACCGCTTGGAAGAGCCGGTGCATGCTCACCGTCTCCCGCTCGTCCTCGCACAAGCGGATGATCACGCTGTAGGAGGCCAGAAGCTCTAGCGCGTCATCGAGATCCGGATCGTCGGCATCGCCCAGAAGAAGCGTGCGGGGGACGTTGTCCGGGGCGTAGCAGGCCAGGGTGCGCAGCAGGTGTTCCGCCTGCAGGCCCTCGGCCTCGTCGCGTTCGCGGATGGCCTGCAGGTGGGTGTCCCACAGCCGCGCCATGGTCTGCTCGGCTGTCCCGCCCGCCGCCGACTTGGCATACATCCGGGCCGGGTGACGGCGCAGCAGGTCCAGGTAGCGGCCGGGGCTCTTGCGGGATTGGCGGATGTAGGCGGCGGCCTGTTCCAGCGCCAGCGGCAGATAACCCAGCTCGGCGGCGATCGCGGCCACGTCCGCGTGATGCTCCGGCTGCTCGTACCCGCTGACCTTGGCGATCAGGTGCTCCGACGGGCTCTCGTCCAAGACGTTCAAGGTCACGGACTGCGTTCCCGGCCAGGGCACGTCCCGGCGGGTGGTGATCAGCACATGGCCGGTGGACAGGTGATCCAGCCAGGACCGCACATGGCTGGGGTCTTCGACGTTGTCCAGCACGATGAGCCACCCGGGGTGTGCGCGCAGCCAGCCGAGCGCCCACTGGGCCGCCTCGGTCAGGTTGCCGGCCAGCGCGATGGGCGCGTGGATCTCCGCCGCCAGCGCGGCGAACTCCTTCTCGATGTTCTCCGCCGAGTCCGCCGTGATCCAATACGCCACCGGGTAGCGGTTCTGACGTGCGGCGGCGTAATGCCGGACCAGCTCCGACTTGCCCACCCCGCCCATCCCGCGCACCAGCTGGCGGATCATCACCGGCTCGCCTTCTGCGGCCAGCATGCGCTCCAGTTTCTCCAGCGCCTCGCCACGCCCGACGAACTCCGCCGCCCGCGGTGGCTGCAGAAACCTGATCGGAGCGGCCAGCTCGACCTGGCCCGGCGCGAGTAGACCGCCCGGCGGCAGATGAGTAGTCCGCGCGTCGATCGAGGACCCGTCACCGGTGATCACATTTCCGGTGATGTCCCGCTCCGCCATCACCGCGCGCTCAGAGGCGCCGGGCCGCTCCTGGCCCTGCTGTTCCGCGTCGCGGGTCATGGGCTACCGCCTGGTGATGGACGAGTTGTCGCCCGTGGCCACCGATCCGGTGATGTCCCGCCCGGCCGCCACTCCACGCGAAGTCGCGGTCACCGTGGTGCCGGAGCCGGTGCCGCCTGTGGCCGACTCCGCCTCTTCCAGCAGTCGGCGTACGTCGTCGGCCAGGTCTGGATCGGCGGCGAGAGCCTTCCTGATCTGCACCCGCAAAGCTGCCTGAAGATCGGCGTCATCCGGAGCCTCGGCCAGCTCCGCGATCGCCTCGGGGACCTCCTCGGCGGGGTTGGTCCCGAACACGCGCTGAAGGATCTTCCGCCCCCAGCCCACTGTCGCGTCCGCCGCGTCCTCCTGTGCGCGGGCCAGCACCGCCGCCCCGTACGTCCCCACCGCCGCCATCCCCCACGGCGAGATCGCCGCCACCAACGCCGCCACATCCACGCTCACGCACCTGCCCCTCACGCACACGCGCCCCCGAGCGATGCACCCGCATTCCGCTGCCCCGAATCTAACTGCCAACCATCGGCCATGCCCGCCGAGACGCGAAATACGTGCCCTCAACACCGGGGGTTTCGGGGTCTTGCCTGAGCAGCCGATTGCGTGCGATGCCGAAGGGTCCGTTGATATCCGCCCGCGCCGGATCTGGGCATCGGCTGCTGATGTGAGGGCGTGAATGTAAAGGACGCGGAGCGATCGGTGGCCAGTCTGAGAGGGCGAGGCTCGTAATCTCGGCACATGACTGGTGAAGGTGTCCTGGTGTTCGACATCGACGGCGGGCTTGCTGCCGTCGATTTGTCGCGCTCAACCCTTACTACGTCGCCGGCCTCATCCGCCGGCACCGCAAGACGATCGGGTCGACATGGCGGCTGCTCAACCCGGGACAGCAAGCCCTGCTCGTGCTGGTCTACCTGCGCAAGGGAGAGACGTTCCCCGAGCTCGGAGCCGGATTCGGAGTCTCCACTGCGACCGCGTGGCGGTATGGGGAGGAGACCGTGATGCTGCTGTCGGCGCGCTCGCCCAAGCTCGGCCAGACGCTACGCAGAGCCAAGCACGACGGCCTGCACTACCTAGTGCTGAACGGCACCCTGATCCACATCGACCGGATCGCCGCCGACCGGCCGTACTTCTCCGGCAAGCATCGCGTGCACGGCATGAACATCCAGGTCATCGCCGCACCAGACGGAACGATCCTGTGGACCTCGGGGGCACTGCCGGGCAGAACCCACGACCTGAGCGCCGCCCGCATCTGGGGCATCCTGCGCGCACTCGAGCAGGCCGGGATCATCACCCTGGCCGACAAGGCCTACCAGGGAGCCGAAGGCCCGGTCCGCACCCCGTACAAAGGCAAGAACAAACCCGCCTCCCAGAAGCAGGCCAACCGCTCCCACGCCAGACTCCGCGGCCCCGGTGAGCGCGCGAACGCCCAACTGAAGAGCTGGAAGATCCTCCGGAAGCTACGCTGCAGCCCGTCCAAGGTAGGCCACCTGTGCAAGGCCATCGCCGTCCTGCAGAATCACCGAGTTGCGCAGGCGGCGTGAGGATGAAAAACGTTCAGGGAGGCGCAGCGTGGAAGCTCTAGACAGCACACGCTGTAGGAGTGCGGTGGCCGTACGTTCGGCGCAGTGAGCATGAGCTGCGAAAACGCCTTGCCTAGCTCGAGCCACCTCCAAGGTCATCCCGTCAATGTCCCACGCCAACGGTCGACACGGCGAGCTTGGTGCATTCCGCAAGTGTAAGAAGGCATGCGATGGGGCCTGGTGGTTCACACATAGGCATGGCCTTGCGGGGTGCTGAGATGATCGTGCCGTGTGCGTCGTCGAGACGCCGATTAGTCCGCGGTCAGGCTGTCCAGTCAGGCACGGGGACGTCTGATCGCTGCCGAGCGGGGGCTGGATGGCCTCGAGCACCTTCCGAAAGAGAGGGCTGTCGCTGTACTGGCCCCGCACCAGGACATTAGAGCAGGTCTTTGCACCCGAGGACGTGTCGTAGGGCGCAGGCCTGGATCGCTGATGCCGATGAGACGGTTGCCGTCGTAGTTGGCCCCGGCCTTGACCGTCGCCGTATTGATCGGCAAGCGTCTAGTCGTTGGGCGGCACGGGGTCTCGTCACTACACCAGATGGGAACGCGAACCGGCCAAGCTGTTTTGGGGCCCTCCAGCGTAGTCTTGGCTCAGCAGTCGTTCCTCTCCGCCTCCGAAGGCAACAAGGAGCTAACCATGAGGTTCTGGACCGTCGAATCACGCACCTCGTTGCCGGCCACACTCGAAACAGCATTCCTTATCAGGGATAGATGGGACGACTACCGCTTCAAAACGCAATACTTCTTGAGCTACCGGGACGCTGACGGTGCACTTCATGCGATAGGAAACGTTAAGATTGGACGCTTTGGGATAGGGGAAGAAGGCTGGGTGAGTCCTCCCGATTCGTTTACTAATCTGGCTAGCGACTTCTTTTCGTTAGGTCAGGACGATTCCTATTATGAGAATCTCAATAAGCTCGGTTCCGAGATTCGCCTCGCTGTGCTCGGCGCCTTGAACGATATGGCTCTGAACCTCGAGCTTTTTCGGCGGGCAAGACATGAAACAGTCACAGGAAAATCGCTTCTAAGGTTCGTCTCCGTGTCCACGGTCCTGAACCAGTTTCACAGAATGGCCTTAGGGGGTGCGCGGCTATCGCAGTTCAGCTTCAGATACATCTACCCGCAGGATAGGGAAGAGCAGGTAGATGAGCCTTTGAGTCTATCATTTGAGGTTGAACCAGAGTCTCAACCGCCCACGAACGTCCATGTGGTAATAGGGCCAAATGGTGCTGGCAAGTCACATCTGTTGAACAATATTGCGCTCATTCTAGTATCTCAAGGCACTGATACCGCTGCCGGTAAAATCGAATCTGGTCTTTCAAATGGGCCGCCCGAGAACCTATTCGCAAATGTGGTATCAGTTGCCTTTAGCGCCTTCGACGAGTTTCGACCAGTGAGTAACTCGCAAGACCGCTCAAGGGGAATACTTTACAGATATATTGGCCTGAAACGAGTCGCGAGATCCTCAACGGCCAAAGCTAATTCCTTGAAAGATGCGTCGGCTCTAGCTCAAGAATTTGGGACGAGCGTCACAGCGTGCTTACAGCAAGCGCGCATGGCACGTTGGCGTCGGGCACTCGAAATGCTCCAGAGTGACCCCATCTTTGCTGATGCGCAAATAGCCGGACTCGCAGATTCTGACGCGGGCGACGAGGAGATTAAAGCTGATGCGCGAGATTTGTTCCGCGTCTTGAGCTCGGGTCATAAGATTGTGCTCCTGACGATTACTCGTTTAGTGGAAACACTTGAGGAACGGTCATTAGTGCTCGTGGATGAGCCCGAATCCCATTTGCATCCTCCTTTACTGTCGGCGTTTATCCGAGCGCTCTCCGACCTGCTTATTGATCGCAACGGCGCTGCGATAATAGCCACCCACTCTCCTGTGGTGCTGCAAGAAGTTCCCCGAAAATGTGTTTGGAAACTGAGACGGTATGGGAATGAGGTCTATGCCGACCGCCCAGAAATAGAAACCTTCGGTGAAAACGTCGGGGTGCTTACACAGGAGGCGTTTGGGCTTGAGGTTACGAAGTCGGGGTTCCATAGAATGCTTGCGGAAGGAATTCGGCCAGGTAGCTCATATGCTGAAATAGTGCAGGAGTTCCAGGGGAGCCTGGGGAGTGAGGCTAGGGCCTTGCTGCAATCGCTACTTCTCACCCGCGGCGATCGAGAACGATTCTGATGTGGCATATAGCTCTCCCAACTTGCACGGCAATAGAGGCGTACCGGATGTGCCGTAGCTCTATCAGGGATCAGGACCTCAAAAGTCGCCTAGAACAAGTCGAGCCCGAGATTGGTAGTGCAGACGACATATATAGGCAGGCAGGCGCAGACGGGACCCTTGATGGTTTGCATGTATCTCAATTTGATCTATCCAACGTGACAGTCAGGGAGATGTCCTGGCTCTATGACCGCAAAATGGTCCCCCACAGATCAGCCGCTAGGTCGCTCTATAACACGATACGGGGCGCTGCAAGGAACGGTAGGTGTCCACTTTGCGGCCATCGACAAGTAATGACGCTTGATCACTACTTGCCAAAAGCACACCACGCGGCGTTAACAGTAAACCCTGCCAATTTGATCCCTTCATGCACTGACTGCAATAAGGCCAAGCTAGATGCCGTTGTGTCGTCTCTTCACCCATACTTTGACAATGTAGAACAGGATCGCTGGCTGTATGCCAGCGTTGAGAGGGTCGTTCCTGCTGCGGTAGACTTCTTTGTGAAAGCTCCAGCTTCATGGCCCTATAAGCTGGTCCACCGAGTACACCGGCATTTCAAGTTGTTCGACCTGCGAGCCCTATATGCTGCTCAAGCGGCCCACGTTTTGAGTGATATAAGACTGAGATTGATAAATCTGCACACTAAGGGCGGGGCAGCATCTGTTCAGTTCTATCTGGAGGAGGAGGCGAAAAGTAGAAAGGATCATAGGCTTAATAGCTGGCAGACCGCACTTTATGAAGCCATGGCCGAAAGTTCCTGGTATTGCGATACTGGTTTCAAGCTCGAATAGTATTGGAGAGTCTAATGCGATCGGCGCTTAAGGAATATGGGGCGGATATCTGCTGCGCCAAGTTCATTTGCGGTGTTACCCATTTAGATGGCCCACTATGACTGGTAAGTCGTAGTCGTGGAAGATAGCGGTATGGACGTCCGTCATCGGAAGATAAGAGTTTGGTCATTCACGCGTTCTGGTAGACGACATATCCGGCGCCAGTCCGCGCCGGACAGGCGTCGGTGGATTGTCAGGATCGGAGAGAGTGGATGCAGGCAAAGTCTGCAACGGCGTCCAACTGTAGGAATCCATCGGATGCCCGTTGTGCCCACTCGGCGTCCGCAATAAATCATCGCCAATTGATACCGGCAGGCTGTGACAGACGACGCAGCAAGTGCAATGCGAACCTAGGGGTTACCCATGCTGCGTGAACTCGGTCTCGAACCGTACTATCGAAGCGATCGTCATCGTCTTGCGTACGATTTCTACGAGCCCTGCCTCGCCCAGGCGTGTCGGTATGACCGGGCGGTCGGCTACTTCACCAGTACGTCACTAGCTGCAGCGGCCCGCGGGCTTCGGGCCTTTGTCAGCCGGGAAGGCCGGATGCGACTGGTTGCCTCTCCACACCTGACGGATGAGGACGTGAAGGCTATCCAGGAGGGTTATGACAGCCGTCATGACGTTGTCCAGCGGGCGCTGCGGAGAGCACTTCCCATTGAGATACCTGATCCGGTTCGCCGACGTCTGCAATTTCTGGCGTGGTTGATTGCTGAGGAGCGGCTAGATGTCAAGATTGCTTTGGTGGAGGGTGAGAATCATCTCGGTGTATATCACGAAAAGGTTGGAATCTTCGCTGACGAGGTGGATGACATGGTCGTGTTCACCGGATCCGCCAATGAATCTGTCGGTGGTCTGCTCGCCAATTTTGAAGCTCTTGAAGTGTTCCGCTCTTGGCTTCCCGAAGACGCAGCGAGAGCCCATAGATGGGCCGACGGCTTCGAAGCACTCTGGAGCAACCAGACTCCAGGCCTTCTAGTCTCAGACTTTCCTCAGGACATCAGCAACCAGATCGTCGAACGATATAAGCCGAGCCGGCGCCTGATACGAGGCCGGGAAGAGCTAGATGATGTTGCGGGCCGGGAAGAGCTAGATGATGTTGCGTACACAGCCAGTGAGAGAGCGCCTTTCGGTATCCCGAGGCTTCCTGATGGTCTCCGCCTGCGTGAGTATCAGCAGGATGCCGTGCGAAGCTGGTTCGCTGCCAACGGCCGCGGCGTATGGGAGATGGCAACGGGCACCGGCAAAACGTTTGCTGCCTTGGTAGCAACAGCCCATGCTTACCGACGCTTGGCTGATCATGGCCGTGCGCTGGCTGTGGTGGTGGTGTGTCCATTCCAACACTTGGTGGAGCAGTGGGCCGGCGCTGCGGCGGAATTCGGAATCCGGGCTATTCGGTGCTCCGGGGGACGTGCTAGGTGGATGTCGACGCTCGGGACAGCGCTCGCAGCAGCGAGCGCTCAGGAGATCCCGTTCGTCCTTGCGGTGGCTACTAACCAGACGTTTGCAGGCGACTCATTCCAGGCGCACTTGCGGTCGTACCGGGGAGACCTGTTGCTCATCGGCGACGAGGTTCACAATCTTGGAGCCCCGACCCTGAACCGTGCACTACCAGAGAGCGCGGCCTACCGCCTGGGCCTGTCCGCTACGCCAGAGCGTCACTTCGATCCGGAGGGAACTTCGCAGGTCTTCGCCTACTTCGGTACGACTGTGTTCGCTTACACTCTCGCGCAGGCTATCGCGGCGCACGCCCTTGTCCCGTACCGCTACTACCCGATCCTCGTCTCTCTCACCAGTGACGAACAGGAAGCGTACCTGTCACTGACTCAACGTATCGCCCGGCTGGCAGCCAAAGATGATGAACTCATCCCCGAGGCGGCGCAAGGCCCTCTACAGATGGCATTGTTTCAACGTGCCCGCCTGACTGGCCGGGCAGAAGGCAAGATCGAGGTTCTGCGGCGCCTCATCAAACCTCTCAGGCATACAAGCCACAACCTCGTGTACTGCGCCGACTCTGGCGTAGCCAACGGTGGTGTGAGCCAGGTCGATGCAGTTGTGCACGTTCTTGGCAGAGAGCTGGGTATGCGAGCCAATACCTACACGCACCTCACAACCTCGCAGGAGCGCGACGAACGCCGGCGACGATTCGCTTCTGGAGACCTGCAGGCATTGGTTGCCATACGCTGTCTCGATGAAGGGATCGACATCCCGGAGGCCAGATGCGGCTTCATCCTCGCTAGTACCACTAACCCGCGCCAGTTCATTCAGAGGCGTGGGCGCCTCCTGCGTCGTTCACCTGGTAAGGAGCGGGCCGATCTATACGACTTCATCGTGGCCCCTCCAGAGGTATCCTCGGACCGGAAGGTTTGGCAGGTTGAGCGTCGGCTTGTCGGTCGTGAACTGCTGCGGGTTGTGGAGCTGGCCGACGCAGCCACGAATGGCCCCGAGGCGATCGGGCGCCTGCTGGAACTGCGTCGCCGCTATGAGCTGCTGGGGATCTAGCGATCTCGCTCATCAGGGAGCAAGATGACTAATAGCAACGAGGAACAACAGGCCATTTTCCGCGACGTCTCTGCTGAGGTGAAGGCAGTCGCTGGAGAGGTACTCCGCTTGGAAGAGGACAAACTCTACCTCAGTCGACCGCGTGGCATTGTCGAGGACATCACCGATGTTGTCAAGAGGATCGTGACATGAAGCTTCTTCGCCTCGTCCTCCAGGACTTTCGCCAGTTCCTCGGCACCCAAGATCTCGAGTTCGCATTCGATACCCAGGAAAATGTCACTGTGGTATACGGCGCTACCGGCACAGGCAAGACCACTCTTCTCAACGCATTAACCTGGGTGCTTTACAACAGCTTTACTCCAGATTTCGAGCAGCCGGAGCGTCTGGTCAATGACCATTTCATGGCCAGCGCCCCGCCGGGTGTTGAACGGTCAGCAAGTGTAACGCTGGAGTTTGAGCATGAGCGCTCACGGTACCTGCTCCAGCGGCGGGTCACAGAGCGCCAGGACCATACAGGGCGACGAGAGAGGGTCAACAACCCTGAAGATGACGTTTCGCTGACCTACACCGATGAGGGCGGCCGGAACCATGTGCAGCGTAATCCCAACGACGCAATCGACCGCATCTTACCTGAGCGGCTGCATCAGTTCTTCCTCTTCAACGGTGAGCGGATTGAGCGCCTCGTCGACCCAAACGCCTATGAAAAGATTGAGGGAGCTATCAAGACGCTCCTGGGCTTGGAGGTAGTCGAGCGCGCCATCCGGCATTTGCCGGAAGCCCGCAGGCGGCTCGAACAGGAATTGCGTCAGGTGGGCACCCCCGAGATATCCCGACTGACCGACGAGATCGACAACCTCGAGGCAAGAGGCGAACAACTCGAAGAGCAACTTGTCACGCAACGGCGGAATATAGCTGCGCTAGACGCCGAGCTCCAAGAGATTGATAGCAAGCTCCGCTCTCTGGAAGAAGCGCGCTTGCTGCAGGAAGATCGCGACCGTGCCGACGCAGCTTTCCAGGAGGCCAAGACCAGACTTCGGTCTCTGCGTGAGCTCATCGCTGAAACAATCAACGACAGGGGGTTCCTCGCATTTACCGAGTCGCTTACTGATCAGGCAGCGGGGATGTTTGGCGAGCTGCGGACGAAACGGGAGATCCCTACTCCAATGAAGCGCCAGTTCGTAGAGGATCTCCTTGAGTCAGGAGAGTGTATCTGCGGTACGCAGCTGCTGGCAGGCAGTGAGCCGCACCGCTATGTCACCGAATGGCGCCGACGTGTGGGGCTGGCTGACGTAGAGGAAGCTTGGACCCGTATCAGCGCCTACGCTGATGATTTTCGGCATGAACGAGATGCCCTTGCTCGGAATCTTAGCCACCTCACCGGTGAGCTTGCCGTGGCCCGCGCAGACAGCGATCGCTATGAGCAGGAGCTGAGCGAGATCAGCCGCAAGCTGGAGAGATTTGGCGGCGAAGAAGTACGGGCTGTCGAAGCCCGAAGGCAGAAGGTTAACCGTGATCGGGACCGGGTCAATCAGGAGATCGGCGGGCTCAGTCGAGAAATTGAGTCTGTAGGTCGTCGATGTGAGGAGTGCAAGGGAGCACTGAAGAGGGCACAGGTCCAGTCACAGCGGGCAGAGGTAGCTAAACGTCGTGTCGAGGTTGCCGATGGAGCTTGCCAGCTCTTCCGGCAGATTAGGGACTTGCGGGCACAAGATGTTCGAGAGCAGCTAGACGCCCGAATCCGCGAAATCTATTCTGCCATCAGCTACAAGCCCTACCGTCCAGAACTTAGTGAAGACTTCCGCCTTACCCTGCGTGGTAGCGATGGAATCCTGCCGGTGGCAAAATCTACAGGAGAGAACCAAATTCTCAGCCTGTCGTTTGTAGGCGCGCTCGCAGCGCTTGCTCGCGAGCGCCATGATGAGGCGGCACAGGCTACTGGCTCGGCGCTGCTTAAGATCACTGGTGGCGTTTTCCCCATCGTAATGGATGCTCCATTCGGGACCCTGGATGAAACGCCACGCCGGGAGGTCGCCGGTGGCTTGCCGTTACTGGCGCCGCAGGTAGTCATCTTCGTCTCCAAGGCTCAAGGCCTTGGGCCGGCGGAGGAGGTGCTGAGGCCCAGGACCGGGCGGTCTTGGGTCATCCGCTACATGACTCCGAAGGCCGATGTCTCCCCCGAAACTATTGAGCTGCCATCTGGCAGCTACCCTTACGTGGACCTGGCATCTGACGGCGTCGAATGCGCGAAACTCCTGGAGGCGTGATGCCCACTCACTCGGAAGGTAACCGTCAAGAGCTCACTGGATCAGGGCGCGGACAGGCGGCGCAACGACGGCTGAACCGCCCGAAGGACAAAGACGATCTCCTGCAGCAGCTCACTGAGCAAGGGCCTTTTCAGGAATACCGCGACGTCCTAGTCTTCGCAGCGGCCTTGGGCTGGCACAAAGACCGGAATGCTCCACTGGGTGTTAGAGGGGAGCCGATCCGCTGGGAGGTTGCAACGAACAGGAGGGGAACGGAGTTACTCGTTAACATGATCGCTGCAGTGGAGTCCGGGGACCCGGAGATCCTGGCCACCGACCGGTTCGACGAACGTCTGGACATCTTCGAGAGATATGCAAACGGAGGCCTGGAAGTACTGCGAAGGATACTGGCCGCTGACCCTCGGCCGCCGGTTGACGTAATCCTCGGGTTGGTGCAAGGTCTGTGTCGATCCGCTGCCGAAGGAGAGACTATTGACCTCAGCTCAGCAGCGGACTCTCTAGAGTTCTAGTCGTGGAGGGACTCCCGTTCAGCCCGGACCCAGTAACTTCGGTAAAAGCGTTGCCTCGTGACTGCTGCCACGACCGGACCTCTCCCGGTTCAATCTCCACGCTGTGAGGGAGATATAGGCCTGCTGCCTTGAGAGGAAGCAGGCCCGTGATCTACTTCGCGGCGATGGCGATGAGGTCTTGAATGGAGCGTAGGTCCTGGCGTCCAGCCAGGAAGCCGATGCCGCGGTGTACATGGATGAGCAACGTCCTACTTACAGCGACGTCTGTGGGATCCTCGCCGTCGGCCGCACACCTTTGCTTCAGCAGGGACAGGTAGATGTCGCCGTAGGGGCCAGCGAAGGTCTTCCAGGCGATCTCGACGTTGGAGTCAGTGGTGATATCCCGAACAAGTGGAGTGGAGGGGTCGCGTAGGGAGAGAACGAGCGCCCATCGGCATAGCTCATTCCACTGAGTTAGTCCGGTGTGGCGCTTGAGCCAAGCTAGTTGATCTTTGGCAGCTTGAGACAGTCGTATGGTGATCTCAGACGGCATGCAAGGCTCCCTCCGTCCACCAGTAGCCACGCTTGATGCTTGTGGAAAACGTGTCGTCGTCATACACCAGGACATAGCTGTGAGCGATTGAGGGCTTCAACCGTTGCAACAGAGGCTCGTCGATCTCCTCGTCCGTGGATAGCAAGAGCACCTGCTGGCCGGCGTCTGGAAAGTAGCGATCGACGAGGTGCTCTCGGTGGCGGCTATCCAGGCGGCCTAGAGGTGTGTCGATTATGGTGGGGAGACGATTGCCGGCAACCTTGGCAAGGCCCCAAAGCAACGAGATAGCCAATAGTTGACGCTCTCCCGCGCTGAGTCGGGCCGGATCAATCGGTTCCCCGTCACGATCCGTGAGAATGAGTCGGAATCTGCCAGTGTCGATCCGCAAGTCGCTAATCAGCCCGTTCTTCCTCATCAGCTTTTGAAAACTACGGAGGACAGCTACTTCCAGACTGTTGATGTGCTTGCGCAGAAGCGCCTCGCGGAACCGCTCCAAGGTACTGCGAGCCTTCTCTGCATAGGCGACTATGCGCTGTAGCTCTTTCTCACGAATGCGGGCCTTAATTCGCTGTTGTTGCAAGCGCTCCAAGTCCGCTTCAAAGCGGTCGCGGCGGTTTTTTGCCTCCTCCAGCAGCCCACTGTTGTGTTCTACCGCCGCTTTAGCTACGGCAACCGCGTCCATAGCCTGCTGACGATTCTCGATGAGGACCTTGATTTGCTGATCATCGGGTACAGCAGCTAGAAGGCGATCGGCTTCTTGGAGCAGATGTACCGCTTCATTGACGCTTTCAAGCAGTTCTGTAGCGCGGGTCGAGTCTGCCTGTAGCACGTGATCCATCGTGGACAACTTCTGCGCAAGGGCTCTTGGAAGTTTCAGGTCTTGCATCAGCTCTGCAGCGGACTCCCGTTTGCTGCGGTCGACGGTTAGCATCCTCTGCAATGCCGTACGAGCCGATGCGGGCACGCTGTCGGGCAACTGCTCGATTAGCCACGCGTCACGTGCGTGGAGGATTCCGACTATCGCCCGAGCTTCGATTGCCCCTTCCTCGCGCACAGCTTGCTCCCGCAGTGTGGCAAGTTGCTCGCGCAATAGCATTAGCGGTAGAGGCCCTGTGGCTAGTTCACGGAGCGCCTTTTGCGTTTCGCTAAGTCGCGTTGCTATCGCATTTCTTCGCTCTTCAAGCCCACGACGGTCTTCATAGAGGCGGCCTCCAGCGCGTTCAAAAGCACGCTCAAGCTTTTCTAGCTCGAACTGTGCGCGCTCGAAGCGCGTATTCGCGTCCGCCAAACGCTGGTTTTGGTCAGACACCTCTTCGCCCGCCGCCTGGCGCTTGATCTGCAGGGCATGAAGCTGATCGAGGACCTCCTGGTCTTCATCCGAGAGCCGCTGGCGGCGTTGAAGGGCAAGGAGGTCTGTACGCAGCTGTTCTACCGCCCGGACACCCAGAAGGGAGTGTACTGCTGCCTCTATTACATCGGCAGCTCGGCTGGGATCGGCCAGTTGCTCGACCTTTTCTCCGTCAAAAAAGAACAGTGAGGCGACCTCAAGGGGCAGGATCTCTTCGACATGCTCGGCCCAGCCTTCGCTAATACTGTAGCTGTGCTGTCCATCAATGGCTACGTCTAGGCTCTCTCGCAGTTGCTTGCCATTGACGCTCCATGTCCGAACCACCTGATAGATGCGCGGATGGCCTTCGACAGTAATTGAGAACTCGAGCTCAAGCCTGGCGCCACGAGCTGGATCGCTAGCGCGGTTGATACTTTCACGAAGATACGCGTCATAGGAGCGGTGTTCGCGCCCGCTACAGCGGGCTCTTGGGCCGTATAGTACAAGCTGGATGGCATCCAAGAGTGTCGTCTTTCCGCAGCCATTCAAGCCGCCGATCAAGACGATGGGGTGCTTCGACTTTACGCGCAAGTCCAACGAGTGCTTGCCCCGGTACAGGCCGAAGTCGTGGAGCGTTAGCTTATGCAGGTGCATCGGTGGTCTTCTCGTCCAGTGTTTCTTGGGTCAGATCGTCCTCACGCAGCTGCTGCAACTCACGGGCGAATTCGACGGCGTCGTCAGCGTCCTCGTAGTAGCCCTTCTTGATGGCCTTCTCCAAGGCGTCAAACAGGCCAGCTCTTCTAGTCCTGGTTCGGTACTGCCGCTCGATGGCGAGAAGCTCGCGCGTCATCGAAAGGTGGATTGGGTCGTCCTCACACGCATCCTTGAGGAGGCCAATTTCCTCGGCGCCCAGAACGAGCTGCTCGTCTAGGGGGAGGCCGGGGAATTTTTCTCCGACGGCTTCTTGGTAGATCTCGGGGAGCGAGTCCTCGACTTCGTGCTTCTCGAAGACCCAAATCCTGCGGATTTCGTGTAGCTCCTCTATCGAAATAAGTTCGATATTGCGCACGTGCTCAGGTGCCTTCTTGCGAACCTGAGCTTGTGCATTAAGTAGCTTGCGCAACCAATCCTCGCGTGCAGACTGCTTGTATGGGCCTCGGATAGTCCCATCATGAAACAGCTGAACGGCGCCGTTCATACGTCTGAAGTCCCTGGTCTCATTCTCCTTGTTTACATCGTCGAGTTCGTTACGTAGCTTCAGCAGCGGTCGCATCCACTGCTTCTCTTCGTCGTTGCGAATCATGGCTGTCATGGACTTGTCCTGCTCGACGAGAGTGCAGGTCCAGCAGCCGAAGCGACTGTCTCCACATGACGGCGTGGTGTCGTCGACAACCAAGGGACACTCAGAGTCATCTGACGCCCCTTGATACATCGACAGTAGATCTTTGTTCCGATGGCCCCACGGATTGGGGTACTGCATGAGGAAGGCCCAAACTTCGTCTGTAGACCATGCCTCTATGGGGCTGTAAACAAGCGAGTTGGGCAAGTTCCCGTTAGGAGAGAGGCGTTCGCGCACGCGACCCTTCTCATGTCTGGCCATCGCCCGGGCTCGTGCATGACTCTCCGCTTTGCGAATACCGAGCACCAAGATGGCTTCGCCATGTCGGCGAACGACTCGCCGGATGAAAGCGTTCGATGGCTTGATCTTTAGACGCTCGGTGCACCACCGGAATTTTGGGCGGGGAGCCGGATAGCCGCGACCGATCAAGTTGACCCAGAAAGTGTCCTTAATCTGAGGGGTCAACTTGTGTGATTCGATGGGGAGGTCTTGCTGGTTTGCGGCTGTCCGCATGGTGTCCAAGGACTGGCTAACCCAGGCGGAGACGACGGGGTTTTCTACCAACGTGTCCGTGCTGATCACATGCACCGGCTTGACGCGTTGATCTGCCGGCAGCTCCTTGAGCGCTAGCCAAACAAGCTGAAGGACAGCGGTGGAGTCCTTGCCCCCGCTGTATCCGACCACCCAAGGCACCTCGTCAGCCATGTATAGCTCACGGATCTCCTCCGTTAGCTCACCGACGATCTCCGCAAGAGGCCTGTCCTGAAAAGGTGCCGCCGACTTGGGGGTGCTCATGACTCTCCTCGTAGATATGCGTCTTCCATGCGCTGTTCTTCTGCGCTCAGAACGAGCTCCAGGTGGTGACGCAAGTAGTTGGCGGTCAAGGTCAGGTGCTGGTGGCTCTTGGACACGCGGCCCCCCGATAGCGCGCGCCCTTCCCAGTCGGTGTTGGCGCGTGACCAGTCCACCAACGAAAGTCGGGTCAAAGTCTGTGCCCAATCCGGTGGGGCCAACGACTCTCGCAACAGCGAGTTGCCTACCCGCCCCAGAGCGTGCAGAGCGATCCCGTGGCTGTGGAGGTAGTCACGCCGGACCTCCTGCGCTGATAGCTGCCGACGCCGCACCATTTGCCACTCTGGGATCTCTGAGTCGATAGCAGTCCAGTACGCCTCGGCCAGCTCGTGGGCTTGATCCTTGCTGATCTTTAGACCCTGCAACAGAGACTGAGTGGCGTAATACACCGAGCTCAAGGTGAAGAGCTTGCGAGAGCGCTGGGACAGCGTGCTGCTCTCCATCTCCACGTATCCCTTGAAGACCGACGCTCGCATGGTGACCAGTCGCACCGCGGCCGCTAGGTCGTCGCGGTGATCATACAGAAGCCCGATAGATCGTGGAGGTCGTACGGCATGTCGATTCAGATCAGCGAACATCTGCTGGCAGCGTGCGAGGCCGGAATCCTGGAAGAAGACCACGGCGATCGTCTCCTCGCCGAGGTCGGGGTTCTCCTTCAGCGCCTGCTCAATCGCGGCACGTCGGTGCTGGCCATCGTTGATCAGGAACCGAGCAGCCATTGAGATCCGGATCTGGCCCACACGCATCGCCACGCCCCTGTCAGCGATGCCCTCGAAGTGGATGTCACCATCGACGGACGCGGTTAGGGCGCTGAAGACGTAGTCATTGGGGTTGTTGACGATGTAGCGGGTTAGTGCCGGGAGGCGTCCCTTGTTCAGGGTGCGCTGAGCTCGCACCTCGGGCGCAAGCTCGTCCTCGTCGTAGAGGAAGATCTTCGGGATGAGTCGCAGCGGGCACATGGACACATAGAACTCACGACCTGCCTGGATGCCGCGGATGGCGGGAAAAATGTACTCAAACCCGGCAGACGTCGCCGTTTCTACAGACTCAGAAGCTACTGGAGCACCCACGCGATCACGCTATCGTACGTCAGGGAAAAGACGTACAGGGCTTACAGGATAACGTTAAAGGTGGGTTGGGCCGGATGGCGACATACCTCGATGTGGCGGCGACGACCCGTGTCGACCAGCGTGTGGCTGACGTTGTCATGCACTGGATGACTGAGGACTTCGGCAACGCGGGTAGTCGCACGCACGAGTACGGCACCCGTGCCAAGCGCGGAGTGCAACGCGCCCGCGAGTACCTGGCGGCCACAGTAGCTGCCGAGCCGGATGAGTTGATCTTCACCAGCGGTGCTACTGAGAGCAACAACATCGCTCTGCTAGGGCTCGCCCCGTACGGTGAGCGCACCGGCCGACGCCACATCATCACGTCGGCTATCGAGCATAAGGCGGTCCTTGAGCCGTTGGAACACCTGGCAGGCCGCGGCTTCGAGGTCGACTTCCTCAGGCCCGGTTCTTCAGGCCGCATCTCCGTTGATGAAGTCACGGAGCGGCTACGGCCTGACACCCTCCTGGTGTCGCTCATGCACGTGAACAATGAGACAGGTGTGATACAGCCTGTCGCCGAGCTGGCGCGCAGACTGCGAGCTACGCCCACGTATCTGCACGTGGACGCCGCCCAGGGGTACGGCAAGTTGCCCAGCGATCTTACAGCGCCTATCGACATGATCAGTATCAGCGGACACAAGATCGGTGCGCCTAAGGGCATTGGTGCATTGATCGTCCGACGGCGAGCGGAGATGGATGACGAGAGGGTTCCGCTAAAGCCGATTATGTTCGGCGGGGGGCAAGAATGGGGCCTGCGTCCGGGAACGCTACCAGTGCCTCTGATTATGGGTCTTGCCAAGGCGGCCGAAATTTTCCAGGACGAGCGCCCCGAGTGGGAAGAGGGCGCCAGAGCGCTGCGTACTCGGCTTCTGCAGGCGCTCGAGTCCGTCCGCTTTCGTATCAACGGCGATCAAGAGCACATCGTGCCGCACATCCTTAATGTCACTATTGAGGATGTGGATGCCGAGGCGTTGATCGTCATGCTCAAGGACACGGCGGCAATCGCAACTGGATCCGCCTGCACGAGCGCCTCCTACACCCCGAGTCACGTGCTTCGCGCCATGGGCTTGCCGGAGGAGGTGGCGTCTAACGGGCTACGCTTTTCGTGGGTCCCCGTGCAGGCGAGTGATCTTGAGGTAGAGGAGTTGGCCCGAATCATCTCGAAGCTGCAGCCACGCAGCTAACGATTTCATTTGCGGTTACGCACAAGGCGGTGTCCGCGCAGCGCTCTTCCACAGCGCAGGAGTTCCTGCTCCCAGCCGCTCTCTTTGCCGATCAGGTGGGGGCGCTCATACAAACCGGCACGTAGCTCTGCCCCAGTTAGCCGCCGGTATTTATCAGCGTCAGGGTCATCGGGGTGGAGAAACTCGTGCTTACGGTGCAGCAATGGCCGGTTGTCGGACGCACTATAGGATCGATAGGTAGTCTTGAAGGTCATCAGGTCCACTTGGTAAGACGTAAGTAGGCGCGGGTGCGGGTCGGTATCAAAGTCTGGGTAATCTAGCCAGCTCACCGCCCGCTCCTGATGGCAGAGCTTACCGACTGTCCAGCCATGTGGCCTGCCGGCGGCGATCGACGCGCAGTGCTCATAGAGTCGCAGCACGGTGGGTATCCGCTCTATGGCTCGCCTGTGGACGTACAGCGCGGTCGGGGTCACCTTTCCCGCCTTCGAAGCGGTCATTGCTCGACGGACGTAATCGTCGTCCCGCAGTTTGAGCAGCAGCCGGTCGGCGCGCTGACACGCTTCTTTGTAGGAAGAAAAGAACGTGCGGATGTCCAACTGCACGGTCAACGGCAGGCGTGTGAAGGGACCTCGGCCATTGAACAGTTCGACCGCAAGGAACAGCAGCGTGTTGAGGGTTGTGCGCTTGGCTCCCTCGGTTAGCTTGGCAGGTTCGGCGGCATTGCTTACGAGCCGCCGAACCTCTTCTGGACGCAACTGTCTGAGTTGCTGAGTCATTCGCGGGGGCAATTCCTCTATCCGAGGGGGACGCCCACGCCGCTCTGCATAATCGATCAGGGCGGCAATAGCGGATGACGTATCGTCGGAGGTCAGCCACTGGTCGCCGGTGAAGATTCGGCGAGCGAGATAGGTCAAGCGAGCTGCGTCGTCCTTGAAAGCGTACACAACTCCAGGTGCTGCTGAGACGGCTCGGACTCCAGTTACATCCTCTACGAATTTCCGCAGCTCGCTCGCGTCGAAGAAATGCTGGAAAGTTTTGCGTCGAGTAAGTAGCCCATCGCTGAACTCCTCACCTTGGACTTTGGATCGCTCCCAGGTGAGACGTGCAGAAACAATCAGAACTGTACCTGCAAGTTCCCATGCGTGCGCCAACGTACGGCGCCGCTCAGCGGGATCCTCGATGACGTTTACAACGTACGTGAGGAGAACGATCGCTGTTGGCTGGAGCCGCACATCGGGCTGGTAGAAGGGGTCCCAACCAACTGCTTCGCATCCCATTCGCCGTAGAGCGCGTACATCGCCTCCGCGGCCGCACCCATAGTCGAGTACTGAGCTGCCCGGCAGGATCTGCTTATCCAGGACCGCCTGACGGGCTGGAACGGACAACGCATCTCGGGTGATAGCGGTCAGTCTACGTTTAATGCTCCGTGTTTCCGGAATCACATAATCACGCCCTCGTGCAATCCCCTCACGGCTGAAGGTGACAGCGATCTCGGCAGGGAAGTGCTCCGAACAGCCTCTATGTCGTGACGCATGTTTGTATGGCCTCGTGAGGCTGTGTTGTTGTATTTCCGTGCCGTAGGACCTCGATCTCAACGGTCATGAGTAGGACCCTATCTACGGGAGATCTGCTTCGAGCTGCTCTTCAGACAAAGCGGTGGCGGGCGCTGCTGAGGGGGCAACCACGTTGTTCGATGGCAAGCGGACCCGGAGCGCAGGGCCGTCAGGCCCGAGCACCGGAAGCCGCGCGGCAGCCGATCGCCCGACCATATCTGGCGAGAACCGAAGTGAGCGATCGTCACGGCGTAAATTGACGACTACTGTCGACTATGCGCGTGCGGGCGGTGGCGGCCGGGACCGGCCGGAGAGCCGCAGCCCGGCCTGCCAACCGCCCGAGCGCGGTGGGCCGCCGCAGGCGGACCACCCTTGAAACCGTAGAGAAAGTTCTCATCCATCGGTCCCGACACGGTCCTGGACGTGGATCTTCGTGTCAGCGTATGTCCCTGATCTACGGCCATACCGCGCTGCTCGCTGCTGTCATGCGCTTGCTGCCTGCCGGGAAACGAGTTCAGCCGATGTGCGGGCGGTTGTCCTGGAGGAAGTGGCTGATCCTCATACGCATGGAGCGGTGCATCTGGCAGTTGTCGAGCTCGTCCTGCGGCACCCAGCGCACTTCCCGAGATTCGCTGCTCGGAGTCGGCCGGCCGCTGACGGCCTGGGCGGTGAGGACGATGGAGAACTCCTGTCGAACCTCGCCGTTGCTGGTGTAGAGGATGACGTGCTTGGGATCGCTGTAGGTGCCCACGATGCCAGTGATCTCGCACGTGATCCCCGTCTCCTCCCGCGTCTCCCGAACGGCGGCCGCAGGGATGGACTCGCCCAGGTCGATCGCTCCGCCGGGGAGTGCCCAGTTGTCGTTGTCGGTACGGCAGATCAGGAGTAGGTCGCCGGCCTCGTTGGTGACGACGACATTGACGGAGGGCACGAGGCTGTTCGGCGCGGGTGCGTTCGGGTCGTCGTAGTAATCGATCCGCCGGTTCACATTCGGGAGCCTACTCGGGACGCGCTGTGCTGTTCAGCTTTCGGCGGGCTCGGCTTCGGGTGGTGGGCTGACGAAGCTACCGAGGTTCGGCACGGTGTAGATCAGGCCTTCTTCGCGTAGTTGGCGGATCGCCTTACGGATCGTGTCGCGGGCTACGCCGAACTCCTGGACGAGGCGAACTTCCGAGACAAGGTACTTTGGCGGGTATTCGCCATCGCTGATGCGTGCGCGGAGCACGTCGGCGATCTGCTGCCAGCGAGGGCGATCCGGCTCGAAGTCAATCACAAGAGCTAAGGGTAGAAAGGGGGCGCCACGGGTCTTCACTCGCCTATATGGACCTATCGGTACCCCTAGAGGCCCCGTGGGGTCTATAGGGGTAGACAGGCTCTCTCCTTGGCTTTTACGCTGCCCGTATGGCAACAACGAGTTACGAGCTCGACGCGCTTCGCGCTCGGTTCCCCGCCTGGTCGTTCTTCTGTAGCGACGCCGGAGTGTTCTACGCGACTCGCCGCGGTGTCCAGCTCCGGAACATCGACATCGACAGAGGACTGCACCAGACAGTGAGTGCGTGCGACATGGACAAGTTCGTTTCACTGGTTGAAGACGAGGCGCGGAAGGTGGTGAGGTCGTGAGGCTCCCGCCTTCGCACTTCGAGTATCACAGCCTGCACGTGGCCGCCCCATTCGCGCAGTCCGCCCGGGTGGACTGGGCTCGGCCTCTGTCCCCTACCGAGCGAGTGCGGGTACGCGAGCATAGTTGCGTGTGCACGTACCCGATGTTCGAGTTCTGCACGCTGGGTGGCTTGTGGTTCGTGCGGCAGCTCATCTCCGAGGACCCCAAGGAGATCTGGGAGAGTCCGCGCATTCGCGCGCGGCCGGCACGGGAACTGTGGCTGCAGATCATGACCGGTCAGGCCCGCTGATCGCCCGGCATCATCTGCTGTTCATAGAACGCGGCGGCCGTCCGCTGAGCTATCTCCTCGGGCGTGGCTTGGTCACTCCGGATCCGGCGGGCGAACAGCCCGTCGCCGTTGACGGACAAGTCGGCGAGGGCCTCGTCCCACGCCCGAAGGCGCTTAGTGGTGTCGTGGTCCCCACGCTCGCGGGAGCGCCGCTCGCAAACCTCGCGTGGGGTCCAGAGCAGGACGACAAACCACGGGCTGACCTGCACCAGCTGGCGGATGCCTGAGATGTCGCCCAGGTGGACGACCGGCACCCGTCCGGCGGCGTTGAGCCGGTCGACCTGCTCGCGGTCGATGGCATACGTGTTGCCGTAGCGGTGGGATTCGACCAGTAGCCGCCCCGCTGCCCGCAGTGCGGCAAGCTCCTCGGCGCTCACGAAGTCGTATTCGGTGCCGCGCCGGTTCCCCGACTTGAGTTTGCGCACCAGCGTGAACCGCGGGTCGAGCTGGGCGAGGGCGGTGGTGACGGTGGTCTTGCCGCTGGCCGGTGGACCGTACAGCACGATGCCCATCATGTGAGGATCCGTTTCAGGGTTTCGCGGGTCTGGTCGGCCAGGCTGATCGCAGCGCCCAGCCGGTTGTCCACGGTGATGTGTGCCGTGGATGGGCTGCTCTCGGTGTTGAGGCCGCTGACGTACTTGTCCCAGTTGTCGAGCTTCCAGGAGTCGCGGGGGGCTCCGCGGAACTCGATGTACTCCCGCATGGATTCGGGGTCGCATCGCACCCATACCACTGCCACGTCGATGCCCTTGGCTGCGCACCGGTTGGTCAGGCGGGACACCCAGTCAGGTTCGGCCAATTCGGCGATGAACGGGGCCGACAGGATCGCCGAGGTTCCGACCTTGAGGTTGTCGAACGCGGTTTCCATCAGGCATCGGTACTCCAGGGGGCGGACCTCGCGAAGGTAGAGATCGGTGTGCCGGTCATGGGGATCGCCGCCGAGGGAGATGAGCAGGCGTTCGGCCATGGCGCGGGTCAGGGAGTCCTTGTCCAGGAAGGCCCAGCCGGTGACGTCGGACAGGAAACGGGAGAATTCTGTCTTGCCGGACCCGGCGTAGCCGCCGACGAGGGTGAGTATGGGCTTCGGGCTGCCCTGCCCGTGGCGGCGTCGCCAGGCATCCACAACGCGGTTGAGAAGCGCGTTCTGTTCGGCGTTGGATGGGGCGCCTGAGACCTTGAGCAGCGTTTCTTCGATCACCTGCGCGGCGGCGTTGTCAGTGGCGGGATCGGTGGGTTGAGGCAAATCCGAGATGGAATTTTCCACTTCGGCTATTTCACCGGGAAGCGGCAGACGGAAACCCAGCGCGGGTTCATTTGCCTGGTATAGGAGGCAGTACGCTCTCCGGTAGTGAGGTCCGGGATACACCGATCCCTGTTCATGTGCCCAAAGTGTCTGGAAATTAGCGGCCGGCGCGGTGAGGCCGTGGCGTGCGGCCACCCGCCGTAGCTGATCACCTGCGGCTTCGAGGGTGAGTCCGTGTGCTTCGCGGTGCTGTCGGAGGACCAGCGGTTGCCATCCAGGGCGGTGAATTGTCTTCATCGCATCCTTTTGCGCACTTCAAGGGGCGTGCAATGTGTAAGCGCATGTGTAACCGCCGTGCAGGCAGCAATGAAGAAGCTTAGCTAACGCTCCGTGATACTCACCAGCGCCGATACGCGATGAACTAACGGCATCCCCGCCGGGATAACGACTGATCAGAAAGGGGGTGCCGGGTGACCGAAAATCAGCAGATCATCAACGAACTTCAGGCCATTCGGTCTGAAATGGAGGAGTTGGCCTGCCGGGTCAGCGAGATCGCTTCGGCCCTTGGAACACGGCCTTCTCCAGATCCGCGATCCGCTCGCCAAGAGTCGCCAGGGTGCTCCGCATCTGAGCAAGCTGCTCCATGACCTCCGACGAGGCCGGCTCCTCGACCGATGCTGCCGCGTCCTCGCGGACGAACACGCCCTTGCCCTGCTGGCCGACGATCAGGCCCTCGGTGCGAAGAACGCTGATCGCTGCTTTGACCACGCTGGCGGACACGTCGTAACGCTGGCACAACTGGGCAGTCGAGGGCAGCGCAGCGCCGGACGCAAGTGAGCCCGTCCTGATCTGCGAACGAAGGTCGTCGGCTATCTGGAGGTAGCCGGGGCGACCGGTCTTCTCGACCATCCGAGGCCTTCCGTGAGGGTGGCGTGCCCCTCCAGTTCAGCACAGCCCGTACGACATGCCAACCAAGTCTTCGTGGAAGCCCTTGACAACTTAGAATTCCAAGCGTTCTATGTATTCTAAGAGTCCGAACGAACGAAGGAACCACACCATGCGAACCGTCCCCATCCCTGTGGACACCGGCAAGCTCGTCATCACCTGCGTGAAGGCCCCGCGCCCTCGCGTGCTCAACCGCGACACCGGCGAGATCAAGACCGACAAGAACGGCAACACCGTCTACGAGGTCACCGTCTCGGTGGAGGACGAGTCGGGCCGGATCGAGCTCGTCAAGATCGGCATCGCCGGAGAACCGCCCATCAAGGCTGGCGATGCCGTCAACGCGGTCGGTCTGCTCGGCTACGTCTGGGAGATCGCCGGAAAGTGGGGCATCAGCTATCGCGCCGCCGCGCTGCTCCCGCAGCAGGAGGCCGCGAGTGTCTGACCAGTTCCTCACGACGCTCGGAGTCCTGGCCGCAGTCGCGGCCGGGCTGTGGGCCTGGCGCCACTGGCATTACCGGACCTTCTGGCTCGTGATCGGTTTCCCGCTGACCGCGATCAGTGTGCGCGCCTCGTGGCGCAAGGTCGCCCTCGGTTGCGGCCTGACCAAGAAGCGGCAGCGCTTCTGGTTCACCACAGTCCCCGGCCTGGTCGCCTCGACCGGCGTTGTCCGTGTCCGGCGCAAGTGGCAGCGCATTGCCGTGGACACCAAGCCGTTCATGTGGCTGCCCATGCCGACCCGCTACGGCTGGCGGGTCACCCTGCACACCTTGGAAGGGCAGATTCCCGCCGACTACGCCGACGTCGCCGAACGGCTGGCGCACTCGTGGGGCGTGCACGCCGTGCGCGTCTCGTCTGACAAACCGGGGCGGATACGGCTGGCCGCCACCGTCCGTGACCCGCTGGTCAAGGTCGACGAACTTCCACTCTCTACTGAACTCCTCAAGGTCACCGTGGGACGGCTGGAGACAGGTGGACTGTGGGTCGTCGATTTCAAGACCGTCCCGCATTGGATCAACGCGGGGGCCACGCAGTCCGGCAAGTCCAACCTCGCCAACGCGCTCATCGTCGGTCTGGCACCGCAGCCGGTGGCGTTGGTCGGCTTCGACCTCAAGGGCGGCGTGGAGTTCACTCCGTACGCGCCGCGCCTGTCCGCGCTGGCCACCACCCGGGCCGAGTGCGGCGGACTGCTGGATGACCTGGTGGCGCTCATGACCGACCGGATGGGTGTGTGCCGGATGGCCTCGGCGCGCAACATCTGGCAACTCCCACCCGGCATGCGTCCGGTACCGGTCGTGGTCCTGGTGGACGAGCTGGCCGAGCTGTACCTGATGGCCGACAAGTCGGAGAAGGAGGAGATCGCCAGGACCTCTACCGCGCTCCTGCGGGTGGCGCAACTCGGGCGGGCGTTCGGTATCTATCTATTCTGCTGCGGCCAGCGCATCGGCTCCGACCTCGGCCCCGGCGTTACGGCTCTCCGAGCGCAGTGCTCGGGACGCATCTGCCACCGCGTCAACGACCCCGAGACCGCCACCATGACCCTCGGCGATCTCGACCCGGCGGCGCTCGACTCCGCTCGCGCCATCGCCGCCGAGACACCAGGCGTCGCCATCGTCGCCTCACAAGACGGTCAGTGGTACCGCGCCCGCTCCTTCTATGTCAGCGAGCAGGCTGCCGAAAACGCTGCCCGCACCTACGCCGACCTCGCACCGTCCTGGGACGAGGTCATGGCGGCCCAGCCTCACCAGATCTCCGACTCACAGACCGCCTGACCGGTCGAGAGGAGGAACGATATGCGCCGCTTCGCCGCCTGGCTGCTCGACACCGGACCCGTCCTCGTCCTGGCCGCCATCGCGGGGGCCGGTTCCTTCACGCACATCCGCGACACGGCCACCGAGAACGGCCAGGACGGCTGGATGGCCTGGGCCATCGCCATCTGCATCGACCTGACCTGCGTCATGGCCGCCCGTGAGCGCCAGCGGGACAGGAAGACCGGCAAAGCGCCGCGTGGCCTCGTCTCCTGGCCCGTCCTCGTCCTGACCGGCGGCATCGTCCTGTCCCTGGCCGCCAACCTGCAGCAAGCCGACCCGACCGTCTGGGGCTGGATCACCGCAGCCACCCCGGCCGGCGCCTTCCTCGTCGCGGTGTCGATGCTCGAACGTCGCGCCACCGTAGCCCGCACCGAACCGTCCACAGACGTCCCGCAGACGTCCTCGTCCTGGGCGACAGCGTCCCCGTCCGTCCCGGACAGGACGCAGTCCGTCCCGCAATCGGACCGTCCCGCCCTCGTCCCCGCAGACGAGAACGAGGACGGCCAGGACGACGGACCCACACCCGACCCGCAACTGATCGACTACGCCCGCCGCGTTGCCAGCGAACACCACGCCAATCACGGCAAACCCATCACGCGCGACCTACTCCGCGCCCGCCTGGGCGTGTCCAACCAACTCGCCTCGGACCTGCTCCGCACCCTGCGGACCACACCAGAAACCTTCTGAAGGAGCACCATGCACGATCACCGCAGAGCCCTCATCAACGGCCTAATCAACCTGGCCATCTTCCTGGAAGCCCATCCCGACGTCCCCGTCTCGTCCAGCCTCACGCTCCACCACTTCCCGGACCACGACAACGACGACGACCTACGTGCCGAGATCGACCAGATCGCCGCTCGTGTCGGCTCTGACATCGACTTCGAGGACTCCCCGTACGGCCACTACGCGACCTCGGTCTTCTTCGGACCGGTCGAGTACCGCGCCGTGGCGATCCTCGCCGCCGCCCGTGCCCGCCACGACGCCGATAACAGCTACCGCGGCTGCATCGCGCCCGACGCCAACTAGGAGAACCACCATGCGCATCCGCCTAGAAGGAAACCGCGCGGAGATCATGCTCGGCATGATCCACCTGCGCGAAGTCTTCACCGTCACCGCGATGTCCCGGGCGTTCCCCGACCGCGCCCACCCGCGCAAGTACCGCGTCTACATCCGCGTCATACCGCGCGACAACAGGTGATCACCATGGACGCCATGCTTGCTCACTACCGCTGCTGCACCTGCAACGGCACCGGCCTCACCGACGACCAGACCTGCGCCGACTGCGACGGCAGCGGCATCGACAACCACGGCGCATAGCCGTAGCGCCCCCCGCCTGGCCACACATCCGCCAAGACGTCCGCCAGGCCGGGGGCCATCCACACCAGCGTCACTGGATAGGACGGAACCCATCTTGCCCCACCTTGCCCACAGCCATGCCGTCGCCGGAATGATCGACCGGCTCCACCAAGCGGACTACGACCGCTGGGCCTGCCAGATCAAGCGCACCGGCGGCTGCCGCCAGCCCATCCACCTGCGCGGCAAGGTCGAACACTACGACCAGGCCACCGGACAACTCCTCCACCGCTACACCACCCGCACCGAACCCAACGGCGTCCTTCGCGTGCCGTGCAAGACCCGCCGCGCCTCACGCTGCCCAGCCTGCGCCGAGGTCTACCGCGCCGACACCTACCAACTCGTCCGCGCCGGCCTCATCGGCGGCAAGGGCGTGCCCGAGACGGTCAGCGCCCACCCGTGTCTGTTCGTCACGCTCACCGCGCCATCGTTTGGAGCGGTCCATGTTCGGCGGGAGAAGAACGGCAAGGTCCTGCCCTGCCACGCCCGCCGTGACGCCGAGACGTGCTCACACGGACACGTCATGTCCTGCACCGCCCGGCACAGCGCCGACGATCCACGCCTCGGGGAGCCGCTCTGCACCGACTGCTACGACTACGACGGCTCGGTCCTGTTCAACGCGATCAGCCCGGAGCTGTGGCGGCGCTTCACGCTCGCCCTGCGCCGCCGCTTCGCCAGGCTCAACGGCCTGACCGTCAAGGCCCTGCGCGAGCAAGTGATGATCTCCTTCGCCAAGGTCGCCGAATACCAGCGCCGCGGCGTCGTCCATTTCCACGCGGTGATCCGCCTCGACGGCCCTGACGGCCCCTCCTCGCCGCCACCGGTCTGGGCGAACGCCGATGCACTGGCGGAAGCTGCCCAGCACGCGGCGGTAGTCGTCACTGCAGAGATCAAGCCGCTCAACCGAACTTTCCGCTGGGGGACACAACTCGACGTCCGCCGCATCACCATGAACGGCGACCTCACCGAGCAGGCCGTCGCCGCCTACATCGCCAAATACGCCACCAAAGCCGCTGAATGCGTCGGCACCCTGGACCGACGCATCCAACCTCTCGACAACCTCGATGCTCTGCCCGTCCGCGAGCACGCCCGCCGTCTGATCGCGGCCTGTATGCGCCTGGGCAACCGCTCCGGCCTGGCCGACCTCGGGCTCAGCCGCTGGGCTCACATGCTCGGCTTCCGTGGTCACTTCTCCACAAAGAGCCGCCGCTACTCCACCACTCTCGGCGAACTCCGTGCCGCGCGTGAGGAACACATGCGCGCCGAAGAGATCACCACCGGACGGCTCCCGCTCTTCGATGAGGACACCGTCCTCGTCATCGGCCACTGGGAGTACGCCGGTCAGGGGCTCTCCATCGGAGAACAGGTCCTCGCGGCTGCGCTCACCGGTACCCGTCTGACAACGGCCGGTGGTGATGGCCGATGAGTAGGCGAGATGAGCTGCTGACTGTCCCGCAGGTGCTCGCCGAGCTGGGCGGCGTGTCCCGCCGCACCTTCTACCGCTGGCGCGAACTGGGCCGTGCGCCTGCCTGCGTCCAGTTGCCCAACCACGAGCTCCGCGTCTGGCGGAGCGATCTCATGATCTGGCTGGACTCGCGACGGGAGACGGTGTGAACACCACGTACGACGTGAAGCTCGGCGCGATCCAGCACCGCCTGGACCGCGACACGCCTACGTTCATCGCCCGTTGGCGCGTGGGAGGGAAGCCGAAATCCAAGAGCTTCCGGACCAAGGGCCTGGCCAATGCCTTCATGTCCGACCTGCGGCAGGCGGCGAAGATGGGGGAGGAGTTCGACATCGTCACCGGATTGCCGGTGTCGATGCTGGCGCGTGCGTCCACTGGCCCGACGTTCTTCGAGTTCGCTCAGGCGTACGTGCTCCGCCGCTGGAGCACCTCGGCGCCCCGCACCCGGGAGACGGACGCCTACGCGCTCCTGTCGCTGGTCCCTGCCCTGGTGGCTGACGCGCCGCGGCGTCCCACGGCCGAGGAACTGCGGGAAGTCCTGAGGACCTACGCGCTCATTCCGGAGAAGCGGCGCCCTGCCCTGACCGCGGCCCAAACCGCGGCATTGGGCTGGCTGGAGCGGGCGTCTCTTCCGCTGTCCGAGCTGAAGGAGCCGCATGTCCTCCGTACGGGGCTCGCCGCCATTTCGGTCACCTTCGCCGGAACTCCAGCCGGAGCGAACACGGTACGGCGCAAGCGCACCATCCTCCATCACCTGCTGGAGCATGCAGTGGAGGAAAAGGTGTTCGGCAGCAATCCACTGGACGGGATCAAATGGACGGCTCCGAAGGCGGTCACGGTCGTCGATCCGCGTACCGTGGTCAACCCGGTCCAAGCGCGGCAACTGCTCGACGCCGTGCCCAAGGTGGGCCGCAAGCGCGGACCTCGCCTCAAGGCGCTGTTCGCCTGCATCTATTACGCGGCGTTGCGGCCGGAAGAGGCGGCGGACCTGCGGCTGACGAACTGCACGCTGCCCAAGACAGGGTGGGGCCTGATCGTCCTGGAGAAGGCGCGACCGCAGGCGACGAAGCGCTGGACCGACTCCGGCCAGACTCACGAGTCGCGCAGTCTGAAGCACCGCGCGGACAAGGAAACGCGTGAGATCCCAATCCCGCCCGTCCTGGTGGCAATGCTCCGCGAACACATCGCCGATTTCGGCACGGCCAAGGACGGGAGGATCTTCAGCACGAGAACTGGCGGCACCTACTCCAGTTCCGCGCACTCGTACGTCTGGCAGGAAGCCCGCAAGCTCGCGCTCACTCCGGCTCAGGTCGCATCGTCGCTGGCTGTCCGGCCGTACGACCTCCGTCATGCGGCGGTGTCGCTCTGGTTGAACGCCGGCGTCCCGGCTCCTGAAGTCGCCAAGAGGGCTGGACACAGCGTCGACGTCCTGCTGCGGGTCTATGCCAAGTGCATGGACGGCCAGCAGGAGCAGATCAACGGCAAGATCAACGACGCCCTGGACACATAGCCCGCATTAATCCGCTTCCGGCCCCGCTCGTCCCGGGGCCGGTTCGTCTTGCACCGCTGTCTTTGCCGAGTCATTCCCCCTCAATGTGGGGGTCCTGCGGCACGCTGGCAGGCACGGGCGGCCAATAGGGAGGATCATGCACGAAGACCAGAACCACCGCACCCCCTCGCCCGAAGAACTACGCCCGCTGCGGCGCCCGCCGTACGGCCTGCCGCTCCGAGACCGGCGTCGGCCTGGCGCCGAGTCTGACTCCTTCGGTTGGCGGAGGTACTCGACTCCCACTCCACCAGAGCGATCACCGCAGCGAGATAGACGTTGGCTGGCTCGGCCGGCGCTTGTCGCCGGTCTCCTCGGGTGCGTTGCCTTCAGCATCTGGTCAAGTTCCTGGGGAACGGACAGCGCCGCGTCACGATCGAACGCCGCTTTGACGCCGACATCCGCCCCGAGCGTCGCCGGGCGCTCGGTCGCGCCCACTCCATCTCCGACGCCTTCGCCACGAGCGCTACCCTCGACAACGCCCCGGCCAACTCCCAACTCGTCGAAGAGTAAGGGGAAAGCGCCAAGGCCCCACCGTCGATCAGCTCTCCCGGCTGTGCGGAGCCAGCGTCATCGAAATGAGCTGCTGGCTCCGCCCGCGAAGACCGTGGTTCCCGCGGACCGCGCGAGGAAGACCAGAAACAACGATCCACGAGTCAGAGACAGCAAGCCAGCGGTGCCGTGGATCGCCGCGCAGTGTGACGCACGCTTCCCGCCTTCCCGTCCCGAGTTTCGAATCCGTAACTGGGCCTGTCACTCCATCCTCGGATAGCGCTCGAGAGCAAGGGAGAGCGCAATGGGCCTTGCTGCGATGTCCGCCCTGAAATCCGGCAATTTCTGCCACAGTGCGTGTAATTCCGGTTGCTTATAGGGATGTGTGAGGCATTTACCGGGATTAGCTGTTGTGCTTGACTCCTCCTTTGTAGCCACACCCTCTGGGAGGGTCTATGGGGGAGTTCGTCGGGATCGACCCCAGCCGGGCGGAACAGCTCATGCGCGAGATGGAGGGCGGCAAGGACGTCCTGGGACGCACGCGGCACGGGCTGGAGGCGGCCATCGCCGAGGCGGGCGCGTCGTGGACCGGCCCCGCAGGAGTGACGGCCATGCACCGGTCCTGGGCGTTCTTTGACGAGACGCAGCGTGATCTCAAGTGGCGGATGGACACGCTCAAGCAGATGGTTCCGAGTTCCGGAAATGGCCTGCTGAGCGTGTTCTTACCCTTCGACAGCGAAGCCGAGGCCGCGCGTCAGGGGAAAGCCGATGCGAAAGCCATCACGGATGCACTCAAGCAGCATGAGGTCGAGAGCTCGGTAGAGACCTGGCGGATGGTGACCGAGGCGACAGGGGCGACGAAGGAGAAGCTGAACGATCCCGCGTACGCCGCCGCCTTGCTGAAAGCCCTGGGGCCGGACAAATTCCGTGCACTGTTCATGCACTGGATGAAAGACAAAGGTCCGGCCATGGACAGAGGGCTTCCGCCGGCTGTGCTTCAGCAGGGCCGGGAGAGTCTGGGACCACTGGCCGAGGCGTACGCCAACGCGGAACGCGCCGGGCGGCTGGGGGAGGAGTGGCGCGGCAAGTTCATGGAATCCACTCAGCCCGGCGTACTGACCGCACTGATCGCGATGTCCAAGCCGTCGAGCAGACTCCTTAATCAGGTGGCGCTGCGTGTGCTCGGCCGCCCACTGGGGGCAGACCTCCCGACCAGCCCCAATTGGAATCTGAACGCTCTGGTGGAGGCGTACAACGCCGACCCACAGGCATTGCAAACGCTCCTGGCTGACAACAAGGACGCCGCAGGCTGGCTCCTGCATCCCCAGCGCGCCCGGATGAGCGGCGTTGACGGCCTCGAAGCGAAGCTCGCGGGAGCGCTGGACAAGGCGTTGAACCCAAACGCCGGAACAGCCGATGTCCGCGATCGAGCCTGGTTCAACATCATTCGGGGAATGGGCGCCGAGAACAGCCCGTGGATCGGCGGTTCGTGGGGCACGATCAAGGATTCTCCGATCAGTGAAACCTTGGCCAAGAACGTGGCCCCCTATCTCGACCAACTCGCCCGCGGACAATCCAAGCGCGACTCCCCAGAGCTGAAGTCGACCTTCCCCACGTCGCCATGGGACACCCTCGCCCCCGATGACGCTTCCCGGTTCATGGGCAGCTTGATGCAGGACAAGGACGCCGCGAACATCCTGATGAAAGCGTCACAGGACTACACGCTGGGCCTGGACATCGGCCGGTTCCGCCCCTTCGGAGACGAGGCCACCCAGGACCAATACACCTCCCGCGCGGCACTTGCCGGAGGTGCGGCGAATCTGATGCTGAGCGGCTCGACCCATGCCGAGTGGACCGACGACGAATACGCCGACTGGCTCGCAGGGGTCGCGCTGCTGCCCGTCTCGTGGCTCTCCAACAAGTACTGGCCCATCCAGGACGCCAACGTGGCCACCGCCCGTGACGCCGGGATGGACGAGGCCAAGGACGGCCTCAAGGGCGTGATCACGGATTACTTCGACAAGAAGACTCCGGCCACGGCGGAGTCCGTCGCGGACGGCATCGTCCAACAACAGGCCGATTGGGTGAATGAATCGCTGGCCCGGCACGGACAGAAGCCGTTGACTGACTCTCAACGTAATGAGGTGCGTATGGCGTTCCGCGGGCGACTCTATGACGCACTTGTCACGGCGCTGAAACAACGAGGAGGGTGAGTATGACGATCCCGAGCCAAAGCCAGCTACTTCGGCAGGCTGCTGATAAGGAACTGCTCGCCGCCAGCCTCATACGATATGCCGAAGCGCTGAATGGTGTCTTCGCCGGCATGCTGACAAGGCCCGAGAGTGTTGACACGTTCTGGAAGGGGCCGGCCGCAGGCCGATTCGCCACTCACGCCTTGCAACTGCAACGCGAGATCAGCCAGCTCAAAGATAGCTGTACAACCACTGCTGATCGTCTTCGTAAGCAAGCTCAGCTTGCACGTGCGGAGGCGGCGCAGATGCCCAGCTGAGCCCGAGGTTATCTGTTGCGTTCGTAGCAGCTGGTCTTACCGACGATCAAAATGTTCGGCTTCTGTGCATTGCGTACGGTGATCAGGAACGTGATCCCGGTCGTCGGGTGTTGCAGCACGGCCATGCCTAGGTTCTCGTCGCGAAGATCGAGGTCATCCACAATCTTTTCGTACCCTTGCAACCGTAGCCAGCTCGATATCAGAGCGGCTGCGCTACCTGGTGAGTGCACATATGGCGGCCCTTTGAGGTCACCTTGGGCTCGGAAGAATCGCTGAACTTGACCCTTTAGGCAACCTGCTTCGCTGTCCTGGGTGGCCTTTTCGGTCGCGGTCGCCGACCCCGTAGTGGTTAACGCCTGTGAGGCGACTAGTTTGTCGCCGACCGTGATGAGCTGTTTCGAGGCCTCGTCCATCGTGGGCTTGTCAGTGCTCCCCGTGCAACCAGCCACAACCGCGAGAGAGACGAGCACCGCGGCAACAACGGGCAGTCGGCGATCATTTAGGCGCACGCCCTGGACACTACCTAAGCGTCACGCCCTCGTACACCTTGTATGCCTGCTACGTACTAAACGCCTATTTGGCTGCGAGCCTGGAGGGCGGCCAAGCTGGTATCAGCGCGCATCACGCATGATGGCGATTGCTTCTACGGCATCGGCTACCACATGGTCGGCTCGGTGCTTGCGTCCTGACCACGTTCCACGATCGATCCAGATCGTACGAAGTCCGGCCGTCTGCCCGCCTTGGATGTCGGCGATAAGGTTGTCGCCGACCATCCATCCACCCTCGGCCAGGCTGGTTCCGCACCGCTGAGCGGCGATCTCGAACAGGCCGCTCTCAGGCTTCCGGATGTCCTCGACCCCTGAAACGGCGTAGCCGTCGACTGCATCGGCCAGACCAGTACGGCGGAGCTTGCCGAGTTGGTTGTCCGCCATGCCGTTCGTGACAATCCCTACCCGCCACCCGGCGCCCCGCAGTTCGGCTAAGCCCGCTAAAACACCTGGGTAGCACTGGACGAGGTGAGGCATGCGTCGGCGGTAACCGGCCCATAGTTCCTCGACCGACTCCGCCAGCGTGAAGCGTTCGCGGACCCTACTAAAGAACACGTCGCGATGTGGGTGCGTATCCTGATCTTGGGAGGCAAGCCACGCGAGCCCCTCGGAGTCCAAGCGGTGTCGCTCTGCGAACTCCTCGGCCCATCGGCGGAAGGCGGCATCGAGGTCGATAAGCGTTCGATCAAGGTCAAAGAGGGCGAGGCGCTGCACGCCGCCGATCTTAGAGACGAGCGGCTCGATAGCGACAGCCTGCCCTCCGAATCGTGGCGCTGACCTCGGGGAATGCCTTCAAGATCATCCCCCACATGTCCCCAGAACGCTGTCCTACGGCTGCATTCGGCTGCCCTCGGCGGCCTACCGTGGGTCCGGAAAGCAAAAGACCTGCGGTAGAGAAACCGCAGGTCAGAGGCCAAAATGCCTGGTAGAGATGAGTGCCCCCGGCAGGATTCGAACCTGCGGCACCCGCTTTAGGAGACCAGGAGCTGTTTGGAGTCCGATATGTCTTGTAATGGGGGATGAGTAGCTGCCGGTCGATGAGCGTCGACTCGTCAACAATGGCCTTCTGCCATGCATCGGTTGACTGCTGTTTGGCCTGTTCAGGGCGATATATGCGGCGGGAGAAGCGAAAGGCGTTACCGCTCTTCAAATGCGGGTCTCCCCACCAGCCACCACCAAGGCACCGACGCGCACGCCGACCGCTACTCCGGCTACCAGGCGCTCTGGTCGTGTGACCGGTTCATAGGCTGCCACCTCCACGCTCGTTACCCACAAGGGAGTGGCGTGGAACACTGCCCTGCTGGCGTCGTTGGTCGATGGTCCTGGTGAGAGCGGCTGAGCGCTCAGGTCGCTCAGGTCGCACCCAGCGCGCCTCATAGCCATGGCCTGGGGGCCATCCAGTCCGATCTGGGAGTCGGGAAGACGGTTCCGCCCTCAAGTCCACATCATGGGCCCGTCATCCGACGGATCCAGCGCGGTGAGCGGCTTGCCCAGCCTGCCCGTCAGATCGGCGATCACCAACTCGGTGAGGGTGCCGGGAAAGGTGTGCCGGTCGAATTCGATATCCCAGACCATCGTCCACCGGTCGGGGTCCGGATCACTGGTGTCCCACCAGATGAAGTCGCGGCCCTCGGTGTCCGCGCACCACAGCAGCCCTCCTGGAGCGGGATGCACGGCCATCGCCTTGTCTGCGTTCCGGTCGAGATACCCGGCTCGCTGTTCGTGCTGCTCCTGCAGCTCCTCCGGATGCACGATTGAGATGCCGTTGATTCCGATCATCCCGTACCTCTCGAACAACCGTTTGTAGTCGCTCGGCAGCCGTAAGCCGAGCGACCGCTCGATCCCGGCCCAGTCACAGGTGTCGGAACTGGCCGGTTGCTCTCCGATGATCGTCGCCAGCTGCGCCAGCGTGTCCCGCGCTCCTCCCTCCGCGGGTACGGCGGCTTCGACGCCCGGCGGGAACAGCACGCGCGGACGCGGCACCGCCGGCAGCGACAGCACCGGCAGATCCAGCCGTCCGTCCAGCCACCGGTCCAGAAACTCCGAGGCGCTGTACGGCAGCCGCTGCCACCCCACACCGTCCGCGTCGAGCAGCACCACCGGCCACTCGGCCGTCTTGTCGCTGACGGGAAGCCACCAGCACGTCTCGCCCCCGTCGAACATCCCCCACAACCGCAGCCCGCCCGGCTCGGGCGCGATCGGCGACGGGACGACCCGTTGCCCCGCGGCCCGCCGCGTACGCAGCCGCGCGCTCACCACGGCTTCCTCCGCACCCAGGTCGAAGCCCGCCGGCGCGCCTGGAGCGAGCAGCCGCAGCACGCCCGCCAGCCTGCCCACGCCGTGCTCGCCGACCAGCGCGGCATAGTCCTCGGGCACCCCCGTGGCCGCCGCGACCCTCGCCGCCTGCCCTACGACCTCGACCGCGAGCGGTACTCCCGGGAAGGAGGTCCTCTCTGGTACGTCCTTCAGCGCGAGCGGGGCGAACCTCCAGGCGTACGGAGGTGACACCGCGGGCAGGGCCTCTCCCAGGCCAAGGCCGTCGCGTACCCGCGCGGCGAGCACCTCTGTCATGGGCGCGTCCACCAGCTGCCACCGCTCATCCCGCCACTGCTGGACGAAGACCCTGGTCGGCCACTGGTTCGGGTCAGCGGACACCGAGGTATCCCAGAAGTAGTACTCGCTGCCGCGCGACTCACCCCACACCAGCAGCCCGCCCGGTTCGGGATGAAAGGCGAACGGGTGAGATGGCGGATCCGTGCCGCGGATGCTGCGCTGCAGCCCCTGCCGGTCGTCGAGCTGCCGGAAATAGCCGCCGCGCCCGGAGCGATGGGGCACCACGACCCAGATCCACTCCCCGGCCAGCACGGGCCCGTACCTCTCCGCGAACGCCTTGTAGTCGTCGGGAAGCCGGAGACCGAGCCACCGCTCGACGCCGGGCCAGTCGATGGGGAAGGGATCAGAGGGCGGCGGGCCGATGACGGCAGCCAGGGTGGCAAGATCCATATCTGGATTGTGCTGCACCACATGCCCGCCTTTCGACCCGCCTACAGTGAGATGCCTTCCTAGCCACGTTCCCGATGTCTCACGCCGCGGCAAGCTGCTTGAGGAGTTTCGCGACGTCGTCCCACTTGGCTACGGCATCAGGCGCGGGAAAGAACGGATAGGCCGGGGTCAGCGGCTTGTTCGTCAGTGTGCGCAAGGTCGCGAGGCAGGCTTCCGCGAGTTCGTTGAGTCCGCGCCCGCGAAGCGGATCAAGGTTGACGCACAGGGCCCGATTCTTCGGGTAGAGCTGCGCGATACGCAGGTCGTTCCGGCCCGAGACGATGACGCCTGCGGCGGTGTGGGTCAGGATCAGATCTTCCTCGTCGGCCCACTGCTCGAGCAGGGTCCAAAGGGTGCGGACGTCTTCGTTCGCCTGGTCGCGAAGTTCGCTCAGGCTCGGCCGCGCGACGACGGACTTGGCGGAGGCGGCCGCGGTGCGTCCGTACACGGCCGGGACGAGGGTGCGCCATCCGTGATTTTCCGCGACGTACTGCTTGACCTCTACCGCGAGAACCTCCGCGGGGTTCATCTGCTCGTTGAGGAACTCCACGATGCGGCGGAGATCGTCGGGGATGGCGTCGGCGACGAAGACCAACCTGATCTTGCCTGCTCGCAGGTTGTCACCGACCTTGGCGAAGACGGACTCCACGGTGACTGTGTCGTCCTCGCAGAGCTGAGCGACCATCTCTTGGGGATCCCGGCCGGACTCGCGTTGGGTCTGCTCGAACTGTGCCTGAAGGTTGAGCACGGGCCAATAGAGGACTCCGTTGGCGGCGTAGTCGAGCATCTGGCCGACGACCTCGCGGCGGATGCGGCTGTCGCTGGCCCGCTTGACCTCGACCAGGGTAGGGATCCCGTCCTGGTCGACGAAGAGGTGATCGAGGCTCCAGCGTCCGCCGCCTCCGTCGCGGTCGGGGACACCGGCCTCCCTCCGTACCAACAGCCAGCGGCGAGGATCGCCTGGCGTCATCTGCCCGCCCGCCAGGAGGTCCGGGTGAGTGGCGAGCAGTTCCTGAAGAACCTCTTCGGCCCGTAGGGTGCCAGACGCATCGCGAGGAGGCGACCGGACTCGTCGATGTGGAACATTCCGTCGCTGTTCATGGCCGTCCTCCAGCCAGTCGGTGCGGGGGTTGGTCGATGGTGCTCTCAGCGGTCTGGGTACGTCGGAGAGCCGGGCGGAAGCACGAGTTTCGGAAGATCGCGGGCGAGTACGTTGAAGTAGCGCTGCGTCGACCACGACGCCCGATCGCCGATGACGTAGAGGCGCTCCTTGGCGCGGCTGACCGCCAAGGCCACCGACCCCAAGACGGGCAAGACGACCTCACGACCCGTCGTCAACGTCATCACCGGTGAAGGCCAGAAGAACCTCGTCCAGGTCACCGTCGGCACCGACGGTGAGCCCGGCCACGCCACTGGCGTCGTGGTCGCCACCGACGGCCACCCGTTCTGGATCGAGGCCCGTAAGGCATGGATCGCGGCGGAGGTACTCGTCCCCGGCATGTGGCTGCGCACGGCAGCGGGCACCTGGGTCAAGATCACCGCGATCGAGAAGTGGACGGGATCAGCCGGTTGCCGTCGGCGTCGTAGAGGTAGGTGCTGGTCTTGGTCCCGTCGGTGACCTTCTCCAGGCGGCCTTCGGTGTCCCAGGTGGGTGTCTGGGTCGTGGTGCCGATCTTGCGGGTGGTGGTGTTGCCGACGGCGTCGTAGCCGAAACTGTCGGTACGCGCGCCTGCTGCGCCGGTCTGGGTGACCGACGTGAACCGGTGCTGACCCTGGCCAGCAGCCGGATAGGTGTAGGTGCGCACGGTGTCGGCCGCGCCGGCGACGCCGTGCTGGGTCTCCCTTCGTGCGGTTGCCGGTGGCGTCGTAGGTGTAGGAGTGCCAATACGGCTGGATGCCGCCGATCACGCTGGAAGCGGGGGCGGCTGTGCAGTCGATGTCGCCCTCGGTCCAGGCCTCGGTCAGGCGACGCAGTAGTCGTAGCCGAAACACTGGGGTCGGTGCCCAACTTGGACACGTCCGCGATGGAAGTGATGTTGCCGACCGGGTCCTAACGGTAGGTAGCCGAGCGCTCCACGCCGGTCTGGTTCTCGCGTTCCACGCGGGAGTTGGACAGGCGCTGGGTGCCGTGCTCGTAGGAGTAGGTGAACCAGGCGTGCTTGCCCGCTGCGGTGTCGACCTCGTACTGGCCTACCTTGCCGGTCAGGCCGTAGGCGGTGGCCGTCAGGTAGGTGTTCAGGTTGGAGGTGAGGGTGGTGGGCCGGCTGCGAGATGGTGATCAAATCCGCCGAGTTGGAGAACGTATCTAGCGTCGCCAGAGAAGTTCACGCGATAGTCAGGGGGGTGAACTGGGCTCAGGTTATCCCCGCCCTGCTAGGTACGCTCATCGGCGGTCTCATCGGCGGCTCCGTCTCGATCATCACGACTAGATGGACACTGCGGCATCAGCGGGAACTCGAACGTGAGCGACAGCAGGGTTCACGTGAACGTGATGCCGTGCTGAGCGCCCGACGGACCATTACCGAGCTCATCGAGTTGAGACCCAAGCCAAGCGAGGCTGTCGAACTCAGAGATCACCAAGCGATCTTGCGCAACCATCCTCGCCCTTCCGAGGGCGAATGGCCGCCGCGAGAGGAGGACGAGCAATGGGAGAAGAAACGAGACGCTCTGCTACTGCAGCTCCAGATGGCCATCGATGAGTTCTCAGACCCGACAGTCCAGAAGAGACTGGACGACATTCATACCGTGCTGCACTTCGCGGACTTTTGGTGGCAGTACATCGGCAGAGTCGAGTCCTCTACCCGACACTCCGTTGCGCACCACGCCCGGGAAGTCCTGGGGCGGATCAGCCGAGGCGAGCCGGTCGGAGAACCGTCAGCGACGCTCCTACACGCCCTCGGCGAAGTTCAGGAGCAAATTCATATGCAAGAAGAGATGCGGGAGATGCAGCGGGAAGATCGAGAGTGCCGACAACAGGCGGAGCTGAAGGACCTGGAGGCGAAGCTGAAAGGCATTGGGTGGCTACCGCCAGACAATGACGGTAACTGTCATACTGTTTGAGACTTTTCAGGTGACTTGTTCTGTATCGAAGCTGGGTTCCTCCTTGGCAGGTTCGTTGATCCAGACGGCTTGGGGCAGGCTGGGCAGGGGGGCTTGCGTCGGAACCGGCCGGGGTTGGCGTCGTACTGTACGAGCTCGCCCGAGGATGAAAAGCGTTCAGTGGTTTCTGAGGAGTTCCCGATCCGGGAGATCAAGGGAGTCGCCGGGCAGGCCTTACCTCGGAAACGCTATCAAGCGGGATTGCTCCTCAGATAATTAGCAGCCCGCTCGAATGACTCAGGATTGTCCTTGAGTGCTCCAAGCGCGAAGTTGCAAGCCCTGCACAGGATGCCCCGAACACGGTCGGACGTGTGGCAGTGGTCGACGTGCACCTCACCATCCGCAAGGTCTTCCAGGGCCACGAGGCAGATTGCGCACTTATGGTCCTGGGACTTGTTCAGGTCCAGGTACTGAGCCTCGGACAGGCCGAACACTCGCGCCACGTGTGTGAGCCGCCTGCACAGCCGGCAGTGCCGGTTACCCGTTTTGGGATCGATGTACAGGCTCGGTCCGTCGTAGGCGTGCCCCCGGCTGCAGTACTCCTTTTCGCCATTCGCCTGTCCGCGCACGAGAGTGTCGGGGTCTAGGCCCAGGTGTCGTTTTTGGCTAGCCCAGGCGCACTGCTTGCACCGCCTGCGGCCTGACGAAGGATCGATGTAGGTGTTCTCGGTGGTGAACGGGTGTCCGTTCACGCACGGCGCCGGTCAGTCTGGGGATCAACCTGCAGGCGTGGTGTGTGTACCTGATGGTGGTGCACGCGATCCCGGTGCACCGCTGCGTTGAACTGATCTCCTCGCTGGCCGGGGCGAGTCCGTCGCCGGGGTTCGTGCACGGCATGATCGCCCGCGCCGCGAACGCGGTCGCGGGCGCCAACCTGCGTATCCGGACCCTGCTCACGCTGGCCTACGCGGTGTGCTGCGATGAAACGCCGATCCGGGTCGGACCGAAGAAGGCCAAGAAGTACCTGCTGGTCGCCTGCACGCAGCTGTACACCTGGTACCTGCTCGGGGACCGCACCATGGATACCTTCAAGAGGTTCATCATCGCCGACCTGACCGGCGTCATGGTGCACGACCGCTACCAGAACTACGACTCGGCCGAACTCGGCGAGCATCCGCATCAGCTGTGCTGCTCACATCTTCTGCGTGATCTTGAAGACTGCGCCGAGACCTACCCCGGCGCCGCCTGGCCCGCACAGATCCAGACCGCGCTACGAGGGCTCATCCACGCCACCAACCTCGCCCGCGAACAGGGCAGAGATGCCATAGCGGCGGGCACCAAGGCCATGTGGATCAACAGCTTCCGCCACGGGGTGCGGGTCGGCCTATCCGAGGTGCGCCGCCTCCCGGGACCGGCCAAGACCATCACCCAGCCGATCGGCCGTGTCCTGCTGGAAGTACTACGCGACCGCGAGGCCGACATCCTGCGCTTCGCTCATGATCTACGGGTTCCTCCTACCAGCAACCAGGCCGAACGCGACGTCCGCCCGGCCAAGACTCAGCAGAAGATCTCCGGCAGGTTGCGCTCGGAGGTCACCACCGAGCACCGCTACGCCATCCGCGGCTACATCTCCACCGCCACCAAACACGGCACCGACGTACTGACGACGATCCGAAACGCACTCCTCGGCCGCGCCTGGATCCCACCCGACCCGACACCAGCCTGATTCCGGCCACGATCCGCGACGACTCGCGCCTGAAGACGATCACACACCGCGATCATGCAACGCCGGAATGCGCTGGACGTGAATGCGTACCACGCAGCCTGATCCCGAGCATGCTCAGCGCCCCGGCGTGATCGCGACGCGGTGCTGGCGCGAGCGCGACGATCGCCGCGTCCAAGTTTCTGAGCCTGGTCTCCGTCAACTGTGACGTCTTGCTGCCGCCGAGGGCGCTCGACAGGTTGCCTGGCGCGATTTTCGCAGCTCGCGCAGCCACCCGATTGGCGATCCCATGGGTTTCGAGCCGTGCGAGCTGCGCCGACGTGGCGTATCTGATCAACTGTTCCACGTCGGTGATGTCGGGGACATCCTGAGGTATGCGCTCTCTGGGCTCCGGCATTATCCAAAAATAACAACATGCGCTCTCGTCGTGGTCAATGCCAGATGAAAATTTAACATTTATGCATAGCTGCAGCCGTGGGAGTGTGATTGAGGATCATCCTTGAGCAGATGGTGGTGCTATGCCGAAACGACCTCTTATGTGGTTGGGCGTCGCTCTCACAGCTGTCGCTGTGATCGGGCTTGCCGTTTACTTCTCCGTGGTCGGTCTGGACCATGCCGACAAACTGGGAAGCGTCATCGGAGCGCTCGTCGGGGTTGTAGGGCTGGTCTTCACGATCTACGGGATCATGGACTCCTCGGGCCAGGGCGCGAACCAGACTGGGGGTTCCTGGGCTCAGCCGACGCAGGGGGAGATCCGCACTGACGTTCGCGGGACCAAGCACAATGTCACCGTCATCACTCGAACCCCTGATTCAGCCGCTCCCGTGATCGTGATCATCATTATGGTGCTGGCCGTAATGTTCATCGGGACCAGCGCCTGGATGCTGATTGTGCCGAGGGAGGTGTCCCCAACCCCCATGGCCTCGCCTTCGCCCCAGCCCACAGACGGGGCCGACCCAAAGGAAGCAAAGTGCGACAAGGACGTTCAGAACGTCAGCACTGTGCCCGCCGAGACTGGTGGGAAGTACTATGGGCGACTCATGTTGCGGTATTCGCCGAAATGCCGGGGCGCATGGCCGCAGTTCGTGACCACCAAACAGGTGCCGACCGGGGTCAATCTCCGGTTGGAGACTCATCGTTCGATCGACGGCAAGCTCGCCCGCTTCGACTTCCCGTACACACCCAAGCCTCAGGTCTATACAACATTCGGCAATTTGCTGCAGACGGGGAAGGGATGCGTTTGGGCTTCGGTGGTGATCGCTACCCCTCAGGAAACCCTCGTCACCGCTCGAACGCCCTGCGTCCTGCTCTCGTGATGTCACCCGCCCTGCACGTGTATGAGTAGTTCTACGACGAGCCTCTCGCCCATCCGGCCCTTACTTAGGCGGTTCCGCAGCGCGCAGTCCCGATTCCGGTCACCGTCGGGTGGCCGGAGACGGGCCTCACCTCCCAGCTCCCAGCTCCCACAGAGTAGGGAGTGTCAACTTAACGGCTGATCTTGATGGGTGAAGTGGTCAGTTGTCCCGGGGCGGGCCCATTCCGAAGGTTGCGCGTCTTGCTGATCAGCGCTGTAGCGATCATTGCCTCAGATAAGTGAGATGAGCGACAAAGACCTCCTTATGATCGATGCGACAGTCTCGCCTTAGCGGAGGGCGGGCGTGGTCGTGTGCGTACGGGCCACGTGTCCCTCGCGGAGCAGCGGCGGATGCAGGAGATGGGCGGCGCCGCGGCGGTAGAGCGTGGCGGGACGGCCCGGCTCCGCGAGCCGCTGTTCCCCCGTCGCCTCCAGGAACCGGTCGGCACGCGTGACCTTGCGCCGGAAGTTGCTCGGGTCGAGCTTCAACCCCCATACCGTCTCGTAGACCCTGCGTAGGTCGGAGACGGTGAACGGTTCAGGGCAGAACGCCGTCGCCACGGTCGTGTACTCCAGTTGCGACCGGGCCCGCTCCAGCGCGTCACGCAGGATGTTCAGATGGTCGAAGGCTAGCGAGCCGGGCTTACTCAGGATCGATGGCACCGGCACCCACACGGCGTCGGAGGCGTCCGTGCCCGCCGTGGGAATGGGCAGGTCGGGGCCAAGGGCGAGGAACGCCACGGTGATCACGCGGCCGCGGGGGTCGCGGCCTGGCTCGCTGTATGCGCGTAGTTGTTCGAGGTGCAGCCGTGCCGCGTCCAGGCCGGTCTCCTCCTTGAGTTCGCGCTGGGCGGCGTGCTCCAGGGTCTCGCCCGGGCGCAGGTAGCCGCCCGGGAGGGCCCGCCGGCCCCTGTACGGCTCGTTCCCGCGCTCCACCAGGAGAGCGCTCAGCGCCCCGTCTCGGATGGTGAGGATCACGAGGTCGACGGTGACGTCAACCCCCTGCTGGTGCTCGCGTGACACGACTCTCTCCTTTTAGGTCATTCTAACCTTATATTCACCGACTTAAGGTCATACTTACCTGAATTCGTCCTTAGGCGGGGATGGCATGAGCGACGATGCGCATTTACCTGGCCGGCAACCTGCTCATCCGAGGGGCAAGGCCACCCGGCAGCTCTGTGCCGGCGTCTATTTTGACCGGGAGTTCCGTGACTCCGTGATCTTGCGGGTGCTGCTCGATCCCGCGCACCGGGTCGCCCCTTCCTACGGCTTCGACCTGGTGCCCGTGATCGGGCATGCCAAGCGCGCCCTGATGATGGAGATCTGCCAGTGGCTGGGATTCCTGTCGGTGTTCGTGGGGGCGTGGCTGGCCCTTCCCGCGCTGGCCATTACGGTGGGCTGCTTTCTGCTGCTCTGGCTGGCCCTGCGGCACCTAATTCGTACGCTTCCCATGGTGGGACGGCTGCGGGCGCTGGAGGCCATCGACGACTTCATGCACCGCGTCCAATACCGCAGGCAGAAGCGCGAACTGGAGGAACTGCGGCGCGAAGTGAAGCTGGTTGCCGTGGCCTGCCTCGTGCTCCTCGTCACACCCTTCCTTGCAGCGGCGCTGCAGTACCGGTCCGTCGAGAACGTGCTCCGCACGGCCACCATGCTCCTCGCCGCGCTGGCCCTGTTCGCCTTCACCGGCGCCGTGAGCCGGCGACTCGGCGCCAACCGCATGTGGGTGTCCGAATCGCTGGGAACCGGGCGGCTGAGTCAGCGCATGAAACGCATCCGCGAGCAGCAGGCGTCCGAGTACGCGATCTACCGTCGGCCCGTGACGAAGACCGAGGACGACGACGAGGACGACACCCCGCTACGCCTGACAAGGTTATTCGACGACGACCCGCAGGACATCTTTGTCGGCGCGGGCGAGCTCGTACACAAGTGGCTGCCGCCGCTGACCGTGCCTCTGCTCCCGGAGCCAAAGGCCTCAGAAGGTCAGGAGAGTGAGAAGGACGAGGGGGAGGTGGACGACTTCGAGCCGGACGCCTTGATCGACGTCTTGCAGAAGGCCATCGAGGAGGTCGGGGGCGGAGGCCAGCCGACCTCGCTGCCTGGCCTCAGCATCGGGGACCGCATCTACGTCGAGGAGATGGTCCTGTCCAACGACCGAGGCCGTCTACGCCGCCCTCTCGACCAGGACGAGCGCAGGAAGAGCATCAATACCCCTTACGATCCTTTCCACCATTTCCTGGAGATCTCCACCTCGCCGACGGGAGAGGTGGTCGTGACGGTGTTCGTCCGTGTCACCATCAAGGCCAGGACGCTCTGCCTCGACTTCGCGGCCTGCGCCTTGACCCGGCTCCCCCGTGACTACGAGATCCTCGACCACTTCGGCCAGCGGGGATGGGGGTCCGTGGTGAGGGAGGGCCTTCACGCGATCTGGCGCCTGCCGGACGAGATTCTCGCTATGCGGCGGCTCGTCGGTCTGCCGCGGCTGCTCCTGGGCTGGCTGCTGGCGCGCGTCGACTGGACGGTCCTGCCGCACCGAGGCTCGGCCGTCGGGACGGCGCACCGGGTGCGCGAGGATCGCGCCACCCCATGGGAGGACGCCGAGCACGACCGCGCCGAGATCCTCGGCCTGATGAAGATCATCGAGCAGCGACTGTTATGGGCGACTGAGAAGTTCCTGAAGGATCACGGCGTGGACACGTCCGACTTCAAGAAGAGGGCTCAGTTGATCATCAGCGCGAACGTGCTCAACATGGGCGGCCGGATGGACATCCGCGACTCGGCCATCGGCCCGAACGCCTCCCGTACCAACCAGTCCCGGACCAGCCAGCAGCAGGAACCCGATGACCAAGGGGATGGTGAATGATCGTGACCCAGCAGCGCGTCGACGGCATTCTCAATTACGGCGGCACCATGACCGTGCGCGACTCGGCAGTGGGCAGCAACGCCAAGGTGGCGCGGACCGCTTCCTCGCCGCACAGCGGAGCGGCGGAGCGCGCCCAGGTGGGGGTGGTCACCATCCTCCCACTCGAAACCCAGGCCGTGCGGCTCGCCCTCGACCTGCGCAACGAACGCATCGGCGACCTGACGTTCTACCGGGCGGTCGTGGACGGGGTATCGGTGGCCGCCATCATGGCCCTGGAGCAGGGGCAACGCTCCGCCATGGCCGCCTACAACCACCTGGTCGGCGTCTTCGACCCCGAGATCGCCGTGCTGGTAGGAATCGGCGGGGGCATCCACGAGTCCGTGGCCATCGGCGACGTGGTCCTGGCCACGGAGATGGTCTACTACGACCGGCGCAAGGTCACGCCCTCGGGCACCCCCCGCCGCGGTGAGACCCGACCGGCGCCCGCAGCCGTCGGGCACGCGGTCAACGCCTTCCTCACCGATCTCGACCCACCCGGCGCCCTGACGATCGAGGACCCCGAGGGAACGTCGCGCTCGATGGCCATACACGCGGGCCCCATCGGATCAGGGGAGGCGGTCATCGCGGACGAGGACGCCGCGGAGATCGCGTTCCTGGCCTCGTTCAACGACAAGATCCTCGCCGTGGACATGGAGGCGGGCGGGCTCGGGCAAGCCTGCCACGAACGGTCCGCCGCCTCGGGGCGACAGCACCGGTGGATGGTGGTGCGCGGCATCTCCGATCGCGCCGACCAGAACAAGTCCGACGCACCCCAGAGGGTCGCGGCCTGGCATGCCGCCCAGGTCTTGCGCCGGCTCCTCCCGTACCTCGAAAACAAGCGATGAACGACTTCACCCAGGGTGTCATCAGCTCGATGGCGGCGACTGCGCTCTCCGTCGCGGTGGGGTGGATCCTGTCCGCGCGTGCTCGTGAGTGGGCCGTCGCCGCGCTGTCCCGCTATTCCGGATTGGGGGTGCGCAAGCTGCACCGCCAGCAGCGGCGGGCGGCGGACGAGCTGGCCGCCGACCTCGCCAGGGCGCGATGGGTCGGGGTGCTGACCGGGCGCGGGAACGAGCTCACCCGGGACGCCTTCGCGCCCATTTGGTCGGGTGCTGTACGGCCCCTCGACGCGGTCCGGGTGCTGCTTCCCGATCCCCGGCCGGGCTCCTGGCTGGTCAGGCGCGAGGAGTCGCTGCTGCGGTTCGACCGGGGGCTGCGGCCGGGCATGCTGCTGGAGCAGGTGCGTAACAACGCCGAGTACGTGCGCGAGGTGGCGCTGCACCTGGATGTCGTCGAGTTGCGCTTCTACGATCTGCCGAATCTGTATCGCATCATCCTGACCGACGAGGTCGCGTACATCACCCTGTACGGCGACACGGAACACGGCCGCAATTCGCCGTGCGTGGTCGCGCGGCGGCCGGGGCTGCTCTACGAGCTCGCACTCTGCATCTTCACCAGCACCTGGGAGGCTAGCGGCCGCGGACGGGAGGAGGAGAGAGACGATGACGGCCAGGAGAAGAGCGTGTCGCCGCCGAGAAGGTCGGCCCGGGGGAGACCCCCGTCCATGGCTGGCATGACGACATAGTGGACTATCCCGAATGTGGCATTGCAACAGCAACGACCTGGGGAAATACCGTCAAGATCATCCCAACCATATCCCCGGAGCACGGTACTACGGCTGCGTACAGGCGCTCTCGACTGCCTATCAAAGTCCACCAAGCAAAAGACCTGCGGCTGATAAACCGCAGGTCAGAGGGCGAAAAGCCTGGTGGAGAAGTGTGTCCCCGGCGGGCACACGCTGCCTCAAGCTGCCCAACGGCGATCTCCGCATCCGCCGTGCTGACCTGGACCGCTGGCTCGACGCGATGGAGGAGGCCGCCTGATGAAGGACTCACGTACGACGTGCGCGTCTACAAGACCGAGATCTACATGGGAACGACGACCACGACCTACTACGTGCGGTGGACGGTAGGCGGCAAGCTCTGGCGCAAGCCCTTCCGAATCGCGGCCCAACCGATACCTACCGCGGTGAGCTCCAGCCGCTGCCCGCAGGGGAGAGGCGTTCAGCCGCGCCGCTGGCGAACCCGTCTCCTGGGGCCGAAGAAACCGGGCGGACATGACCTGGTACGACTTCGTCTGCAAATTCGTGGACATGAAGTGGAAGCCAGCCGCGCCCGAAGTACCGTCAGGACATCGCCCGCGCCCTCACCACCGCCACGCCCGCCATGTACAACACGACGCGTGGCAAGCCGGAAGACCGTGCACTCCGCACTGCGATGCACCGTTGGGCCTGCAACAGCAAGCAACGCGAGGAGTTCGCCTCGCCTCTGGCGGCGCGGCCGTATGACCTACGCCACGCGTGCGTCTCGACCTGGCTCAACGCCGGAGTGCCCGCGCCCCAGGTCGCCGAGTGGGCAGGTCACAGCGTGGACGTGTTCTTGCGTGTCTACGCCAAGTGCATCGTCGGCCAGGACGAGGCAGCCAGGCGCCGGATCTCCGATGCTCTGATGTGACGATCAGGCCAGTGTTCGAAAGGGGCGCCCTTCGACCGAAGAGCGCCCTTTCGGCGATCGACTTACTCGTGACCCTGGAAAATGTGGACCACCTCGGCCGCCCGCGAGGGGGACACGACCACCCCGTGCATGCACGTGCCCAAGAAGAACGCTGACACAACGGAAAACGCTTCCCTTGATCTGGGAGGTGGAGTTCGTTGAAACGATAATCGCCACCGATACCTGGCGTGAACGTCCGATTCGTGATCGAAAATTGCCAGCGCCGACTACCGTCGAAGGGGATATAAGTGTCGGCCATCGTGATCACCGCGGACTGATCCATGGATACATGCAGGTCGTGTGAGGTGCATGAGCCATTTACACCCGCCGGACTCTCGTTGCTTGCCCGTTTTAATCTTTAGATATTGATTGGTCAAGTAAATCCCGCAGGGACACATACGTCCCGTTTGGGCTATTTGAAATGCATGATACCGGTAGGTTCTTGGCGCCAGCGCGCGTGCGTGATTCTCGCCCCACATACACTTGCAACATGGAACTGGCTGGGCTGGCCCTTACGCTGCTCGGAACCGTAGCTGGCGTCGTGAGCGCATACTTCGGCTGGGTTCCGATAAGGGATGCCTGGGCGAGGCGTCGCACCTCGCGAAGTGCGGCTGGCGCCGCCGCTCATGTCGAGGTGCTGCCCGGCAAGATAACCCCGGCAAGGCTCATCAAGAATCGGCGGTCCCGGATACGCATAACGTCGACGGCGGTCAGTTCCCTGCTACTATTTTCTGCTGGATTCGCAGTTAATCACTTCTGGCCCAAGGCGAGTATCTCCGGCGCTCAAGGCTGCCGTGATCGTCAAACTGGAAACCGAGTCGTCATTGGTGTCGATCTGCCGTTTGCCGGCGAATCACAGCAAACCTCCGACGACACGGTTAGGGCGATGGAGCTATATCTGGAGGACATCGACTACGAGATTGCTGGATGCAAGATCGCTCTGAAGCGGTACAATAACGCGGCCGGCGGCGCGAAGCGATGGGATAAGAGGAACTGTTACGAGAATGCCCAAGAGCATGTGGCCACCGCTGACGAAATAGCTGTCGTGGGACCCTATAACTCGGGCTGCGCCGAGGCGCAAATCGGGGTTTTGAACAGAGATGGCTCCGGTCCCATGCTGATGATCTCGCATTCAAATACTTACCCGGGTTTAACGAAATCCTGGGAGCCTGACGAACCCGAGAAGTATTATCCGCAGGGCAAGCGTAACTATGCACGGATTGTAACAACTGACGATTACCAAGGTAAGGCAGGTGTCCGACTAGCGAAGGAAATCGGTGCGCGGAGCTGTTATGTTCTCGATGACGGCGAAACGTATGGCAGTGGCGTTGCCGACCGGTTTGTGGAGACAGCCCAGGCAAATGGCTTGGAGATTGCCGGTAGCGACTCGTGGGATTCGTCCGATAAAAGTTACGCTGCGCTGTTCCAACAGATCAGGGCTGCGGATCCCGATTGTATCTATCTGGGTGGAATATTTGACCGCAACGGCAAACAGCTCATTCGCGACAAGGTCAACTATCTTGGATTGAATTCCATCATCAAATTAATTGCTGCTGATGGGTTCAGTGGATATGCTGACTTGCAGCAAATGTCTGAGTCCGAGGGGATGTACCTTACTTTTGCCGGTATGGACCTCTCCAGGATACACGCAACGTCTGCGAAGGCGTCTAAATTGATGGCTGATTTCGAGAAAAGATATGGTCGGCAGCCAAGTGGCACCTATGTCCTTTATGGAGTTCAGGCACTTCAGGTCGTATTGGCGGCAATAGAACGGTCTGATGCCACTAGAAGAGGCGTGAGGGATGCATTCTTTGCCGAACCGGGCATTGCTATCAAGAAAGCCGATTCGATCATCGGCAGGTCGCTCAGTTTTGACACATCAACTGGGGATGTAAACCAGAAGGATATTACGGTTCTCCAAATGCGCAACGGCAGTGAAGAATATGTCAAGATCATCGACGGGTCGTAGTGCAGATCGACAGAACTTCACAAGCCTCGTCCACACATCTTCCCTGTTTACGTCGAACCGGGCGGGCGCGAAGATGGCGTGTCCCTCCCATCGAACCTGTTCCAGGTGGCCGTGGTCAGGCCGTCCATAACAAAATCGCACACTGTTGCCGGGATTAATGGGAAATGTCCGGTTTCTGGTTGGTTGAGAAGTGCTCTAGAGGCTGGCTGGGCGAAGCCAGCGGTACCTCCGCTGGCGACCTGGGCTCGCTCGGTAGGCCTGGCACATGTGAGGGTGGCGTGACCTTGGGCCAGCCCGGGGCGCCGGCCGGGACGAGTGACAGGCGGCCACATTTGGCGGGACGAAGAAACTGACGCTTCCCGCGACGTCGCTGGCGCGGGTTCAAGGCCCGGGCTCACTTGAGACCTGGTTCAAGGCTTTACTGCTGTGCGTGCCTGATGTATGACGGAGTGTGAGCGTGTACGCACCCACGCTTCAGCAATTCACCGGCTTTGACCGAGAGGTGCGTGATCCCGATGAGCATCAGTACCGACACCAGCACACCCGCCGAGGATCTACGAGTTCAGTCAACGATCCCTGCTCAGCGCCCGTCCACGGAGGCACCGCCGAGCCCCCAGGACGCGGCGACGGCGACTGCGCAGATCGATCTGGCGGCTCTGCGTGAATCCCTGAGCCCTGCTCAGCGCAAGGGTCTCGCATGCGTTCAATGCGGCAGGGACGACGGGCTCCTCGAACCCGCGGGCACCCTGCTCGACGTCAAGGTCGTGGAGTGTTACGCGCATCAGCGCGCCCGTCGTGAAGCCGCCAATCCGGCCGAATGGCTCGCGCTGAGCGCCTGCCCATCGTGGTGCGACCGCGAGCACGCTCGTCCGATCATCCAGAAGACCGCCAGCACGGAAGCTATTGCCTGGACACCGCTCTTCAGGTGATGCCATACGACAACTACGGGACTCCGGAGAATCCGCAGTACAAACCCGTCGTCTCCATGATCAACCTCGTCCAGCACTACCGGGAGGCGGAGCCGCGCGTCTGCTTAGGAGACACCGGAGATCACTGCAATTACTACATGACGCTCGACGAAGCACAGGAGATCGCACTCAACCTCCTCATGCTGGTCGTGGCCGGCCGCGACCGGGCAGAAATCGCCGATTCGCAACCACCAGAGAGCATGACGCCGGGTTGCCACCCGTGGTGCGCTCAGCACCGCCCCGACGACATCTGTGACAGCGGCGTCATCGAAGGAGCATGGCTCACCCACGACGAGGGCGACGGCGCTCTGATCTGGTTCCACGGATACGGAGATGACGGAATGAGCGTTCAGCACGCTGAGCGGCTTGTACGCGCGATCCTCAACCTCGCCGTATTGGCCCGCAGCACTCGGCCGGCCGCATAGCGCCCTTGCTGCGGAGCAAACGCGCCACGGGCCATTCGCCACGGCCGAGAGAGCCGGCGGTGTCCGCTGACCGCAGCGGACACCGCCGAATGCGGCCCGTGTCTCCGTCGACGAGCGGGGCCGTGGTGGCGACGGCGATCTCTCGGACTTGCCGGAAGTCGAAAGCCGTGTCCGTCGGAACGATATGTTCAGCGCCGTGTGCAGTGGCGGACTTCAGGCTGATGGGCATCGCGCCGCCCGTTGGTACGCACAAGATCTTCCAGGCGTCGCTCGACACGCAAATGGGTGCTGACCCGCTCACTGCCGGTACCTCTCCACAAGGTCCTATTCGGCTCTCCTTTGCCCCGCAAAGCTGCCGGTTCGCTGTTCAATGAGGCTCTGCGACCTTTGCCGCGAGCCGAGGTGATCGTTTTGGCGTACAAGGGAATCATCGCCAGCCAGATGTCGCTCAAGAGGCTGTTCAATGAGTCCTTCTACTCCATTGATTACTACCAGCGCGAATACGTATGGGGTGAGGACGAGGTCCGTGCTCTGATCACCGACCTTCGCCAAGGCTTCGGACCGGTCGATGCGCGCGGCACTCATGTGCGGCCTGGCGTGGAGTCACAGTACTTTCTCGGCCCCTTCGTCTACTACGAGAGCGCCAGAGGCCAGCGCTCGTTGGTAGACGGGCAGCAGCGATTCACGACGCTGCTGCTGATGCTCATGCGGCTGCGGTCCATGGGCATCCAGTACGAGGAAACCAGACACGTCGAGATACTCACCCCACTGATTCGATCCCAGCAACGATCGCAAGCACGCTACCGGGTCGATCTGTGGGATGCCGACAGGGTGTTGAAGGCGATCTTCGAGGACCGGAACTACGAGATCGGCCAGGGGGATTCCCTGTCGGTGCGCAACATCTGGCGGCGGAGCCGCGACGTGGAGTCGCTGCTGGCGGACATCTCGTCCACCTCGTACGCGTCCTTCGTGGACTGGTTGCTCGAAGACGTGATCTTGGCGGGGATCCGGGCGACGGACAGCAGCAACGCGTTCCGGATTTTCGAGTCGATGAACGATCGCGGCGCCCGCCTCACGTCGGTGGACCTGGTCAAGAGCTACCTCCTGTCGCACGTCCGCGACAACGTGGACAAGCTCAACCAGCAGTGGCGGCATATGCTGGCGGAACTGGCCGCGGTCCAGGACGACCGCCTCGTGGCCAGCCAATTCCTCAAAGCCGTTCTACAGGGCAGGTACGCGCGACTCGGCGACGACCATGACGACATGCGGGAAATCGACGCCGCGCTGAATCTCTGGGTGCGCAAGAATGACAAGCTCCTCGGCCTTCTCGGCAGGACGGACAAGTTTCACGACTTCGTCGACGAGCTGCTGCAGCTTGCTGTGCGCTACCGCACCTTTCTGGAGGCCACCCGCGTCTACCACAAGGAGCTGGCGGAGCTCTACTTCAACGAACGCAATGGACTCGGCTTGCAAATGGTCGCCATTTTCGCAGCTGTACGGCCCGAGGACGGCCCAGAGACCGCCAAGGGGAAGGCGCGCCGAGTGGCCGCTTTCCTCGATCGCTGGTACGTGCTGCGCGTGCTGACGGACCTGCCCGTCCAGCAGCGGGACATCCAGAAGGTGGTGGAATCGCTGCTGCCGGCGCTGCGTCGCTGCCGCACGGTTGAGGACGTCTCCGCCGTGCTCGCCGAACAGATCGCCGGCGAAGAGTACGAGCCCGTCAACCTGGACGGGTTCGGCCTCCGAGGCACCAACCGCTCTGCGATCAAATATCTTCTGGCGCGGCTGACGGACTTCGTTCAGGACGGGTGTGGTCAGCTGGGCGATGCCGGTGACTACCTCGATGAGGTCAACCAGATCGAGCACCTGTACGCGAACAAGCCGGATCGGCACCGCGGTGAGGAGCCCGATCTGATGAAATTCCGCTCCCTGCGCAATCGGTTCGGGGTGCTGGTTCTGTTGCCCGCGTCGGACAACGCGAGCCTGGGGGCCATGCCGCTGTCGGAGAAAGTGACACGCTATGGCAGGCAGAACGTGCTGGTCGGGGTCCTATCCCGGGACTATCGCGAGAACTTCCCCGACCTGCATGTGTTCGCAAAGAAGCATGATCTCCTGTCTTTCCTGCGGCCCATAAAGGAGGGGGCCACGATGGCCCAGGTCATCGAACTGAGGCAGGAGCTGTATCTGCGGCTGTGCGCACGGATCTGGTCGCTGGACCGCATAGGCGTCGACGTCTCCGCCATCCCGGAGTACCGAGATCCGTTCGTGCACGTGGAACGGGAAGAGTTGGTGAGTCTGCCGAAACTACAGACCGATGTCGCCAAGATGGTCCGCGCCGGCGTCATCGCGCCGGGCACGCGTATCGTCTTGAACTATCGGAGTGTGGATCATTGGGCGGAGATTCGCGCGGACGGTAGGCTCCGGCTGGAAGCCACAGGTGAAGTCTTCTCGAAGGTGGACGAGGCGGCGGGCTTTGTCCGGAACGCGAAGACGGGGAACGGGATGAAGCAGTGGCAGATCCGCTCTTCCGACGGTCGGTCGTTGAGTCTGCGTGACCTCAAGGAAGCCCGTCAGAGCAGTCGCTGAACCGCCGGAGATGAATCTGTTCGCCGTTACCGCATGGAGCCGGGTGGATGAAGCGGCATACCTGCTCGTCAGAGCTCGTCCTGGCAACTCAGTGAATCTGGTTGTTCCGTATGCGTGGCCCTGCTGGCCGAGACCAGTTGGAGCAGGTTTCTGGCAAGGTCCTCTGCCTCGTCGTGAGTCAGGACGTCCCCCGGGCAGTCGTCGGGTCCGGACAGACCGATGACGGGGGGCAAGTTCGCGGAATCCTGGCGCAGAGCGACCAGCACGGACGATGAGTAGCACTCGTTCCCCGCCCAGTACGGGTAATGCTTGAGCTCAACCGCGAGAACCTCGGACGAGTGCTCGACGTCGAACGGTGCCTTATGTTCCTCGCGGCACCAAGAGGGGCAAGGTGTGCGCTGAGTGCTGAGGATCGTGTTGTGCGCGTGACGTAGTGCCTGGGCCAGCGGCGCCAGCCAGACACCGTCCCCTGCGCTCAGAGATTTCGGCATTGTCCTGAAAGCGGGTAGGCCCAGTACTGAATCGCGGGGTGCCACGACGTCAGTGAGCGGGAGTGCTGCGCCCGTGGGACCGTCCGCCGGAATGTCGGTGGGCTGCGGCAGGATCTTCGCCATGTCAAATGAACTGGACCCGTTCGCCGGGCTGGGCGACGTCCGGTGGCGCCGTATGCGTCACGCCTACGGTTCCGCAGCGGAGGTTCCGGAATTGCTTCGCGGCCTGGCCGACCCTGACCCCGCCGTACGCGAGACGGCCCTGGACGGCATGTACGGCGCCGTGCACCACCAGGGCGACGTCTACCCGTGCACCCTGGCGGCGATCCCCTTCCTCCTTCGCATCGCAGCGGCCCCCGATCTGCCGGGCCGGGCGGAGGTGGTGGAGCTGCTGGCGAGCATCGCCTCGGCCGAGGGCCCCACCGAGCTGAGCGGGCCGTACAAGAAGGCCAATAGGGCCGTGATCGCCGCGTTCCCGCTGTGGGAGCGCCTGCTCGGCGACCCCGACCCGAAGGTGCGCGAGGCCGTGGCCGGGCTCCTGGCCGCCTGCGTTGACGGGGCGCGGGCCGCGGTGACGAGCCTGACCGGCCGCCTGGGGAGCGAGGGCGACCCGAGCGTGCGGGAGGCCATCGTGCGGACCGTGGCCGCGCTGGGCCGCCGCCAGGGCGGTGCGGCGGGTGGCGTTGAGGGCGGTGCGGAGGACGTACAGGGCGGCGCGGAGGGCGTACGCGACTGGCTGGGGCGGGTCTTGGCGACGGAGGCGGATCCGCAGGTCAGGCTGGTGGCGCTGGCGGAGCTGGCCTCGCTGGGCGGCGGTCCGACGGTTGAGGTCGGCGAGGCGCTCGAACTACTCACCGCCCTCTACGAGACCGGTACGCCCCCGGTCTCCCCGCCCGCGGACTTCGAGACCCCGACCCTGATCGGCGCGCTGCGGCGGGCACGTGAGGAACGCGACGTGGGCCGGCTCGCGCCACGGGCGGGCGAGCTCGTGCATGCCGTGTCCAAAGGCTTGGGCGACCGCGTGGACGATCGCGTACGCCTCCTGACGGCCCTGCTGCGCTCACCCGACTGGGAGTGCCAGGTGGACGCCATGGGTCCCGCGCACGTCCTGTTCGCGAACTGGCGCGGCGACTACGCCGGGCTCGTCTCCGTCCTCGGCGAACGCGTACTCGACGGGCGCGGAAGAGGGCGGCCGGGCGCCGTCGTGATGTCGAGGGCGGTCGGCGTACTGGATGATCTGGGCGAGCTGGCGGAGCCCGCCGCGGACGCCCTGGCGGAGGTCCTGGCCGCCACGGAGAGGCGCGTGGCGGACCATACGCGGCTGGAAGACGCGGAGCTGCCGTGGGTGATCGAATGGCCTGGCGACCAGCCGACGGTGAGCCCGGCGTTGCAAGCGCTGAGCCGCACGGGGGACGATCGCGCGCTGCCGATGCTGGCCTGGGCGCTGGAGCGCGAGCGCATGCCCAGGGACGTGGCCCAGCTCGTGGGCGGGTTCGGGCCGCGGGCCGCGCCCCTGCTGCCGCTGCTGCGCCGCCGCCTGCGCGACTTGCCTGCCGATGAGCCGCACGATCATCGCCACAAGAGCATCTCCTGGGCGCTGTCCAGGATCGGGCCAGGGGCCGCCGAGGCCCTGCCCGACCTGCTCGGCCAGCCGGTCACCGAGGGCTTACTGGCGGCGGTCGCGGCGATCGGGCCTGGGGCCTCCGCGTGCGCGCCGATTCTGCGGGAGACCGCGGCCTCGCCCGAGCGAGGCCCGGCCATCCGGGCGGCGAAGGCGTTGTGGCTGGTTACAGGGGACGTGGGCGCGGCCGTCGCCGTCGTGGACCGTTACCTCGGCGGGGACGACAAGTACGCCATCCGGGCAGCGGTGGACCTCCTCGGCGACCTGGCCCCTGCGATGGCGGAGCGGGAACGGGCCGCGCAGGCCAGGATCGCCCTGCTGCGGCGGCTGGCCAAGCGCAAGGACCAATACGGCTGGGTCCCGCTGGCGGCCGCCCGCGCCCTGTATCGGCTGACCGGCGACCCCGAGGTGGCGCTGCCGGTGGTGGCGCGCGTGTGGGAGCTCAACAGGCACACCCGGACGGAGGCGGCCGAGCTTTGCGCGGAACTCGGGCGGGCCGCGGTGGGGGCCCGGCCGCTCCTGGAAGCCGAGCTGGGGCGGGCGCGCAGGCACAATGCGTCCGACGACGGATACGGTAGCGCGCAGATCGTCGATGACGAGAAACTGCTCCACCGCTGCCGGGAAGCCCTCGACGCCATGAGCTGACCCGCCCCGGTGGCCGCCCATGCGTCCGCCCATGCCGATGCGCCTGCCGTGTGCCAGCCTGTGACCTTCAACCTCACGGTCGCGGACGTCCACACCTACAATGTGATCGTCGCCGGCGCCGGCGTTCCCGTCCACAAACGACATCATGTCCGAGTGGTGCGGCGTCCCGCCGCCCGGTCTCGATGCCACGGGCAAGATCCATAATCCCGGAATCCGGGATCTGCCCAGCCGGGTTCCGGACCGCTGGACGACGGAGGTCCTCCAGAACCTGGCGGACGACCTGCGCAAGAGCATCAAGAGACAGGAAGCGTCCATTCAGATGGGCGAGGACCCGGCCCGTCGCAGGAGAATCCACCAGGAGGAGCGGTTGCTCCGTCAGATCGAGAAGAAGCTGAGCGGAACCTGGGTTGGGCATGCTCCCCGGTGACAGGCTGATCGAAAAGATTCTTGATGACGAGACGAGTGCCCGGGCGCGGGACAAGGCCACGTCATACCTGCTGCAGGAGCTGGGCAAGGGATATCCGATCGCGAACCTTGCCAGGCTTCTGACCAGCGCGAACTCGGACGCGGTGCGGGCAGGCGCCTGGCTGCTCGCCGAGCAGGGCAGGGCCGGGATCGCGCTACGGGACCTCGTCGTCGCCCTGCTCGACCATCCGGTGGACGACGTGCGGTTCTGGGCGCTCGACTCGCTGACCGCCTGGGCCACCGTCGAAGATGGCGCCGCTGTCGCGGCGGCGATCGGCAAGGTGGTCGACGCGTCCCCGGCCGTACGTTGGAAGGCGCTGCACTTTCTCGCTGCGACCGGTCCTTCTGAGCTGGAGGCCGGAGCGGCGGCCCTGACGGACGACAGACTCCGGGCGCCGACCCTGTGGCTGGCCGGGCAGCGGTGGGACTCTTTCGATCGCGTCGACATCCTGGCCAGGCTGGGCAATGAGAATCGGCTGATCGTGGCTTTCGCCGCGGCCGCTGCCAAGCGGGTGCACTTTATGGATCGCTCGCTGCTGGAACACGCGGCACGAGTCACCGACGAAGAGAGCGCCGTCTACGCCCAGAGAGGACTCGAGTACTAGTTGGGCTGTGTGCACCGGCCCAGCCGGTGTCGCACGAAATCTGGATGGGCTTCGCCGACATCGATGGTGTTCTCATCAAGAGCGTTGGCGATGTGGAAACGACCGGTTTCGAAGACGAACTCCACGGCGAGGGTGCCGTCCGTCAGGTCATGACGTGATGATGGCCGCCACTCGAGCAGGGCGACCTCGCGGAGTTCCTGGTCAACGAACGGATCGAGGCGCTGTCGGACCACGCGGGCGTCTGCTGAAGGTACTCCCAGCCGCTGATCGCGGCCGTTGTGTCGATGGTGTTCCAGCCGATCGACAGCTCATCGAACTTCCAGTGGCAGATCTCCGCCTGGATGCCGTCGAAGTGCAAGACGACGGGGCAGTCAGCGAACCAGTCCCCGTCCTCGACGAAACGCACGAGCGCGAACCCCGTCAGACGCCGACCACCAAGCGCGGCCAGGCCTGGTCCATGTTCCTCGCGGACGGCTTCAAGTCCGACGAGAAAGGTCGGTTCGAAGCCGGAGATCCCCATCACGATAGGCGATTGTCCAGGTTCATCACGGCACCAGCCAGCCGATATCTACCGACAGGCCGTATGGCCCCGCCTGTCATCGGCTTCAAGATGAATGACCCGGTTGACGGGCCCTTCTACTGAGCCGGAATTGAAGGGAGAGCCAGACCTGCCAGGGCGGCGTCGAGATCGCGGGGAAGTCCCTGCAATGAGGAAGGGGCGCCGGTGTTCACCCCGGAGGAGTGACGCAGTGGCTCTCATATGGGCTGGTCGCAGCTTGCTGGGCTCTGGTGGCCACGGCTGTCCACGGAGCGGGGACGCGTACTTGGCAGGTGAGCGTGCACCTCCAGTGGGGGTTACGCACGTATTTGGCACGATCACCCGTGGCGTTCGTCTAATATCCGTGCGGTCGTGGCGGGTGCCGGCGCCCGGGATGGCGGAGAATTAGGACCTGAGCTGGGGAAACGTCATCAAGATCATCCCGCGTATATCCCCTGATCATGGTCTTACGGCTGCATGCGGGCACCGTCGGCTGCCTATCAGGGTCAGCAAGCAAAAGACCTGCGGCTGAGAAACCGCAGGTCAGGGGCTGAAAATGCCGATCTAGGTGAGTGCCCCCGGCAGGATTCGAACCTAATGACTGCGGCACCCGCTTTAGGAGAGCTCGAGCCGAACAGAGTCCGGTATTTCTACTAATGGGGCATATGTGGTTGATGCTCGGCGTGAATCGGCGCCTTAGCAAGGACCTCCCATCGTCCAGCGCTTGACGGGTGTTTGGCCTGGTGGACGCGGTACTCGCGGCGGGCGCCGCGCAAAGCGGTCCCGCTCCTCAGATGCGGGTGTGATTCCATGGTTGGTGCGCTGAAACCGGCGTAGTCTCGACTATTGCCGACAGGCAGTCCTCACCATTCAACCGCAGGGTCAACAACCGCAACCACATCACTGACAGGTTCGACCGGTACCTGGGTCAAACTCTTGACCGTCACGCGCCATACGCCAGTACGAGGCAGGATGACACCGGCCCGGTAGCGTCCGTCCCCGAGAGGACGAAGTCCGGGGCCGTGCCAGCTCTCACCCGACTCGTCGTGAACGCCGAATACGCCCAGAACAAGGCGATCATCTTCGGCTTCCACCTCGATCTCGGCCTTCTCACCCACAGCGACCAGATCCGGCAGATCCAGCGCGAGCACGTGTTCGGGTGCTTGATAGGCACGAACAGGACGAGCGGTGAGAATCGCGTGCAAGGCATGGTGGGTGGGAACGGCGCTGGCCAGGACGGCGTGCCGATCGCCGGAGTACCGCACGGCGAGGTCGTCGGTTTCCTCCGGCGGTACTGCGGCGAAACGCGGCACCGTGCCGTCGCCTCGCGGCGATTCGCCGTTCCACGTCGTCAGGGGGGCGACTCCGGCGGCGTCGTGTCGTACGCTCAGCACGGTCTTGTGCAGGTGACCGCCGAACAGATGTGTTGTATAGGGGCGAGGATCATGGTGCTGGATCGCCTCGGAAATCCTCCGGTGAAAGTCGACGCTGTGGCGCACGGCGTGCTTGCCGATTCCAGGCAGTCCCACGTCCGAGAGGGTACGAAGCCCGTCACCGGTGTCAACGCATCGGTACGTCGGCAAGAGCTCGTGCACTGAGGGAAACTCGCTCATCACTTCGCCGAGTCGGTCGAGGAACTCGCCGAACCTCCCCAGTCGGGCCCTCGCCTGAGGTGCCAGACCCAGGCTGAGTGCGACGGCGGCCTTGGCGGCCCCTTGGTGCGGCGTCCCGATGGTGACCAGTCGCCGAGCGGTGCTCCTGCCGCCCAGCACTTCCAGGTGGTATCGGGCGATGAGACCGCCCATGGAATGGCAGAGGTAGCTGACCCGGGCCTCTGGGACGGTTTCCCGCCATCGTGTGAGCTCCCGCTCGACCGTTTCCTTCAGCTGGACGGCATTGTCGGCGCATGACAGCCGCCAGTCGTAGGGGAACTCGACAAGGTTGCCCCGGCTGAAGTCCAGTGAACCGCGCAGATAACGCAGCAGGCCGCCGTACCCGTCGATTTTCCATAGACCGGGCATGAGGTGCACACCGTTGATCAGCCGGGCGGGCCGCAGCGGCTCATCGATCTGAAGCGTGGCGGCGAGACGGTGCGGTGGAAGCACGTGGCGCAGGGCCGCCAGGGAGTGGTTCCACACCGGGGCTCCGTCGCGCTCCAGCACGCTGCCGAGGATGCCCGGCAGCACGACCACGAGGTCGTCGACCCGATCAGACATATGGCTCGTCCTCCGTAGGACATCATGTCAGTGGAAAACGCGACGGAGTTGGGATTCTGATCAACGGAGCCGGTATGGCGGAGGTTCCCCCGGGCGAGACGACGTTCGTCATCGTGGGCATGGCGGTGTACGACCATCATGAGGATCTCGAGTTCGTGAAAACGGCCGTGCCCGAGTTGCGGGACGCCTTCACCGCATGCGGCTTCACCCACGAGCTTCCCGAACTCTCGCATGGCGGCACCTTTCGCGAGGTCAGCGGAGCTCTGACGGGATCGGCTCCCGGACGCGGACGGTCGCTGATCCTCTACTGGGCCGGGCACGGGACACGCGAGGCCACTGGCGACTATCTGCTGGCCCAGGACTCGCCCGCGAAGAACTTCACCGGGTTGGATGCCATGACCGCATCAACACTCGCGTCGGTCATGGCGCAGTGGCGCTTCGCGCACGCCCTGGTCGTCGTGGACGCCTGCTACGCCGGAGCCACGTCCGCCCAGCTCAACCGCAAACTCGAAGACACGTTTGAGCAGCAGGCCCCAGAAGTACGCGCCGCCGTCGAGGTCATCGCGGCCTGCGGACCTTTCGAGCGCATTCAGGACGGCCATTTCGCGGAGCGGTTCGTACGAGTGCTCAAGGAAGGGGGCACGGGACGTGGCTGGGACGCCGGCAGCCTCCACGTCTACGCGCACGAAGTGCTCCGGGCGGTCGAGGAACTCGGCCTGCAATCGCCGCGCCCGGTTTACCGCGCGTACGGGTATCCGGAGCCCATGTTCCCCAACCCTAAGGCGATCCCAGGTCTACCGCCCGCGGACGCCCTCACCCAGCGAGACCGCCAGAGACGCATCCTCGCCAGCGGGCTGCGCGACCATTTCCGACGGGCCGCGCGAAGCATCGAAGTGGATGAGACGGGCTGGTACTTCATCGGCAGGACGAGACTGCTCGGCGAGGTGGTGTCCTGGCTCGGCCAGGGCCGGCCGAGCGGCCTGAGCGTGCTCACCGGCTCTCCCGGGACGGGCAAGTCCGCGATCCTCGGCCGGATCGCCACGCTCTCCGATCCCCACTACCGCCGCCTTGCGGAGGAGGAGGGCGCGCTGGACGGCTCTGAGCCCGGCACTGTGCCCGTTGAAGGGCTGATCGACGTCGCGCTGCACGCGAAGAACAAGTCCCTCGCCGAATGTCGTGAACTTCTCGCCACGGGGCTCGACCTACCCGCTCCGCAAGGCGGCCAGCAGACCAGCCACGAGCTCATCCAGGCGATCCGAAGCCTGAACCGCCCCCTGCGGATCATCATCGACGCACTCGACGAGGCCCGCCCCGATGCGGTGCTCGCCATCGCCAGCGACCTCATCCTGCCTCTGGCGCAGGTGCCGAACCTGCGGGTGCTGGTCGGCACCCGCACGACCGGACCGGCCGACGGTCGACGCCCTCTCATCGACCTGCTGGCCCCCGTGAGCCGCCACGTCTGGGTGGTGGACGAGGACCCGGACGTGGAGCAGGACATTCACACCTACGTGACCCGGCGACTCATGGGTGCTCCCACCCCTCCCTACAGGGGCGATGCGGAGACAGCGCGGGCGGCTGCGACGGCTGTCGCCGCGGCCAGCGGCAAGATCTTTCTGTTCGCGCGGATCGTGACAGGAGTGCTGCTCCGCATGGAGCGGCCGCTGCGGCTCGCCGGCGAAGAGGCCGACCGCCTGCTCAGCGGGGCGGTACGAGACGTCTTCGAAGCGGACCTGGCCCGGTTCGGTGACCAGGAGGTGAGGGTACGGGAACTGCTCACGCCCCTGGCCTGGGCAGAGGGCGCGGGCCTGCCTCGCCATCCGGTCTGGACGGCGATGGCCGGCGCGATGTCACCAACCGGGGCGACCTACGAGGTGACGGACGTGGACTGGCTGCTCGACGTGGCCGGACAGTACGTCAGCCAGTCGAGCGAGGATGGACAGACTGTCTTCCGGCTGTACCACCAGGCTTTCGCCGACTATTTCCGTGAACGGGACGAGAGCGCCGTCCGCATCCAGCGGGTCATCACCCAGACGCTTCGCGACACTCTGCCGGCAGACCCCCGGCTACGCCACTGGGCCTCCGCCAACCCGTACCTCCTGCGTCACCTGTCCTCACATGCCGCCGCGGCGGGTCGGCTCGGAGATCTGACCCGTGAGCCGGGTTACCTCGCATACGCGGATCCGCTGCGGCTGCTGGAGGTGCTCGGCAAGGTCGACCCCGCCTCCTACCCGCAGACCCGCGTGTTCTGGCGGGCGGCACACCGGCTGCGGGATCCCGCGCAACGTGCCGCCGTCCTGCACCTGACAGCCCTGGATCATGAGCCCGACCTGGTACCAGACATCTTCCCGCCACCGGTGGGAGCTGTGCTGATGGCTCGGTGGACGCGGGTGGCACCCACCCCGTTCCACCGTACGCTGACCGGTCACGACGCGCCGGTGACCGCGGTGGGGGCCGGTGAGCTGCCCGGCGGCGACACCATCGTCGTCAGCGGTGACCAGGGCGGAGCGGTGCGTGTCTGGGACGCGGCCACCGGTATCCCTCGTACCACGCTCGCCGCCCACGACCACAGGGTCACGGCGGTCGCGGTCGGGGCTCTGGACGACGGAACGCCTTTCATCGCGTCCAGCGACCACACGCAGGTGAAGCTGTGGGAGGCGACGACGGGCGTTCCGCTCGGCTTCAGCATGACGTTCAAGCGGCCCATCCGGCACATCGAGATCAAGGACGACGAGGTCATCTGCGCGGGCAGCCGATGGGGACAGGCCTGGAACGTCACCGGCGGCACCGTCCGTAAGATGCCGCAGCCCTGCGCGGCCGGCTACAAGACAACCGCCGAAGGTGACTTCGAGGTCTCGACAGTCCACGGCGCGACCGTCTACACGATTCCCGAGGGCACGGGCCTGACGACGGCGATCCCGGCCACCTTGCCGGACGGCGCTCGCATTGTTGTCGCGGCGGGCACAAACGGAACAGTGCGGGTATGGGACGTCGAGACCAGGGCTCTGCGCGCCACCCTCACGGGCCACGACCACGTCGTACGCTCCGTCGCGGCAGGCAGATCGCCTTATGGCGACACCATGATCGTCAGCGGCGGCGACGATCGGACGGTACGCGTCTGGGACGCCTCGATGAGAACCGTGGAGACGCCGGCGCCGCGTCACAATCCCCTGGTGGTGGCGGCGGGCCCGAAGGTTGTCGCCAGCGGTGGCGACGACGGAACCGTATGCCTCCGGGACACGGACACCGGCCGACTGGTCTCCGTCCTGACTGGTCATGAGGGCAGGGTCTGGGGAGTGGCTCAGGGAGCCCTGCCGGACGGCACCGCCGTCATCGCCAGCGGTGGCGAGGACGGGACCGTGCGTCTTTGGGACACAGACACCGGCCGGCCGCGAACTGTTCTGCCCGGACACGAGGGCAGAGTGTGGGGAGTGACCGTCGCAGCCCTGCCCGACGGCGGCACCATCGTGGCCAGCGCGGGCGGCGACCGCACGGTCCGCACCTGGGGCGCGTCGAGCGGCGCCCCTCGGGCGACCCTCGTAGGACATCAGGACGAGGTGAACGAGGTCGCCGCGGCCACGCTGGCCGACGGTACGGCCATCCTCGTCAGTGCGAGCCGCGACCGAACGGTTCGTATTTGGGATGCCGTGACGGGTAGGCATCGCACCACCCTCGCTGGCCACAGCGGATGGATAGAAGCGGTGACGACCTGGAGAGCAGCGGACGGAACGATGCTGATCGCGAGCGCAAGCCGAGACGGCACCGCTCGTGTGTGGGATGCCACGACCGGCTCCCTCCGCCACACCTTCACCGGACACGAAGGCCCGGTCTGGGGCGTGGCGTTCGGTCACACGAGTGACGGTACGCCCGTCGTCGTCACCGGCGGCAGCGACACGAATCTGCGCGTGTGGGAGCTGAGCGGGAGCATGATCACGCAGCTACCGATGCCCTGTGTGATCACGAGTGTGGATATCCACGGATCTACTCTTACGGTAGGCACCAGCACAGGTGTAAGCACCTTCAGTCTCGCCTGAACATCGCAGCAACGGACTGTGTGTATCCACTGGATGTGCGGCGCAGGGTGGCCTGGAGGTGAGACTGCTCCAGGCCACCGGTCTTACGACTGCGTGCGGGCACTGTCGGCTGCCTATCAAGGTCCACAAAGTAAAGACCTGCGGTGAGAAACCGCAGGTCAGTTGCCTGAAATGCCTATCTAGGTGAGTGCCCCGGCAGGATTCGGACCTGCGTTCGTGCATAGCCCGGGTCCGGGGGGGAGCGATCTTGCGGCTCAGAAGTACTGCGAGGTCAGGTCGGTGGTGGGCCAGGAGGACACGGTCACCTTGTTCATGTCGTCGATTCCGCACAACGCCTTGCCGTCATCCGGCTGCTTGTGTCAACGACGGCACTCATCGGCAGCCTGGGCCACATCGCATGATGAGTTGACCAGCGTGATTGCTGAAGGTTGACCGCTCGACCCGAATTGCGAGGAGCCCTGCCGTCAGACCCACAACCAAACTCTCCCCTGTCCATGTAAGAGCCGAGCAGTGCGCGGCGACGCGGCAGAACGGAAGGCAGTCGCCTGCTACCCATCGGCCCGCTTGGCTTGGCCGGGTGGGGCGTGCGTGTCCTCGCTTCTCTCCGCCCTCTGCTCCTGGGCTGCCTGTCCCGGTGGTTCTCGGGTCTGTCCGGGTGGGGTGTGCTGGGCTGCCGTTTCCAGTTCCGGTGTGCTGGACGGCGGCGACTCCGGTGTCTCTTCAGCCTCGGCGGGGCTGGACGTTGCCGGCGCCGGGCGGTGGGATGCGGTTGGTGCGGCGGTCGGCGACGTCGCCCTGACTGGTGCCGTGCGGATGACGGCGGGCCGGGTGGGGCGCTGAGGGCTGGGGGTGGCCGTTGGGCGCTGGTTGCCGCGCTGGTGGTTCGGCGTGATCGTCGGGGCGGTGGCGGGGCGACGCGTTCGCGCCGTGCTCCTGCTGGGGGAGGCGGTGAGCTGGACGGGGACGGCGACGGCGGGTGGTGGGGCGGCGGCGTGGTTGTCGGGGGTGGGCAGTTCGTCGAGGGTGGGGGAGCTGGACGGGATGCCGGCCAGCAGAGCGGCGAGGGTGATGTTGAGGAGCCCGGCCAGGACAGTGGAGATCCGTAACGCCTGTCTCCGGCGGGATGGGTGCTGTGTGGTCGGGTGGTCCGGCCGGGTCATCGTGGCCTGAGAGTCGCTGCGGCCATGCGAGGGTCCTCCAGAGGGGTGCGGCGGGGCGGCCTTATCGATCTAGACACGGATGCTGACGGTGGTCAAGAGCTGTTGACAGAGAAGGTCCGACGGGTGACGTTTTCGCAGGTGAATGAGATGGGAGACGCCCAAGGGCGTCGAGTCTGCGGTTGCTGTGAGTTGGCTGGGAATCGAGGCGCAGCAGTGGTCGGCGGTGTTGATCACGACCAGGGGCTTTCACTGCGCGTAATATCTGGCCGGAGCCAATCAGGCGGTCTTCGTGTGGTGGATCTCCGCAGCGGGAGCCCCTCCTAGCGGAGGATTCAACAGTGTGTTCGCAAAATGAGGTAAGCCACGTTCCGTAACTCTTGACCAAATGTCCGGATATGTGGCGTGATGCGGGTGTTTTGCTCCGAGGGCTTTACGTCCTCCTTATCTGCGGTCCTTGTGGCCGCATGCTTCGTGGAGTGTGCCCGTGTCGCAATTACCTCTCGACCGACCCCGACCGGTCCGATCTCGTCATCACACACGGTTACGCAGGTTGATCAGCGTAGTGGTGGCCGCCACCCTCCTGATCACGATGACCCCCGCGCCGCCCGCCGCCGCGCGGACCGGCACCCAGATCGCGCCGGAGCCAAGCCTCGTCTCCCGTGTGTCGAGCTGGCTGGCCGCCCAGGTGACCGGCTGGTTCGCCGAAGAGCCGAAGGGCGAGGTACGCCTGTCCGGCCAAAAGATCACGTTGCCGGGACGTGACACCAACCCGGTCGCATCCAGGCAGGCCGATCCGCCGGGTAAGCGGATCAAGGAACTCACTGGCAAGCGGTGGCGGTTCGGCACCGTGTACGAGCTGGACGACGGCCGCTCGCAGGCGGAGATCTCCACCCGCCCGGTGTACTACCAGGACGGGGAAGGCGCCTGGCAGCCCATCGACACCACGGTCGGCGCCGCCGAGGACGACGGGTTCGTGCACGGCAACGACAAGACCGGCTTCGAGACTCGGTTCGGCGACAGGACCGACAAGCTGGTCCGGATCACCGCCGGCAAGCGGCACGTCACGCTCGGCCTGGCCGGGGACAGCCGGCAGATCACCCCGCAGGTAGACGGCTCGACGGTCACCTACCCGCAGGTCTGGGACGGCGCGGACCTGATCTACACCGTCACTGCCTCCGGCGTGAGCGAGCACATCCGGCTGACCAAGCCGCCGGCCGCGGGCACCACGTTCGCGTTCACCGTCAAGACCGGCGGCGGACTGAACGCCGGGCAGAACCGCGACGGGTCGATCACCTTTACCGGTGACGACAGTGACGCGGTGTTCACCATTCCCCGCCCGTACATGATCGACTCCGAGCCGGACGCCGCCTCGCCGTACGGCCGAAGGACAGGCGCCATCACGCAGGAACTTGCCGGGCAGCAGGGCGCGGAGACCACGGTCACGCTCAAGCCGGACGCGGCCTGGCTGGCTGCACCGGAACGCAAGTACCCAGTGCTGATCGACCCCACCATCAAGATCAACGATTGGCGGGCCGACGTCTACGACACCTACATCAGTAACGCCTCAGCGACGGCCAACTATGCCGACTCCTGGAAGCTGCCGGTCGGTAAGACGGCGGCTGGGTTGAACCGGGCGCTGCTGTACTTCGGCACTGTTGCGGATCCGGACATTCTGCCGTTCGGCACCCACATCGACCAAGCCAAGCTGGAGATGTACTTCGACCAGTCCTTGGGCGAGACGGCGGCCGTGACGCTGGCGGCGCACGAGATCACCGACGAGTCCTGGGTGTGGGACCTGCAGGGGGTGAGCTGGAACAGCTAGCCGTCCTTCGCCGCGACCGCGGCATCCACGGTGACGCGCAACGTCGGGGAGTTGTCACGCTGGCACTCCTTCGACGTGACCGCGATGGCCAATTCCTGGTACTCCACCGGCTCCGTGCCGATCGCCGGCGTCCTGATCAAGGTGGTCAACGAGGCCAGGACCGCCCCGGTGGGCGGGGTGTCCTACCACGCGATGGACGACTTCACCGGCGTCAACCCGCTCACCGTTGATCCGGCCGCGCACCCGCGGCTGCTGGTGACCTTCGGCGAGCCGTCGGTGACGTTGCACCAGCCCACGCTGGCCACCTCGGTGGGCGCATCGTTGTCGTGGAGTGCCTACGCTGATCCCACTCCGGACGACGCCTCCGATGACCTGGTGGAGTACCGGCTGCGCCACCAGTGCCCGTCGGCCTGTGACCGCAGCTCCAACAACAGCGACGGGGACTACGACGATCTGGTGGTGACGCTGCCGCCGGATGTCACCTCCTACGTGGATACCAGCAGTGGCGCGGAGCCGGACGCCGCCGCCGATCCGGGCTACACCCACAGAGCCGACTACTGGGTGGAGGCGGTGCTGAAGAACGGCAAGGTGGTGCCCTCCCAGCATGTGCGGGTGTTCCTGCCCAAGCCCGGCTACGTCACCCGAACCCTGTATGCCTCGGCGGACACCACGCTGGCCTCGGGCGAACCCGGCGCCGGGCACGATGTGGTGGGCCAGCAGCAGCGGCTGCAGGTCGGTAACACCGCCACCACGCTCGGCAACACCCGTACGGTGGTGAGGTTCGACGACTACACCGGCCAGATCCCGGCCGACGCGCAGATCGCCGACGCCCGCCTATCGCTGTGGCAGGCCACCGCCACCGGCACCGGCGCCTCCTTCACCGCGCACACCCTCACCAAGGCCTTCGACGAGGCCGCGACCTGGAACACCCCCTGGACGACGCCCGGCGGCGACTTCACCGCCACCCCGCTGGACACCGTCACCACCCTGACCGACACCGCCGGCTGGCGGCAGTGGAACGTCACCGACGCGGCCAAGAGCTGGACCGCCACCCCGTCCGCGGGCCACGGTCTGCTGGTCAAGGTCGGCAACGAAGCCGGCACCGCCAAGCAGTCGGCCCAGTTCCTGGCCGACGAGACCGGTGAGCCGCTGCTGCGGCCCAAGCTGGCCGTTACCTATGCCGAACCGGCCGCGGTGACGTCGTTCTACGCCCCGGATACTCCGGACCGCCTCGACGTCGGCGAGAGCGCAGTCGTCTCGGTGATGGTGAAGAACACCACCACCGAAACCTGGCCCGCCGCGACCACCAAGCTGTCCTACCACTGGAAGCTGCCTGACGGCACCGACGTCTCCACTCCCGAAACCCAGCTCAGGACCGATCTGCCGTACGACCTGGAACCGGGAGACGCCGTCACGGTGGACGCCCAGGTCAAGGCTCCGGCGTCGGTCGGCAACCTGGCCGAGGGCGCCCAGCTGGTGTGGGACGTCCAGGACACGACCACCAACAACTGGAAGTCGGCCACCCACCACCTGCCACAGTTGCCGCAGCAGATCCGCGTCGACTCACCCACCAGCGACCTGCTCGGTCTGGAGAAGTTCTACGCCTACACCGGCAAGAACACCGGAGCGGGCGGCACCGCGCTGACGAACCTGTACGCCGGCAACGTGGTGTGGGGCTACAACGCCTTCTCCAACCCCTCACGGGGCGTGCAGACGTTCGCCCGGATGACCTACAACAGCCTGGACACGTCGGCGGCATCGCTCGGCTACGGCTGGTCCCTGCAGACCTCGACGCTGGCCAAGCTCGGCTCCCAACTGCAGTTCCACCCACCCGGCAAGATGTGGCCGGACCAGATCCGGCTCACCGACGGGGACGGCACCACCCACGTCTGGTTACTGGACACCCATGGGCTGCCCACCAGCATGTGCCGGCCCAACACCTGCGACTACATACACCCACGCGGTGTGCACCTGTACCTGCAGCGCGTCGCCGAATCCCCCGACCAGCCCGACGCCTTCTCCCGTGATCCGGCCCGCCAATGGGTGTTCACCAAGCCCGACCGCACCCAGTTCTTCTTCGATGATGAGGGCTTCCAGTCTGCGATCGTCGACAAGAACGGCAACACCATGTCGTTCACCTACGAACGGCGCCACTCCAACAACAAGCCGACCAAGTTCCTGCAGTACATCACCGACGCCGCCGGCCGCAGGACACTGAGCTTCGACTACCACGTCAAGGGCCAGGACTACACCTACATCAACGACACCACCTGGCAGCCAGTCAACGATACGAAGCTGACCAACCCGCACATCATCGACACCGTCGAGTCGATCACCGACATCGCCGGCCGCAAGGTCACCTTCGCCTACACCGACAAGGGCCTGATGGCCCGCATGATCGACGGGGCCGGTGACGACGAGGCGAAAACGTTCGGCTTCGAGTACGACGCCACCCAGGGCAACAAGAACGTCAAACTCGTCAGGGTCCTCGACCCCCGCTCCAACGCCGAGGACACGCCGCAGCCGGACAAGTATGCCACCAGGCTGGACTACTACGACGCGGTCGAAGACCCCAAGAACCTGTGGAAGGTCCAGACCCTCACCGACCGGCTGAACGGGCCGACCGGCTTCGCCTACGTCGACCCGGACGGCCCGCAGCAAGGCGTGATATACGCCACGGTGACCGACCCGCGCGGCCACCCGGCGAACTACGTGCTGGACGCCCTCGGCCGCCCTGACGTGATCACCAACGCCAAGGACGAACTCACCGATCTCGATTGGGACGGCGACCACAACGTCATCTCGCTGAAAGAGGCCAACGGCGCGCTCACCACATGGGAGTACGACCAGAAGACCGGCTACCCGCTGAAGATCACCGATGCCGAGGCCAACGACAACGGCGGCATCGCCCCCACCACGCTTCACTATGAGGGGCCGGACAACTTCAAGGGATTCGTCGCCGACCTGGTGTCCAAGACCAGCCCGATGGGCAACCGGCCGGAAGCCGGCACCAACCCCAAGCACCACACCTGGCAGTTCGGCTACGACGAGCGCGGCAACCTGACGGCCGTCACCGATCCGCTCGGCGTGCTGAGCGCCGACCCGGACGACTACACCACCCGCTACACCTACGACGATCTCGGTCAGCTGCAGACGTCCGTGGACGCCCGGGGCAACACCACCACGTTCGGCGACTACCACCCGACCGGCTACCCCGAGAAGATCACCGACGCCAAGAACAACGTCACCACCACCGCCTACGACGTACGCGGCAACGTGCTGTCGGTCACCGACGCCCTCGGCAAGACCACCACGCAGACCTACGACCTGTTCAAACGCCCGCTGGAGTCGAAGGTCCCCAAGGACCAGGACGCCTCCCCGCCGGTGTTGATCGTCACCCCGGCGCCGGTCTACGACCGCAACGACAACGTGGTCGAGATGACCGCTCCCAACGGGGCCGTCTCCACCGCCGTCTACGACTACGCCGACCAGTTGCTCAGCTCCTTCCTGCCCAAGGACATCCCCGGCGGGGACGAGCGCAAGGCCACCTTCACCTGGGACCCGGCCGGCAACCTGAAGACCCAGACCGAGCCCAAGGGCCACCTGCCCGGCGCGAACCCTGCCGAGTACACCACCACCTACGAGTACGACGAGATCAACCAGCTGACCGACGTCCTCGCCACCGACGTCGCCAACAACAACCGCCAAAACAAGATCACCTACGAGTACGACAACGTCGGCAACACCGTCAAAGTCATCGACCCGCGCAAGAACGCCACCCCCGACACCGCCGACCGCACCGCGCTCTACACCTACGACCTCAACCACCGCGTCCGCACGGCCACCGACGCCGCCGGCTTCGTCACCGAGGTCCGCTACGACCTCGACGGCCGCGTCATCGAGCAGGAGGACCAGGACGACAACATCACCCGCACCGACTACAACGAGCGCGACGAGGTCATCCGCATCAGCGTCCCGCACGCCGACACGGCCGACGGCGTCAAGCATGTCGTCACCGAGTTCGCCTACGACCAGGTCGGCAACCGGGCCAAGGTCATCACCCCGCGCGGCGTGGAAACCCCGGACGATCCGGCCGACTTCGTCTCCGAAACCCGCTACGACGAGCTGAACCGGCCGATCGAGGAGATCTACCCGTACGACCCCGACGACCCGGTCTACAACAAGCCCGACAGCGTCTTCTACGCCTACGACGCGGTCTCCCGGCTGAAGGAGATCTCCCACCCGCCCTCCCACGGGCAGACCATCCGCAACGTCTCGAAGATGACCTACTGGGACAACGGCTGGTCCAAGACCACCACCGACCCGTGGGACATCAAGACCACCTACCAGTACAACGAGCTCGGCCTGCAGACCAACCGCACCGTCACTTCGGCGGGCGGCTCCTCCCAGCGGGCGCTGGACTGGTCGTACTACCCCGACGGCAAGCTCAAGACCCACTCCGACGACGGCGTCCCTCTCGGTCTGGACGTGGTCCTGTCCGACAACTCCGACACCGGTCAGACCGTCACCACCGGCACCTGGACCCTCGCCGGCAGCGGGAGCTCCTCGAACATCGTCGGCCCGCAGACCGTGGTGGAAGGCTTCGTCGGCTACGACTACGCCACCGCTCCCGCCGGTACCGGCCAGTCCGCCTTCACCTGGAACCTCACCACACCCTCAGACGGCACGTACAAGGTGCAGGTCCGCTACCCGACCGGCGCGACGGCCACCAACGCCAAATACAAGGTCAAGCACCGGGGCGGCGAAGCGACCGTCACCCTCGACCAGACCCATCAGGCGGGCACCTGGGTCGACCTCGGCACCTACGCCTTCACCGCCGGCATCGGCCACACCATCACCCTGACCGACGAGGCCAACGGCACCGTCGCGGCCGACGCGGTCAAGCTGGTTCGCGACAACAGCGGCCAGACCGACACCGAGAAAAAGGACTTCACCTACACCTACGACGTCAACGCCAACGTCACCAAGATCGAGGACCGGTCACCGACCGCCAAGATCGACGTCTGGGACGTCGCCTACACCAACCTCAACCAGATCGAACAGATCAAGGAGTACCTTGACGGCGCGCTGAAGAACACCACCGGCTACCAGTACAACGAGAACAGCGCCGTGGTGGAGCGCACCCACGACAAGACCGTCGCCACCTACGGCTACGACGTCCGTGACCTGGTCAACGAGGTCGTCAACAAGAAGTCGGCCACCGATCCGGCACCGAAGACGACCACCTACACCTACACCTCACGTGGTGAACGCGCGACCGAGACCAAGGCCAACGGCAACACCGTCACCTACGACTACTTCCTGTCCGGCGTCCTGCGCCACAGCCTGGAGAAGAAGCCGAACAGCACGGTCGTTGCCGAGCACACCATCGGGTACCAGGGCAACCTGCACCGCGCCAGCGACCATGCCAAGATCCAGAACGCCGAGAACCCCGGCGCCTACCTGGAACACGACTACGCCTACACCTACGACCCCCGCGACCGCATAGCCAAGACGGTGAAGACCCCGGTCGGCGGCGGCCCGGTCGAGAACGAGATCTACCGGCACGACGCCAACAGCAACGTGTGGGAGGAGGAGGTCCTCGGCAAGACGACCACCTTCACCTACGACCGCAACCGCCTGATGACGTCGGTCTCCAACGGGCAGGCTTCCACCTTCACCTACGACCCCTACGGCCGGTTGCGCACCATCCAGTCCGCCGGCAAGACGTTGGAGAAGTACACCTACGACGGCTTCGACCACGTCACCCGGCACGAGAAACTCGGCGGCGACGGCGCCACCAGCACGGTCACCAAGTACACCTACGACCCACTGGACCGCACGACGTCCAAGACCGAGAAGGAAGGCACCGCGAGCGCCAAGACCACCACCTTCTCCTACCTCGGACTGTCCGCCGAGGTGCTGGACGAGGAAGTGGCCGGCAAGCTCACCAAGTCCTTCCAGTACAGCCCGTGGGGCCAGCGGCTGTCCCAGGTGAAGGTCAACGCCGACAGTTCAGAAGAGTCGTCGTACTACGGCTACAACCCGCACTCCGACGTCGAGCAGATCACCCAGGAGAACGGCGACACCCGCGCCACCTACGGCTACACCGCCTACGGCCGTAACGACGACAAACTCTTCACCGGCGTCGACAAACCCGACCCCGCTGACCCCACCGCCAAGGAGGAGTACAACCCCTACCGCTTCAACAGCAAGCGCTGGGACAACTCCACCGGCATGTATGACATGGGTTCCGCGACTACAACCCGAACCTTAACCGCTTCCTCAACCTCGATTCCTACAACGGCGCCCTTGAGGACCTCTCCCTCTCCCTCGACCCCTGGACCAGCAACCGCTACGCCTTTACCGGCGGCAACCCCATCACCAACATTGAACACGACGGTCACGAGCCGCGTCCGTGGCACAACCCTGAGTACAAGCCGTCTGATTGCTGGGACAACGCCAGCGTCGAATGTAACCCGGGCTCCGCTGGCAAGACGATTCCCGTCACTAACGCCCACCCGGAATACAACCCCGCGATGAAGGACGACAACAAGGACGGCCAAATCGATGAGTGGGAGGCATCTCGCGCCGGAATAGCTCTGGACGGGGACACGAGAAACGGGCGGCCTCCTGGCGCGAAGGAGCTCGAAGCCCTCAGCTATCTGCCTGTCGTCGGCACCCCGGCCGACATCCTGCTCGCGCTCAAGGCCATGAATGAGGGCAATACCGAGGAAGCAGCATGGGCCCTGGCCGGCATGGTGCCCATTGCCGGCGACTCCGGAAAATTCATCGGCAAACTGATACGTTGCAAGAACAGCTTCACGCCCGATACCGAAGTGCTCATGGCCGACGGCACCCGCAAGCGGATCGAAGACATTGAGATCGGTGATGAAGTTCTCGCTACCGATCCAGAAACCGGCAAGACGGAAGCCAAGCAGGTCGTCGACCTCATCGTGGGCGACGGCGAAAAGAACCTGGTGCAAGTCACCATCGACACCGACGGAAAGCGGGGCCGTGACACCGGCGTCATCATAGCGACCGATAACCACCCCTTCTGGGCACCGGGGCTGCGCAAGTGGGTCGACGCCGAGAAGCTCGCGCCCGGCATGTGGTTGCGCACCTCCGCCGGCTCCCTGGTCCAGGTGGAGGCGATCAAGCAGTGGACTGCACGGCAACGCGTTCACAACCTGACGGTCGCAGACATCCACACGTACCATGTGTTCGCAGGCGAAGCGTCCGTGCTCGTGCACAACTGCGGGGGCTCCGTAAATGGCCATACCACGGCATGTCCGTGTGCTGCAGGCGGACAGCCCGTTGGGCCGATCAATGCTCATCTCGCTGGCAAGAATCACCCGGTCACCGGGGTGCCGTTTGACGCCCAAGGATTCCCGGATTTCAGCGCCTGGAGAGACCCGCACACACCAGATGTCTTCATCACCTTGACCGGTGACAGGAAGAAGGATTTCGCGGCAGCAGACAAGGCGGCCGGTATTACGGCGGCATATCGAAGGGGAAGGTGGACCTGGAATCATCATCAAAATTGCGGAGTGATGCAGCTAGTCGATATGTCGGTTCACAGCAAAACCGGACATACCGGCGGGTTTGCAATATGCTAGACGAGTAAGTCCGAAGTGTAGAGTGCGCAAAGGAGGGGCTCGTTGATCGTTTGTGCGCGTAGAGTCAACGAGGCCCTCCTGGCCGCACGTAATGGCCGAAGTGATCTGATCTGATACAATGGTATGACCAACGTGCCGATTAACCGATCGCTGATCGCCTATGATTATTGACGGGTAATCGCATCCTCTCGTCTAGAGCGGAATCTGGATTCGTGATCTTCGACGACGCTTATGAATCTGAGTATGTTGGCCCGCCGGTGGATGCCGAAATGATTCGACGGGCCGAGGATGTGCTTCAAGTTCGACTACCGAAGAGCTATGTCGATCTGATGCTGGTGCAGAATGGCGGCGTACTGCGGAACCGTTGTTTCCCCACCGAGTTTGCTACGTCGTGGGCGCCGGACCATGTGTGCGTCGATGTGATCTGGGGGATCGGAGGTACAAGTGGAGTGGATGTCATGTCGCCCAGCATGATCGCTGAATGGCAATATCCCGAGATCGGCGTCGTCTTCGGGTTGACACCATCCGCCGGGCACGACACGGTGATGCTTGATTATTCTGAATGCGGACCACTGGGTGCGCCTTCCGTATCGTACGTCGATGAAGACAGAGTGCCGAGACGCCTCGCGAGTTCATTCGCGGAATTCATACGCGGCCTTATTTCGTGTCGAACATACGGCGATGACACGGATTGAGCATCCAACCGGGTCTTTAAGGATCTTGAGCGATGGCCGTCGGCGGTGAGTTGATTTTGCTGGTGGGGCTAATTTTGCCTTCAGGCATGCCGAGGGCTCGGCTGGATTGCCGGATTTGACCCTTGGTTTCCCTGACGGGCCGGCGGGTCGGGCCTTTCTGCTGGTCGGGATAGGGATGGGTCGCTTGTCATGGGTGCAGGGCGGCGCCGAGGGCGCGGATTTTCTGGCGTTGTTCATGGCGGTTCAGGATAGGGACGTAGTGTCGAAGCGCACGGTCACGTCCTCGTCTACGGTGTCGCCTCCGCCGCCGCTGAGGCCAGGCGAGTCACCGCACTTCACCCGGGTTCTGCAGTTGGTAGTCACACGTGGGCCCGAAATCGAGGGTTGACCTGGAGGAACGCGTGCAGGGCCGGAGAGGGGTCGTGTGCCTACGCCCACCGCGGCCGGGTGCTGGACCGGCATCGACATCACCAAGGAGTCGCAGGGACGCGCCTCACCGCCTGTGAGTTCCTGCACGCGACGTTCGGCCGAGTTCCTCGTCGCCAGGCTGACCCTCCGCGAGCTGGCCGACCTGGCCGCCGCGCCCGCGGCGCACAGCAGGCATTCCATTGACGAAGGTTTCGTCCGGGCGCTGTTGTCCTTCGCGCCCTTGACCAACCCGTGGGCAGATCGTCGAATTTCTCACCTTACTCGCCGGGCAGTTCACCGATGATCAACGCCGATCGCTCCGGGGCCTTCTGCTCACCATCTTCCACGGAGCTCTCGAGTCCCCTATGGACACGGGCCATGATAGCTACCAGCCTGCTCCGTTCACCTCGCCGGCACGTCATGCCGCCTATTCCGGCAATGTGTTGTTATTGATCGCGATGATCGGGGGTCCGGTGACCGGCCGGGAGTTGTTCCCCCGTGCCCCCTACCCGGCCTCCACATGGCGGCGCCGTGCGTTGCTTTGGAGATCGCAGTTCAGTGCCGAAGCCTGGAGAAATTTGGCTGCCATCCTTTCCTTGGGGCGCACCTGGCCTCGATGACTCACGCCTTGACCTCGATGACTCACGCCTTGATCGTCCTGAGTAATGGGTTCGGTGTGGCGGAGGTTTCCGCCTGATCATCCTGTTCGTTCGCTCGGTGTGCCGTAGTGTGCCGCCCGAGGCGCTCGGATGGGCGGC
>NZ_JBGNUW010000036.1:0-94355 GCF_041950495.1 Nonomuraea sp. MTCD27 | reverse complement strand
CCGATCGCCGACTGACGGTGATGCCGCACCCCCTTCCCGCGGGGCGCTCTGCTCCTTGAGCCGCTGGACGACTGCCGCCAACTCCAGCAGACCTTCGATGCCAATCATCGCAGCTCCAGGCCCTAACAGCTATATAGGTGCACTGTAGAAAGCTGCTTGAACGGGCGATCAACCGGCTGAAGAACTTCCGAGCCGTGGCCACCCGCTACGACAAGCGCGCCTACATCTTCTTAGGCACCGTCACCCTGGCCACCTTGATCATCTGGCTCCGCTCCTGATCCGAGAAACAGCTCCTAGCCCTTGGTAGATCATCGACTGCAAGACGTCCGTCGACAGCCCACACTCCCAGACCTCACTGACTCCTGGACCAGACCTTCGTTTCGTTCTTCGAACGGGAGGTTCGGGCCCGGAGACAGCAGTGGACTGGTTGACCACGCAGCAGGTCGCGGACCGGGCCAACCTATCTCAGCCGCCCAAAGCTCTAACATCCCGGCACTGCCGCTCGGGGATGCCAGGCGCGAGTGATCAGGCCGCTGGCAACGTGAGGCACAGGCGTTGGAGGGCAGCTGCGCCGGCCTGCTCGACTTCTGGCAGGGTTCCTCGTGCGGCTCGCATGGCGCGTTGGATCTGATGAGGAAGCCGTGTGCTCTCCGCGGTCGCGATCGACTGCAGGAGTGCGTGGGAGGCTGCGGCCTTGTCGCCCGTGGCACGGAAGACTTCGGCGACGGTGACGCGTTCAATCGTCTGCCATTGCGGTGCGACACCGGCCGCATCTGGCGTGTCCGCTTCTGCGAGACGCGTTGCTGCCTGTAGGCGGCCTGTGGCGAGCAAGCCCCGGAGGTGGACCTCTCGCACCACGAAGGGATTGACCAGTGGCGTGCCGTGGTGGGAGTCCACGAAGCGTTGCAGGTCGGTGACCGTGGTGTCGAAGTACTCGGCGTTGCCGAGCTCCGCGAGCGTACGAGCCAGGGGAATGAGGACTGCGCCGCGTTCGGAGGCTGGAGCGATGTCGGAGGCTCGTTGGAGGCGAGCAGCGGCTGCCGGCTTCTTTCCGATCTTGCGTAGTTCGTTGCCGTGGACGCGTAGAGCGCGGGTGAGGAGGGCTACGTCGTCGAGGCGGTGGGCGATGAGGAGGGCGCGGCCGGTCCAGCGCGCGGCGGAGGCGAGGCTTTCCTCGGGAAGGACGTCGCCGAGGGCGACACCCAGCATGGCGCGGGCTTGTCCGAGGAGTTGCGCGGCGGCACGGTCGGCGTGTCCGTCGGCGAGTCGTGCTTCGAGACGCCAGACGAGGGGCCACAGTTCGTTGATGGCCTCGGCGCTGTGTCCTGACTCGCGAGCGATGGAGGCCAGGCGGATGGTGGATTCACCGAACTTGATCATGGAGATGAAGTCGGCGTCCGCAGGGTCGGTCACGCCGAGAACGTGTGGGGGCAGTCCCATGTGTTGGGCCACCCGCCGAAGGGTGGGCACGTCCGTGATGGCTCGCCGCCCGTTCTCGAGCATCGAGATGTAGGTCGTGTCGTAGCCCAGCGCCGTGGCCAGGGCGGACTGGGTGATCCGGGCGGTGCGTCGGTACGCCTTGATGATCACTGCCAGGTTGCCGGAGGCGAGCGCTGGGCTTGCGGACGGAGATGTCCACAGCCAGATCGGTGAGCCGGCGGAGTTGCAGCTGGGCAGTGGGGCGCCGCTGATGGCGTGACATGCCGGGCATAGGTGAGAGGCGTTCCATCCGTCATCGACGGTGGTCGCGCACGCGGCGCACAGCATGGGCTCTACCTCACTGGATCACGCAGCCTGGAGAACCAGTCGGCGATCGACCGCTTGTAGCCTTGCGGCATCCGCAGGTTCTCCACCTCATGCTCGGCGAACAGGCCGACCTGTTTGTGTTCGTGGCTGACCACGGGTGGCTTGTCGGTGGTCACGGTGGCGCCGTACGTCACGATCAGCACGTCGACGCCGTCGCGGATGTGGTACTGCCAGGAGTCCAAGATCGGCCCGATCTGCGCATCCCAGCCGGTTTCCTCGCTGATCTCGCGCTCAAGGCGGGCCGGCGGGTCTTCGCCGAGCTCGAGTTTGCCGCCGGGCAGTTCCCATTCGTCGCGTTCGTTGCGCAGCAGTAGCACCTTGCCATCGCGGACGATCACGCCCTTCACCGACACAGGAAAGGTGTGGGGGCGGTAAGTCATCAGCAGCGGCCTCTCTGGGTTGATGGCTGTGCCTGGAACCTAACACGGTCAATCGCTGCTGGCCGGGGTTCCGGAGGTTGACAATCTGTCACTTGTCCAATCCGCAGGGTCTACCGGACGCTGAAGCCGCGACTCCCCTGTCCGGGCAGCTATCGGAGGTGATGACGGTGGACCACGAGGCTTTCGCCAGCCACTACGTGAGCTTGACGAGCAGCGATGGGCTGGTACGAGCCGTCGAGATGTTGGCGCGCGATGGCCTGGTCACGTTCGACGGGGTTCACGACCGGCGGTCGGTGGTCAATCTCGCCTCGGGGCTGCTGACCACGAGGGAGCACCGGGACGCTGGGGCGGACGGTGTGACGATGATCGCCGATCGGGGTTCTGTGGCGGATCGTCTCGGCTATGCCGGATTCGGGTGCAGGGAGTTGGATCCTCACACGGACTCTTCCGCGCTGGCCCGGCCGCCCAGGCTGGTGATGCTGGTGTGCGTCCAACCTGCCGATTGCGGGGGCGAGTCCTCCGTGGTGGACGGGGCCGCCGTCTATGCCGACCTGGCCGCTCGTGCATCTGGTCTCCTGCAGTCGTTGAAACGGCCTGGAACGGTCCGATTTGGTGATCCGGGCTACTGGGGGTCGGTGTTCGAGCCGACGCCGGATGGCCGTATGACGGTTCGGTTCCGTCTTGACGGTCTGGAGCACTTTACCGAGCCCGTTCACGAAGCCGTTCCGGTGCTACGCGCCACGATCAGCAGGTACGTGCGCGAACTCCCGCTGCGACCCGGACAGGGCTATCTGCTGGACAACTGGCGCATGTTGCATGGGCGCCGCGAGTTTCGAGGATCTCGTCTGATGTACCGCGTCCTAGGCGATCCCGTGACGAGCTGTGTGCTGCCCTCTGGATTCGTTCCGGGAGCTCTTGCCGTGGTGGGAGCGTCCTCTGACGGGTGGGACCGTCCATGACGATCTCAGTGGCAGCCCGCTGGGCGGGTACGCAGCGCCTTCTCCGAGTGGCGTCCGCCGTCTGGCGGGCATGCGGCGGCTCACCGTCTGCTCGCCGCCGCACCCTAGGCACGGATGGCGGCTCTACCGCGAAGAGCCTCGGACGGCGCCATCAGCGGCCCACGCTTGTGGGGGAGGAGGTGTTGCCGGAGGGGCAGGCCGATACGGCCGCTGATGCGGTGGCCGAAAGGCAGGTCATGGACCTCCAGCAACGGGCTTGTGGGCTGTTCCTGCTGATGTACTCGCTCTACTGGCGCCGCTTCGTGGCCATCTATATGGGCGAATGCGATCACGGCATCATCTTGCGGGCGGCCACGCCGGCCGAGTTGTGGCAGCTCATGAGTCGTGTTGCACCGCCGGACTGGCAGGCAGGTTCCCTTCCGCCTCTCATGGCCAGGCCATCCTCGGCCGTCGATGCGCCCGGCATGCCGCCTGTGTTTCCCGTCGAAGACGCCAGCCGGTGATCAGGACCAGTGTGAGACCACGACGCCTAGCGGCAGGTTACGCAGCAGCTCTTCACGTCCCAGAGCGGCTGACCAGAACGCACCTCAAGCGGAGAGAACAGATGATGGCCAGGGCGCAAGAACCGCAGACGATGGGCCACGAGCAGGGGCCCGCGTTCGAGTGGGCGCCGTACAGGCCGTCCGGTGGCACACTCCGGGTGTCGCACACCTCCTGCTGCGGCCGGTACGAGTGGGGTCGCGAGGGTGGGAGCTTCTTCGTGTTGCGTTCTACGGGAGACGGCTACCAGGAGACCGGGCGCGGCCGTTACCGCTACGCCCTCGACGTCTACATCGCTCTCGCCGAGACGCACAACGCCGAGCACATACGCCGCGGAGAAACACCGGAGCCCGACACCTTCCTCCCGCGAAGAGGACAGCACGGCTGAACCGCGAGGCAGCCCGCCAACATCCACCATCGACCAGTTGCCCATCACAACCACGAAGAGAGGACCCGTCCGTGACCACCGACAACTCCCGCGCACGCGTCACTCCTTCTTCGCGGTGGGCACGGCTGTGCCGACGGTGACGTCACGCAGCGGCGGCAGCTTGTGGGACCAAGGTCCCGCCGCCAACGTGAACCCCCTCCCTTCAGGAACACCAACCCGGATAGGAGCAGAAGCCATGAGCACTTCAACCATCGAGCAGGACACCGAACAGGTGAACGAGGCCACCAGCGCGGAAACAGCGTTCGACCCGTTCAACCTCGACATCAAGCTCGCGGAGAACACTCCCGCGGCCAACACATCGCTGAGGTGCGGCACCGGCGACACGTGCGGAAGCTCCTGCCCGAGCGCCTGCACCACGTCATAACCCCATCGGCCCGGTCCCTCTCGACCGGACCGGGCCTTGCGCCCTTCCCGGATGGTGAACAGGAACGGAGTGAACACGATGACACGGACGCGGATCAGACGGTATCGGCGCACCGGCGCCGGGATGCTGCGCGCCACAGTGCATCTGTCTCCTCCTACGCTTCCGGACTGGCCGAAAGCTGGCTGCTCGATCGAGCAGTGGCGGTCGTGGCTGTCCCCAGTGTGGGCGGATGAGCCCTTCCGGCAGGCGGTCACCCATGCCAGCCCGGACCTGGCCCGCCAGGTCCGGGCCGTGCTCGACGGGCAGGTGGACAACCCTCGCCGGGCCCGGCGCGCTGCGCTTGCCGTCGCGCGATACGCCCTGCGTTACGCGCACCGCTCCACACCGTTCGGCTTGTTCGCTGGTGTCGCCCTGGTCGAGTTCGGCGACAGGTCCCTCGTGCACGTTGGAGATGGGCACGAGGCCGTCACCCGGCCCGACCCCGCAGCCCTGGACGCGGCGATCACCGCGTGGGAGACCGGCGGAGAACGGGAACGGATGGCCGACGTTGAGGTGTGCGTCAACAACCTCGCCCGCGTGCGCGACGGCCGCGTCCATGTTCCGGCCGAGGGCGCGGACGAGTTCTCCTTGGCATCGACGGCGGCGGTGGAGCTGGTGCTGCAGGCGGCCGGCTCGCCGATTCCGCATGCGGCCCTGCTGGGAAAGCTCGCCGCCGAGTTCCCGCACGTCGAGCCCTGCCGCCGGGCCGAGCTGGTCGCTGAGCTGCTGTGCACGCGTCTGCTGCGTTCGCGGCTGCGTGCCGCCGCCACCGTCACCGACCCGGCCGCCGTCCTACCGCCCGCGCTCCTTGCCACGTGCGAACGCACAGCGGTGGATGTGCGGTTGGACGCCGAGGTGCGGCTGCCGGAAACGGTGGCGGTCGAGGTGGAGACCGCGGCGACCGTGCTGGCCCGGCTCGCGACCCATCCCGCCGGTACGCCGGCCTGGCGGCGCTACGCCGAACGCTTCGTCAACCGCTTCGGTGAGGGGGCGGAGGTGCCGGTGGAGCAGCTCACCGACCCGGGCAGCGGATTGGGGCTGCCGGACGGGTTCGGCCTGTTGTCGGAGCCGCCGAGAGCGATGTCGCGCCGGGACCGGCTGCTGCTGGAGCTCGCCGGGACGGCCGCCGTCGAAGGCAACCGGGCGGTGATCTTGTCCGAGGCGACGGTCGAGGACCTGGAAGCCGCTGCGGCTGAACCGTTCACCACCCTCGCGCCCGCGCCGCACTTCGAGGTGTGCGCCCAGGTTCAGGCCCGCTCGATTTCCGCTCTGGACGCGGGCGACTTCCGGCTCCGGGTCCATACCGTCTCTCGCGCGGCCGGCGCCATGACGGGACGGTTCTGGCATCTGCTGCCGGACCTGGCCGCTGGGTATGCCGCCCTGCCCACCGTCGCGCCCGGCGCGGTGCCGGCGCAGTTGTCGTTCCACCCCACGCGGGCCGAGGCCGACTTGCTCACGCGGGCACCACACGTCGTGCCGAAGCTGGTCAGTGTCGGCGAGTACCGAGACAGCGGGCAACAGGACGTGCTGCATCCGCGCGATCTGGTCGTCGGCGCCCGTGACGGCCACCTGTATCTGGCGGTGGCCGCCACCGGGGAACGCCTTGAGCTGCTGGCGCCCACGGCGATCAACTTCCTCTGGAACAACTACACCCCGCTGCTGGTCCGGTTCCTGGCCGAGATCAGCCGCGCCGCCACAGCGCAGGTGACGTGGTTCGACTGGGGCGCCGCGTGGACGTTGCCGTTCACCCCGGCCCTGCACTACCGGCGCACCGTCCTGGTCGCCGCCCGCTGGCAGCTCTACGCCCGGACGCTGCCCGGCCGTACGGCGCATCTGGAGCAGTGGGCCGAGCGCCTGTACGCCTGGCGCTGCCGTGCCGGGGTGCCTGAGCGGGTGCTTCTGGCCGTCGATGACCAGCATCTGCCGCTGGACCTCACGCGGGAGATGGACGTGGACCTGCTGCGTGCGCACCTGGGCGCCGCGCCAGTCGCGGTGTTGTTCGAGGCGCCGCCGCCGGATGCCGATGGGTGGATCGGCGGGCGGGCGCACAGCATTGTCGTCTCCCTGGAGTCGAGCCGATGAGCGCCCTCGCACCGCAAGCCCTGGCCGAGGGCGCGCTCGGGGCGGCGCTGCTGCACATCGAGCGCGCCGACCTGGCCGCCGCGCGCCCCCTGCTGCAGGAGGCGGTCGCCGATGGGGTCAGCACCGGCTCCAACGCCAGCCTCTTTTACGGAGCCCCGGCCCTGGAATTCGTTCTCGGCCGTGCCGGCCGCATCGACCGCGAAGTTCAGGCAGGCGTCGACCGGCTCGTGACCGCCCGCCTGGCCGCCGCCCGCCAGCGAAGGCTGGCCCGCCACTTGCCGACGCTCGCGGAATTCGACCTCATCCGCGGACTGACCGGACTAGGGGCACTCCTCCTGGCCCGTCGAGACCCCTCGCCGCAGCTCGACGACGTCCTGAGCCATCTGGTGTCGTTGGCGTGCCCGGTCGAGGCCGAGGGCCGGACGCTGCCCGGGTGGTGGTCGCCGGACAGCCCCACACACGAGGTGGACATCCCCGGTGGCCACGGCAACAACGGCATGGCGCATGGCATCGCCGGGCCGTTGGCGCTGCTGTCCCTGGCCGCCCGCCGCGGCGTCCGCGTCGACGGCCAGAGCAGCGCCATCACCACGTTCGCGACCTGGCTGGAGCAGTTCGGCAGCTCCTACTGGATCACCCTCGACCAGCTCACCGCCGACGAGCCCTTGCAGGTGCCGCCCTTGCGCCCGTCCTGGTGCTACGGGGATCTGGGGATTGCCCGCGCTCTGCAGCTGGCCGCGCTCGCGCATGGCGACCCTGCTCGTGGGCAGAAGGCCGAGGCCATCGCTCTGGCGGCTCTTGCCGACGCAGACCGTCTGGACCGGGTGAGCGATGCCTCCCTCTGCCATGGCTGGGCCGGAATCCTGACCGTCACCACCGCCCTGGCCGCCGACAGCGCCGCCACCGGCCGGTTTACCACGAGTATCCAGCACGCCCGCAGGCGCCTGGCTGCAGGAATTGACGAACTGCCAAAGCCGGGGTTTCTGGAAGGGCGCGCCGGGGCGCAACTGGCCTTGGACGGCTCCAACACCACCGGCTGGACCAGCGCCCTGCTGATCCACTGACCCCCGCCGCACACGCCGAACCCTATCGAGCAGGAGCAACAACGACGACATGGACAGCTACGAGGACAATCTCGCCCCACCGGTCGAGCCGGAGTGGTGGCAGGCCACGATTCGCTTCCCCGGCGATGCCGGAGTGAGCCCCGAGGCGGCGGCCACGCTGTCGGCCGCGCTGACCGGACGGCGCTTTCACTTCCTGCGCAAGGAGGCCGGGCTGCGGCTGCGCACTGACCGTCCCGTGGACGCCCTGCTCGACCAGCTTGTTGCCGAGGAGGTAGTGGCCGGGTGGGTCAGCGGCATCTACGAGGCTGAGGCCGACGCGTTCGGCGGCCCGCAGGGCATGGCCATCGCCCACGCGGTGTTCTGCGCCGACAGCCCCGCCGCGCTGGCCGAGACCGGCAGCCCCGACAGCAAAGAGCGGTGCATCCTGCTGCTGTCCTCGATGTACCGGGCAGCCGGGCTCGACCCGTTCGAGGTCGGTGATGTGTGGGCGAAGATCGGCGACCTCCGGCCGCCGATCGACCCGCCCGCCGAGACCCGCCGCGCGGCGGCGATCACCACGATGCGGCGCCTCATGAACGCCGACGCCGCCAAGCGGCCCCACCCCGAACCGGGCTGGGTCGAGCGCGTCGCCGCGTTCGAGGACGCCGGCCGCCACCTCGCCCAGCTCGCAAAAGGCGGGCACCTGAAGCGCGGTCTGCGCGCCATCTTCGCCCACCACGCAATCTTCGCGTTCAACCGGAACAACACGCCCGTGGCCGAGCAGGCCGCGGCGGCCTGGCTGGGCTGGCAAGCCGCCTTCGGAGATACCGAACCGACGGCCGTGTCTACCAGCCGGTCCTCACCAGTACCCCCTACCTTCACCAGGATGGAGACCGCCATCAGTACCACCGTCGACCCCACCAAGCTGCGCGAGGCCATGGTGGCCAAGTACATCGGCACTGGCCACCTGCGCACCCCCGAGGTCATCGACGCCTTCCGTACGGTCGAGCGCCACACGTTCATCCCCGACGCTGACGTGGAGGCTGCCTACGTCGACGACGCCGTGCCGATCAAGCACGACACCGGCGGCGAGATGATCTCCTGCATCTCCGCGCCGTCCATCGTCGCCACCCAACTGGAGCAGGTAGGCGCCCGCCCCGGCCACAACATCCTGGAGGCCGGGGCAGCCACCGGCTACAACGCCGCCCTCCTCGGCCACCTGGCCGCCCCCACCGGCCGCGTGTGGACGATCGACGTCGATCAAGACCTCGTCGACACCGCCCGCACCCACTTGCAAGCCGCCCGGGCCGGCAACGTGACCGCCGTGCTTGGCGACGGCGCGGCCGGGCTGCCGGAGCACGCCCCCTTCGACCGCATCCAGTTCACCGTGGGCGCCGGCGACATCCCCACCACGGTGCTCGACCAGCTCACCCCACACGGCCGCCTGGTCATCCCGATGCGCATCCGCGGCAGCATCTCCCGATCCTTCGCCTTCGAACGCGACGGCGACACCTGGAAGACGGTCTCCTGCGAAATGGCGACCTTCGTGCCGCTGCGCAAGGGCATCTGCGACGACATCTACACGCGCGTCCAGATAGCCGGGGAAGGCGATGTCCACCTGGAGACCTTCAGCGAGCAACTCGTCGATCGCGAGGCGATGCGGACGATCCTGGACACCCCCGCCCGCCCCGTCTATACCGGGGTGAAGTTCCGGCAAGGCGACCCGTGGCAGTGGCTGTATCTGTGGCTGGCCTGCGTCCTGCCGAACGGGCTGTCCCGGATGCCCGGCCAGCGGGCCGGGTTCACCCCTCACTTCGCGTGGGGTTCGATGGCCGCGCTCGACGGCGACACCCTGGCCTACCTGACCATCCGCGAAGGAGACGACACCGGGGGGCGCTTCTGGGCCATCGGCGTCATCGGCCACGGCCCACGCGCCGCCGTCCTCGCCGAGCAGGTCGCCACCGCGATCGAGGAATGGGACCGCGACTACGGCAACCACGCTCCCGCCCCCGGCTTCCGCATGGCCACCGGCGCCAGCCGTGACCAGCTCAAGGCGGCCGACCCGCGCTTCATCATCGACAAGCCCGCGAGCCGGCTCGTCGTGGACTGGCCGTAGAAGGGACCCAAGCGTCGTGATCAACCCGGCGATCGCCGCCCGCATCCCGCTGGTCTGCCGTACCAAACCGCCCGGCAAGCCCCTGGCGGCGCGCATCGCCGATCTCACCGCGCTGACCATCGAACCCGCAGGCGCCGACCACCGAGACCTGGTGGCCCGCGCCTGCGGGGTTCTCAACATCTCCGCGCTCATCGCCTCCGACGCCGGACTGCCCGAGCTGGCCGCAGATCTGTGCTGGAGACAGCAGAAAGTCTTCGCTGAGAGCGGGAGTCTTGAGCAGGAGGTCGCGGTCATGTCGTTGATGCCGCTGATCAATATTGCCCGGTTGCTGATCCGCGAGGGCGACGGCAAAGCCGCCTACGAGGTGCTCGACCAGCTCTATCGCGCCGCCCAGCAGCGCCGGGCCACTGTGATCCACGGCCACGACGTCGACCTGATGCCTTTGATCCACAGCCGCGACGATCACCGTGCGGTCTGCACGGAGTTGTGGATCGCCCTGCTCATCGACGGGGCCCGAGCCCTGGCCCAGCAAGGCCGCTGGAGCGAGGCCGCCGACGCCATGGCCGCCCACCGCGGCATTGGCGAACGGCTGCTCGATGGCCGCCAACTCAAGATCATGGCGCTGATGGAACAGGGACTCCCCGACGAGGCCGCTGCCGTGATCGACGCCACCGTCCCTGCGGAACCGTGGGAGCACACCGTCGCGGCGCTGTTGCGCATCGCCTGCCGCCCGCCCGGTACCACCACCCCGCCGGAGGAACTGGACCGTGTCGTCCAGGAGGTGCTGCCTTTGATCACTCAACATGAACCGATGACGGCGGCTTTCCGGGCCCGACTCGGTCTGGCCGCGCTCGACCTGACCGCCGGCCCATCTCCGTCATCGGCCTCCCGTCTGGGCGTAGCGCTTGTCGAGGTGGCCTCCACCGACGCCTACGCCGCCCGCGACGTCCTCGGCCATCAGGGGATGCGCTGCCACATGACGGACCAGCAGCAGCAGAGCCTCGACGCCGTGATCACCGCTGCAGGGCTTGGAGTCGGGCGTCTTCCTCAGATCTACGAGCACGCTCTGGCCGCGGCCGTGGGTCACGCCGAAGACCGGCTGCGGACGCTGCTCAGCCAGCATGGCCCCTCACGGGGCCCAGGAACACGCGATGGACCTCCCTCCCAGCCCTGACGGCGGCTACTACGGCTCGCCCCCAACAGGAGCTACGCCGCGCTGGACCTGGGTCGCATGGCTATTCGCCCGCTTCAGCGAGCCGACCCAACAGGCCAGTGATCTGGGGGCAGCCGGAGAAGATGCTGACGTTCTTTGACCGGCTCTGGCGCTGCGGTGGGTCAGCTGAAGAGCCGATGGCAGGCGATGTTGCGTACCCGAAACTCGCGTTTGTGGGCAGGGAACAATTCGTCGCACTTCATGTCGATAAGCGACGGGCTTCGGCCGAGTCCGGTGATGTCCGGCCAAGCCGGGCGTGGATCGTGTGGTGCGCGCTTTGATCGAGAATTCGACCGGCGAGAGTGGCGCTCTGCTGTGGGATTGGCCGATGGTCGTGGACGTAGGAGTTCGTGGCGACCGTGCGGCTCATCTCTGGGGGCCCGGCTTCTGGCCGCGTCCACGTGCCTGGCACCGCCCCTGCCGTGGTCTCGTTCTGCGGTCTTTTCGTGGGGGAGGGCCACTCCCACTGGTGCCGGGGAGGCGGATGAGAGGCTCGACTTGTGCCACGGCAGCGAAGACGTAGCGACATCATGGCCGGTGGCGTCTCGCAGGGTGTCCACGGGGGCTTGAGGCGAAGAGTCCTGCTGGCCGTTGGGGCCGGCTGTCTCAGCGCTGCCCACCGCTATCGCGGCGGCTACGGCGGCGGCTCCGCCCGCCAGCAGCAGAGTCCTGGTGCGCACTCGTCCACGCGGTCGTTCACCCTTGTCGGGCATTCTCTGCTCCCGGATGCTCTTGATCGTTACGGTGCGTAGCGTAACTGCGGCTCTCCGGGTGCTCTGCGGGTTTGATCTTGCCTTGACGATTCATGACGTTGGCATTCCACGTGGTTCACCGGATGACCACGCTCCCCATGGAGGGCGGCATCCTGAGCCTGCCGAGGTCGAGGCAGGTCTTCTCCCTGTGCAGACGGCCTGCTCGCGTCAGATCAGATCGGTGCGGGGGCGGGGATGTGCGTTTCCGCTGCATGGAAGCGGTGCCGGGACGAGGGGCGTGGCTTGTCCCATGAGGCTTACTCATCGGATACCAGACGCACAACTTGAACTTACAGTAGTGTTATGAACACTTTAGGTAACCGAGTGCTTGGAGTGCCGATGCGCGTGCCCCTGCTGATCGTCAGCGCCGGTCTTTGTGCTGGCCTCGTTCTCGCTGCGATCCCGGCCTACGGTGCTGCTCGGCCGAACGCGGTCTTCCTCTCCATCACGGCTCATGGAGGCACCGCTCTGAAGGCGGTTTTCATGCAGTGTCCGGGTCTGACGAAGGGGCACCCGTACGGTGAGGCTGCATGCGCGGCCATCGATGCCGTTGACGGAGACTTCGACCGTCTTCCTGGCAATCCACGCCGCCGGTGCGACGATGAGCACGATCCGGTCACGGCGACGATGGACGGCGTGTGGCGCAACCGGGCGATCGGCTGGCAGAAGACCTTTACCAATGCCTGTGGGCTTTACGCTACGACGGGCCCGGTCTACCGCTTTTGACGGGGTCCACGGGCTCCGCCGACATGTGCTGGCCCGATTGGGCAGGGGGCTGGCAAATCCGCTCATTAGGCAGTGGTCGCAGTGCGGCCATCGCTGGCTCGGTGTACTCGACGAACCCCGGCTCCCGGGTTGCCGAGGAGTCGCAGCCTGCACGACGCTAGCGGCATTGTTCCGCAACGATGTGGAGTCATGCCCGGGCACGCTCGACGAGGCGTTGGCCTCCACCGCCGCGTGCGACGTGAATACCTGCCCGGCTACCAACCGCCTTCTACGACGTGCTCGCTGGGTGTTTCGTCCTCTGGCATCAAGGGCGCGTAGCGGGTCCTGGACTTGAGCACCGGTACCGGCTTGATCGCCCTGCTCGTGGGCGAAGCTCGTCGGCCCCTATGGCACTGTCGTTGGCCGTGAGAGCGGGGTGCTGGAAGCAGACCGCGAGCACGGGGTGCGGGACATTTCAAGTCTTTGTGATGTGCATTCTCTTTCCGTGGCTTGGTGCGAAGGGTGTGGTGGTAGATCGTTTGGCGTAGTCCACCCTCTGGAGGAGCCTGGTGATTCGGGAATGCCTTCCCAGCGATTGGAAGCGCGAAGGTTCCGGGTTTTTGGGCCGAGTTGTCGTTGCGGGCGCATTGATAGTCGTGTTGCCGGGTTGTCCCAGCGTGGCTTTGGCGCGTGCGGACCCGTATTGCCCGTCGGAGTATGTCCCGGAGCAGGGGCGCCAGATGTTCGACATCGAGAAGCTGTGTGCGTTGGTCCATGGGGACCTGGCAGAGGGACGGGCAGTCGATCTCAACAAGCGGATTGTGGAGTCACGGCGTGTGCCGGCGGGGGCGGCGCCGTCTCCGAAGCCGCGGGTGCATTCGACACCGAAGGGCTCGCTCTCCAGGGAGAAGCCGTCCAAGCCAGCGCCTGTGCCTGTGGTGCGTAGGGATCGAGGGGGAGACGCATCGCACGGGCAGCGGGAGGCGGTTTCGCGGCCGGGTCGGCCGTCGAAGTCGGTCTCAGGCCGAGGAAACAACGTCAGGCGCGTCGATCGCCGGCACGGTCCGGACAACGGCTCACGCCCGCCTCGGCGTGATGCCCGAGTGAGTCCGGCCGCTCCGTCGTTGCCCTCTCCGTCACCTGCGTGGACTCGATCATCTCCGTCGCCTACGGTGACTGGCGGTGAAGGCCCTGCGACGAGGCAGCGCGTAGAGAGTTCGTCTCATGTGGGGCGGCCGCTCGGCGCTGCGCTGGTGTTCGGGCTGGTGATCATGCTGCTGGGCGCCGCGCTGATCGTCCGCCAGCGGTTTCGGCCGGGCTTGGCGGTTGGGGGCTCTTCGGGAGGCCCTGCTGGCAGGCGCTCTGCTGGCCGTGGAGACAGAGACATGGTGACTGCTGTCTCGGCGGAGGCGCCGTTGATAGACCCCGCGGTGGCGGGGTTCGTTGCTGGTGACTGCCGCACCGAGGAAGCAGATGAGAACGCCGAGGGGGAGGAGGAAGTCGATGTGCCTCGGTCGGGCAAGACCGAGGCAGACGCTGGCGAGATGGGCATCGCTGAGCCGGAGGGGACGGCAGTAGCCTCTTCTTCCGCGGCGCTGATGGCGTCCACGTTCGTGGCGGCGCCGGGCAAGGCGAAGGCCGAGGTGCTGGGGGTGCCGCGGTTGTCGTACGGCGGGACGGAGGTCTCTTTCGGTCGTACGGTGGCGTCCGACCTGTTCGCGTTGCTGTCGACCTCGCCGGAAGGCTTTTCGACGCAGAGCATCATCGACTCTCTGTGGCCGGGCGATGGTGATCGCGGCAGTCGCCTGTTGGAGTCGGCGGTGCGGCAGCTCAATCAGGTGATGCGGCAGGCGTCTGGTCTTGCGGCGGGGGTGAAGTTCGTGGTGAAGGCCAGGCAGCGGCGGCAGTTGGCGGCGGCCTATTTCGATGTGGATTATTGGCGTTTTGAGGAGGCCTTCGTTCGGGCGGGCACCGCGAAGGAGGAACCGGCTCGGCTCGCTGCGTTGTCCGAGATGCTGGATTTGTATCGGGGGCCGTTGCTTGCTGGGCGTGATGCTTTGTGGGTGCTTCCCCTGCGCCAGGCGGTACAGACCCAGGCTGTCGATGCCGCCGCTCGGCTGGCTGAGTCGCGGCGCAAGGCTGACCCGGATCGCGCGCTGGATGCGCTCATGTTGGCGGTGGAGCGTATCGACCCGTACAGCGAGATGTTGTGGTGTCAGTTGATGACGATTCAGGGTGAGCTGGGCCGTCAGCTTGCCGTGCGGCGCTCGTTCGGGCTGTTGAAAGACCGGCTGGCGGAGATTGATGCGATGCCGAGCCGGCAGGCCCGGCAGGTTTACGAGCGGTTCGTGCGTTAGCCAGGGGCTGAGGGCGGCGAGCTTTCGGCGTACTTTCTGGTGTGCAGGAGCGAGCACGAGCTCGGTCATGAACCGGTTCTGCTCTTGAGCGTGTTCGCCGGCACGAGCGGGCGATCGTGAGGCCCTGATCGTGCGACCAGGGCTCTACTGGCTGTCTCCTCGGCGGAGGGTGTGCTGGTCGTGCGGGGTGTAGGTGGCCAGCATGGCGGGGGTGAGCAGGTGGGCGGGCTGGGTGCCGTAAATGCGGGCCAGAAGGCGCAAGGTGTGGACGGAGGGGCGTCGACCTGTCTCGGGCCAGGTCTCGTGGTCGTAGAGGCGGGATTCCCGTAGTCCTGGGCTGGTGGTGTCGGCGAGCCGGTGGAAGGCGTTGACCGTCTGCCCTGCGGTGAGGCCAGCGGCGTGGCGGTAGAGGCGTAGTGGGGTGGCGGGGTGGTCGAGGGCGAGGATGGTGGCGATCTGGTCGATGGTGAAGCCGTGCTGGCGTAGGTATCGGCTGCGGCGGCGGCAGTCGAGGAGCGTCTGGTAGCCGGTGCTGGTCATGCGGTGAGATGTCCTTTCCGTTCTGGTTGCGGCGGTGTGTCGCCCCAGTGGGTGCGGGGTCGAGGGACGGTAGGCGGGCTGGGCCGAGGGGCTCAAGCTCCTGCGTGGGGTGATCGCCGGGGATGGTGCGGGTGTCTGGTGGGCGTGTGGGCGGCGTTGGTGCTGGTCGGCGCGGTGCAGGGGTGGGTTTCGGGTTGGGGGTGTGATTCGGGCGGCGAGGTGAGTGATGGTGCTGGCCGTTCCCGGATGCGCCGGGGCGTGACCGGAAGGGACAGTCAGCATGGATCACCGCACGCAGCACATCTCACTCGAGCCGAGCCGCTCTCTCGGACTGTGGAGGCCCCGGCAGCCGCTGGGGGAGGAGTTTCCGGATCTGGCGCCAGGGCTGGTGATGTCGACGTTCCGTTCCCATCAGGTGTGGGGTGGGATGGCTTGGCGGCAGGCGTTCCCGGGGCGGGGGGATCAGTCGGCTCCCGCGCGCCGCATGGTGGGGTGGTTGCTGGCCGACACCGGCCGGAGAGGGGATGCGGAGTGGGTGACGGCCGAGCTGGTCAGCAACACGCTGCGGCACTCGCGTTCGGGGCAGGCGCGGGGGTTCTTCGTGGTGGAGGTGTTGCGCGGTGCGGACGTGGCGCGCATCGTGGTCTATGACCTGGGCGGGGGCGCGGTTCCGGACTTCTCTCAGGCGCCGGGCTCGGTGCCGGTGTTGGCCGAGCACGGGCGAGGGCTGGCCGGAGTGGCACAGCTGGCGATCCGGTACGGGGTGGCGGGTGATCCGAACACGGGGCATGCGGTGTGGGCGGAACTGGCCCTGTCCACGGAAGTGGTTCTGGCTGTCCCAGCCGGTGATGCGGCCGTTGCTGGCGAGGGAGAACCGAAGCCGGGGGGTTCGCACGAGCTGATGCCGATCACCTCCGGGGCGGCCACGAAGGAAACGGGGCGCGTGGTCACCGGTGTCGGTCCCTCGCCGGTGGACTGCGGAGGAACCTCCAGTGATCTGGCGGCTGGCCTGGATCCCTCCCTGTTTGGGGAGGGGGCGTTGGGCCAGGAGGTGGCCCAGGTGTCGGCGTTCGGTCAGGAGCCGTGGGCGCAGCTGGCGCTGGCCGGGCTGCGCCGGGACTGGCCCGAATGGGCCTTCCTGGTGGTGCGGTATCGCTGGCTCGCGATGCGCGGCCCGCAGGTCGTGATCAGCGCGGCTAATCCGGAGGAACTGCGTCAGGCCCTGCCACCGATCCCGCGCAACCCCATCCCGGCCGAGGGCGGTTCGGCTGCATCTGTACAGGAAGAACACGCTGCGGCGGAGTCGGCCCCACCGGTGCCGACCTTGTCCGAATTGCTGGGGACGCAGTCATATGAGGGCCGGACGGGGGCGGGCCCGTCATCGCCACCGGCGTCAGCGTCGGCTTGGGGGGCGGGCGTGGGCGGGGTACACGCGGGAGAGGGTGCCGGGACGGGGCTGAGCGGCATGCTGGCTGCGGTTGCGCCGCTGTCAGCGGTGGTGGCCGCCGAACGGTCTGGGACGGGCACATGGGCGGTTGTCAACGCTGGTCCACCGCGGGTGACGTGGTGGCCGCACTTGTGGCCGGTGTGGCGGCGGGGCAGTGGCCGGGGCCGCTCGCGGGCAGGTGCACGAGTTCCTGGAGGCGGCCGCGGTGCTGGCCTGAGCGGGCTACCTGGTGAGAGCGGGCCCCGTCATCGCCGGGTTCGGTCGAAGCCCCTCGCAGTGGCCGCCGTCATCGCCGCCTGAGGCCGGGCATCGTCGGCGTGATGCTGGGCTTGACACCTGGGGCGCAGATGGGTGTCGATACCGGTCCGTCCGCCCGGCGTGGAGCGGGCGCTGGACGGATGGACGGGACCCGAGAGGGTCCCCTCTGTGGCGAGGCGGCCCGCCGCCTGAGACGGGCAGACGACCGGCGGTCCATGCGGAGTGTTGCGTTCGCTGTTGCGGGTTCATGGGCGGGGTGTTGTTCGGTGTTGTCTTCGGTGTCGCGTTTTGTTGTCGCGTTCGGTGTTGCCGCTGAGAGCGCCTCACCCGTCGATGCGTCGTTTGCTCAGGTCAGACGGGTCTCGGCTGTTGCGATGGCCGCCCCGAATCGCCTTAAGGCGACTCCTGGAATATGTGTGCGGGTACGTTGGCGTGCTGCGTGGTCCTACGCCGGCGTGGTCCCCTTCATCGGCTGCCTTCCCGTCTCATCTTGCTGAACTTCGAGCTGGGACGCGCTGGCGGGTGTCGGCTGGGCCGGCCCTGGTGAGGCTCTTGCCGAGAAGGTCCTGGGCGAGTAGGTTCTTCCCGCCGTCCGCCGTCCGCCGTCCGCCGTCCGCCGTCCGCCGTCCGCCGTCCGCCGTCCGCCGTCCGCCGTCCGCCGTCCGCCGTCCGCCGTCCGCCCGCGTGATCAGGTGTGGTGGGCGCCATACGCGGGCATGGGCGGGGCCCCGGTACCGCGCTGTAAGGCGGTGCCGGGGCCGTTCGTTGTGTGTGGGCTGAGTTAGGCGCGGGTGGACGTGTCGGCCATGTCAGCGCCATCCATGCTGTCTATGCCGTTCGTGGTGGGGGTGGGCGGGTGGATGGCGAGGTGGGTGGTGATCAGTGCGGCCACCTCGGTGGGCGGGGTGTCAGGGGTAGTTGGGTGGCGGGAACGGGTGCGTTGAGGGGACTGGTCGCCGGTACGGGGTTGCGGGCCGGTGATCGTGATCGTGATGGGGGGCGATCGCGTCGCGGTAGTACGGCATGGTGACCGTGGCGGTCGCGCCGGTGGGGGCGATCCGGTAGGCGGTGGTGATCTGGTGGCCATCAGGGGCGGGGTGACTGTCCTGGCGGCGGTGGATGCCGTGGGGGCGTAGGGCGGTGGTGTAGGGGCCGGTGACGGCCATCATCTTCTTGAGGGTGTGCTGCCATGGGCTGAGGCGGGTGCGGGCCTGGCCGGTGATGTCGGCGGCGATGGTGGCGGAGTCGGCCGGTTGGCCACGCCGGGCGTGCGCGTCGTGGATGGCGGTGAGGCCGTCCCAGTAGATGATCTCGAAGACGGCCCCATGGTCGGCGATATCGGCGGGGGCGGCGAACACGTCGTGTCCGTCCCACATGAGCGCCCATCCGGGGCCGGTGGCCATCAGGCCGCGTAGGTGTGCGGCGTCCACGGTGATGTCGTCGGTGACGGTGATTGCTGGCGTCATCGGCAGGCCCTTTCGTTTCCCCCGGTGTGTTTGTCGGCGGCGGTTCATCGCCTAATTCCATGGACGCTCGATCGCGTATGAATGTCAACCGGGACGCGGCTTTATCTGCGAGGTTCTACTCGTCGGGAATCGGGCAATTGGGTGTCGTTTACCGTCGTCCGGTGAAATACGTGAAAAGCTGGGCCGGCCGCTGATGTCAAGCCGATATGGCGAGCTTCTTGCGAGATGTTTTCGCAGATCGACGGTCGGTTTTGGGTAAGCCTTCCCAGCCGTTGCGGTGATGGAAATTGTTCCCGGATCGGCTTGCCAGGCGTTTGTTATGCGAGGGATGGTCGTCGCACAAACAAAAACACCGGCCCGGAACGGGGCCGGGAAACGCGACCGGAAGGGCATTGCATCATGGCTATCACCGCACCGGAAAACACCACCGCCGAAAACATCGCCACCGACACGGACGACGCCATTAACAACGCGGCCGCCACCGTTCCGGCCGCCGACGCCGCGCCGGTGGCGGCTCCTGACGGCCCCGCCACCGCCGCCCCGGACATCGACCCCACGACGGGCACCGATGCCCGTGAGGGGGCGGTGTGGGCGGCGCTGAACGCCGAGCCGGGCGCATCGGCCACGGTGATCGGGGCGGCGGCCGGGCTGAGCCGGATGGTGGCGGGCAAGATCCTCAACCAGCTCGAAGCCGACGGGCGCGCCCGCCGCGAGCCGGGTATGAACGACGGTCAGGCGCGGGGCCGCGCCGCTGACCGGTGGTACCCGATCACCGCCGACACCACCGACCCGGAGACGTCCGTCTCGGACGCCCCGGATGTCGAAACGCCGAGCACGGCGCCCGCCGTGCCCGACGCTGACACCCCCGAGGGTGACGCCGTGCCCGCATCGGATGAGGAAACCCTTCCGACCGCCATCGATCCGGCCGATCCCACTCCGGTGGCCGAGCCGACCGACGAAGAGCCTCTGATCGAGGAGGCGCATGGTCAGCCGGAGGGTCTAACGGGCGACGATGCGCCCAGTGAGGGCCCGGACCGGACCCACAGCGAACTCATCTCGGTTCCCGACGCTGATGCGTGCGAGCCGGTGTCTGAGGCGGTGGCGGATGATCCGGAGTGGGCACGGGTGCGGGCGGAGCTGGCGGAACTGAGCGATCTGCTCGGCGGGGTCGCCCTGGCAAAAGACGAGGGGAACGCCGTGATGGCGTTGGGGTGCCTGGAGATGGCGATGGCGAGGGTCGCCTCGGTGCACCGTAACGCGCGGGCGGTGTTGACCGGTATCGACGCCGCCCCGGCCCGCGCCGGGACCGCTGTCCGGTCGGGCACCAGTAGCGGCACGGCCGGTGGGGTGCGGCCGGGGGCATTGCGGGACCGGGTACAGGCGCACCTGACCGAGTACCCGGACAAGGACTTCACCCCGTATGAGATCGGGAAGGTGCTGGACGCCTCCTCCGGTGCGGCGGCCAACGCGTTGGACCGGCTCGTCAACCTCGGTCACGCGGTGCTGACCTGTGAGCGGCCCCGCCGGTTCGCCCTCGCCCCCACCAACAACCCCACCGGGGCCCCGTCCACGCCCGCTGAGGGCGCGGACACCTACACCGGCTGAGCCCGGGTCCGGGCGGGCCACCCATACCGGCCCGCCCCGGCCCAAACCATCGATCACCGGTCCACCGGCCCCGACGCTGAGGACCAGACCCGACCACCGCATCCGTCATCGCGTCTGTTTCGCATGCCCGCACAGCAGAACAACCCGCATCAGAAAGGCACTGTCATGGCTCACGAAATCGAGATCTTCGCCAACGGTTCGGCCGGATTCGCCGCCGCCGGTAAGCCCGGCTGGCACGGGCTCGGCTACACCGCGCCCGGCCCGATGACCGCCGAGGAACTGCTGTCCCACGCCCAGCTCGCCGGGTGGAACGTGCGCAAAGTACCGGTCGGCCAGGTCACCGACCCGGTCACCGGACAGCCCGTCACCACGGACGAGGACTTCCTCGTGGTGCGCACCAACCCCGTCACCGGAGAGCCCGAACGGCTCGGCCGTGTCGGCAAAGAGTATGAGGTGCTGCAGAACGAAGACGTCACCGCGTTCCTCCAGACCCTCGTGGACGAATCCGGCGCGGTGTTCGACACCGGCGGATCGCTGAACAACGGGCGAAGGATCTTCGTCACCATGCGCCTACCCGAGCCGCTCATGGTCGGCGGGTTCGATCAGGTCGACCTGTACCTGGCGGCGTTTTCCCGGCATGACGGGTGGGGGTCGTTCGTCACCGTGGCGACGCCGGTCCGGGTGGTGTGCGCCAACACCGAACGAGCCGCGCTGGCCCATCACGCCTCGAAGTTCACTGTCCGGCACACCGGCCGGATGGCCGGGCGCATCGCCGAGGCACGCGAGGCGCTGCAACTGACGTGGCGGCACGGTCAGGCGTTCGCCGCCGAAGCCGAAAAGCTCCTCGCGGTGCCGATGGATGTGAAGGAGTTCCGGCAGTTCGCCGCCCGCCTGCACCCCCTGCCGTCCGACGCGAAAGAGCTGGCCAAGCGCAATCACGACCTGACCATGCGGGATTTGGAGTACCTGTTCGCACAGGCGCCGACTCAGGAGCCGATCCGCAACACGCGGTGGGCGGCGTACAACGCGGTGACCGAGCGGCTGGACCACAAGAGCCCGGTGTTCGGCAGCCGCGATGTGGCGACCGTGCGGGCGGAGCGGGCGCTGCTGGATGACCACGACAACGCCAAGCTCAAGGCGCGCGCGTTCCGGCTCCTGGCCACCGCCTGACCCCCAGTCCCCGGCATCCGGTGCGGCCCGTTCCGGGGCCGTACCGGACACACACCGGCCCGATCCCCGGAACCCGCTGCACAGACCGCCCGCCCTAACCCCGGCGGCGCCCGGCCGACGGCGGCCCCCGGCCGGGGCTGCCCGATCGGCCGACCCCGCCCACCCCCGCGTACGTCAGCAACCGATTACGAAGGAGATCGTCATGGGACGACTCGAAGACCTGGCCATTCACCACGCCACCGCCGCCCGGTGGGAACTCGGCGAGGCGCTCAACCGCATCGCCAGCCTGGACGACGAGGGCACGTTGCACGACAAGGACCTGGGCCGCATCGCCTACGCCTACCAGCGGATGACGTGGTGGCAGCAGGTCACCGACCTCACCCACGGCCGCGAGGAGACCGTTGACGGCGCGACCGCACTGCTCACCGTGCGGCAACGGGCCCAGGACCTGCTGATCAACGCCCGCCCGGTGAACAACGGCGGCTTGTTCGCCCTGGCGATGGCCGAATGCCGCAGGGGCGGCGCGCGCGCCTTTCTCGACGCGACCGAGAAACTCGTCGACGCGCTGGCCCTCCTCACCGATCACGACACCCGCCCGGCCGACGGGGCCACGCCAGCCACGCCCGCGACCGAGCAGGCCCCGGGAGGGGGGCGCCGTCCATGACGCCATGCACCGGGGCGGCGTCGAGCTGCCGATCAGGCGGCCACCCCATGACCCTCATCCCTCACCAGCCCTGTCACTCAGCGAAAGGACAGCACCCGATGGATGACCCCTACCAGCCCGACCCCCTGCCGCCGCCCCGTCCGCCGAGCAGCATCACCCCCGCGCGGGACACCACCACCACCGGCCAGAACGACCAGGCGTGGCCCTCGTGCGATCAGCTGACCACCGAGAAGATCACCGCCACCCGCCACGCCTGCTACACAGCGGCAGCCAAAGCGATCTTCGCCTTGCAGAACGGGCAGCGCCTGACCGGCGAGCAGTTGTTCGTCACCGTCCACGCGCAGGCATCACGCGCCTGGTGGGATCTGGTGGAGGAGGAGATCACCGGGAAGGAGTTGACCTCCGATCACGCGGTACGGCGGGTGCGCTCCTGGGCCCGCCACTACCTCACCACAGAACCTCCAGCCGCCCGGCCGGGCACGTTGTTCGATCACGCCCTCGCCCACGCAGCCCGCATGGCCGCCCGCGACTTCCTCAGCGACAGCGGCCACCTGCTCACCCAGCACCTCATCCACCAGGCAGCCAACCCGACCACGCCAGCCGACCACAACCACCCCGACGGCTCGGCCGTAACGACGACGCCCGTAGCGCCATGACCGAGCAGCCGACCGCGCGAGCGCATCCCGGCGCTGGCAACACCCTCGAAGGAAAGGACACCAAGGTCATGAACAACTCCCCGCAGCATCCTGCTACCGGCGCACCACCCGAAGCATTTCCGGGCCGACCGGAGGCGATCACCGAGCAGGCCCGCAGCGTCCGCCAGCATCACACCGATGACCTGTTCCGGCGTCTTGGCCGGGGCGAGCGGCTGACCGCCGAGCAGATCTACGACATCCTGTATGCGCAGACCCTCTGCACGTGGTGGCATCTGGTGGCCCGGCACCTCGAATACGCCGACGGCGGCGGCCTGCGCCCAGCTCAGGCCCTCGCCAGGTTCATCTCCTGGATCGCCCCCTACGCCAACAACCCCACCCCTCCCGAACCCGCGATGCCCGCACCAGCGCCCAGGGTAGACAGCGAGCGTGAGCTCGCCCATGACCACCTCAACCGCAGCCTGGCACTCATCCGGCAAGACGCCGCCCGCACCTTCCTCGCCCAAGCCGAGACACTCGCGCCGGCCTGCTCCCGCCAGCAGACCTCCGGTGCTTCGAGCGGGCAGGAGGCCACGGCATGACCTACCCGCATCCCTACCGCCCCGGTACCGGTGACCCCACGCCCCCCACTCCGGACTCTCCTGCCACGCATAAGCCGGAGCCGAAGCGGACGGATCGATCTCGTCTGGAGTTCTTCCAGATGCTCGGCTGGAGCTGGGACATCACCGCCGCCAAGAAGCTCACTCAGGGCCGGGCCCCGGAGGGGGTGATCGTGACCGAATGGTGGGCGGCCATGCTCAACCTGGTCGCCATCGACGCCGAGCACGCGGCCCAGGTAGATCTGTCCGAGCCGCTGATCGCGGCCACGGTCCCGACCGGCGGCATCCTGATCATCGACGGCTGGCACCGCCTCTGCAAGGCCGTGACCATCGGCCTTCCGGAGCTGCCCGCCGTGGTGCTCACCGCCGAGGAGGAACGCGCCTGCCGCATCTGCGGAGGAGAAGAGCTGGTAGCGGAGGAGGACATGGCTGGTAGCGCCTGAGCCGGTGGCGTAGGTGGCATGCCCCGTCCAGCACAGACGAATTGTGCTGGACGGGGCACACCTCCTGCACCACCGGATCAGGCCGGTCTGCCGGGATCCCTCCCCATGACCCGAGGGTGTTTGCCCGCCATGATGAGCGCGACCTTCTTCCTCACCTTTTCGGGCGTGGGGTTCCGCATCAGGTACGGATTGGGCCCCAGGCCAAGCGGACTCACGTAGGGGACGGGCTTGACCGGCTTAGGCTCCGGTTCGATCTTCTTGAAGAGCGGGCCGCCGCCGTCGGGGGCATCGGCGGGGAGCGGGTAGAGAGTGTGTCCGATGAGCCGGAGCACGGACTCGACGGGCAGCAGGTAGTCGATGAGGCTGGTCTCGTCATCGTCAGACAGGGTCGGGTCGCGGGGCCGGTTGCGGTTGCGCAGGTCGACCTGCCCGGCCTTGACGAGGTGGTCGTAAAGCCGCCCTTCCAGCCACCCGGCCTCGCTGCTGTTGAGCGTCTCATCCTCGTTGGACTCGTAGCGGATAAGCAGGGCCCGATACCAGTGGTCGCGGTCCCTGAGCTGCTGCAGCACGCGATGGCGGAGCCCAGGTGTGGTGGCCTTGCCGACGTAGGCTCCCCACCGGCCCTCGTGGTCGGGCCGGTCGAGCAGGAGGTAGACGCCGGGCACATTCCAGCCCTTTTCGAGGCGGTTGGCGTGGTCGCGGTCGAGCAGAAGCATGCCGGCGACCTTGTGCTTGGCGCGGATCTTCATCGGGTTGTTCAGGTCATAGGAGAGGCTGACGATGAGCTGGGACGGGGCGAACCGCATCGCGCACACGCGGCGTCTCCTTCACCTGGTACCGCTGGAGATCCTTCCGAACAGTATCGGACACATCGCTCTTCGTGGCCACGAGTTTGGGGAAGAAACGTGCAGCTCACCCGCCGGATAGGCAGTCCGCGGAGTGTCGGACGACGCTATGCCGGATGCGGCTATGGCCCCCATTGTGGTGTCATCCTGGGCGGACCGGCGGGGTCACGGCCGGGGCTGGCGGTCCTGTTCACGGTCCGAGAGCAGGCACCGTGGCCGGTGCGACGTGCCATCCCGTACGCGGCAACGCTGTCACTGTGGCCTACGGGTCAGCGTGGATCAGGCTCACCGATGGAGGTGTGGGCGACGGGGCGGGTGAACCCGATCAAGTCGCCGCGCTGATAGGTGTCGATTCTGACGACGCTGCGCCGGTTGGGCGCGTGGATCATCTGCCTGTTTCCGATGACGAGGCCGACGTGTCCAGGGCCGTCGGCTTCCATTCGAAAGAAGGCGAGGTCGCCGGGCTGCTCCTGGCCGAGCCGGACGGGAGGCCCGTGCCGCCATTGGTCGGCTGCTACTCGTGGGATGGAGATTCCGGCGGCTTGGTAGGCGCGCATGGTCAGGCCGCTGCAGTCGAAGGCGGCCGGTCCTTCGGCTCCCCACAGGTACGGCTTGCCGAGTTGGGCGTGGGCGTAGGCGATGACGGCGGCGACCTGCTCGCCAGGGATGACGGTCACGCAGCTTCCGGTCAGGGCATCGACGGTGCGCTGGGCGAGCTGCTCCCACGGCGCGTAGGCGTCTGGGAAGCCGGATCGCTGCACGGTCTGAGCGGCTCGGGTCAGCGGGAGCCGCTCCCAGCGCGGCACCTTCACGAGCCGGTCGTAGAAGGTGTCGGTGGCGTAGCGGGGGTCGAGGATCTGCTCGGGTGCCCCCCAGCCTTGCGAAGGGCGCTGCTGGAACAGCCCAAGGCTGTCGAGATGCCCATAGCGCAGGTTACGCAGCTTGGACTCCTGAAGGGCGGTGGCGACCGCGATGACGGCTGCTCGCGCGGGCAGCCTGCGCTCGATGGCGACCTGGACGATGAGCGACGCGTGGGCCTGCTGCTCGGCGTCCAAGTCCAGCATCGGTGCCGTACGCGCTGCCGCCGGAGCCGCGACCGGCCTGTCCGCCATACTGCTCGTGGTGCTGGGTGTGATCGCGCAGGCGATGCCACCGGGTGTGGGCGAGTCGGTCAGGATGCTGGTGGCGGCTGCGACGAAAGCCGAGACGATGAGCAGCAGGAAGGCGACGCCGGCCGCGGCCGCCTTCACCAGCTCTCGTCCTCCTTGGGAAATAGGCCGTCGAGGTAATCGTCGGTGGCGGGGGGCTGTTCTGAGGTTCGGCCGAGGGTGAGGTGGGGCCAGGCGTTGATGAGTTCGGCGAGCCTCATCCGAGGCTGACCCGCCCGGCTGGGAAGGGGGAGCCAGCAGGGTCCGGCGGGGCCGTCGTCGAGTTCGGTCTGGACGGCGGTGGCGACGGGCATCGCGGTGGCCTTGATGACGGCGCGGAGATTGGTCTCGCGGGTCCGGCTGGGTAGCCAGAACAGCACCGGGGTGGTGATCTGGGTGGCCTCGGTGAGATCGGCGTAGGTGGCGAGTTTGTCGGCGACCTTGGCCAGGGTCATGCTGCCGGTGTCGTGTTCGAGGAAGAAGTCGATCTGGCTGCCGTTTTCGTACCAGCAGCCGAAAGCATCGGGACGGGCCAGGCCGCCCCAGATCGTGGCGCACTGTCTTTCCGACAACCACTCGCGCAGGCGAGCCTCAGGAGCGTGGCGGGCCCGGTGGCGCAGGTCGACGAAGAAGTCGTTGACGCCGAGCTGGTGACCGCTCTTGGCCGAGACGGAGATCGACATGGCCAGGTCGGGGTGGTAGCCGAGCTCTTTGACGGTGGTGTGGCTGCGCAGGGCGAGGAGTTCGGCTCCCACGCGGCCGAGCACCCAGTGGCAGGGGGCGGAGCCGCCGTAGGGGGTCCAGGGCCGGTAGCGGGTGATGGTGTGGAGCTTGCGCAGGATGCCCAGGCGGCGGCGGGTGGGCTGCGGCTTGGTGAAGAACAGCCGCTCAAGCTGGTGAGTGGTCAGCACGCGGTGGTGCAGGAGGTGCTCCAGGATCTGGTAGTCGCGAGGGGTGAGCCGGGCGGCGGCATGGGCCATGGCGTCAGCGTCGAAGCGCGGCAGGCCGAGCGGGATACGAGTGGCGGGCATAGCGGAATCTCCTGAGGGCATAGGGCGCCGGTGGTGGACCGGTCGATGGGCTGGTTGGCGGGTCAGGCGCTCTCGTCGTGGCCGGGCACCCCGTTGCGGAGGCCAGTGCGCAGGTCGGGTCCCAGGCTGGTGTGGCGGCGTGGCCTGCGGGCGGGCCGCTGGGCCGCGCCGTCCGGCTGGGTGAACTGCTCGCGTGATGCCTGCCGGATCTCTTCTTCGCGGCCCTCGATCGCTGTTGGGAGAGGGCGGGTGCGCAGGGTGAACGCGGAGGTTTGCTGCCCGTCGATGACGAGGCGGGCGGCGACCTGGTAGGCGCCCAAATGGGTGAGGTCGTGTGGGCTGATCAACGGCGCAGTGTGGTGCTTCAACTCGTTCGCGTCTTTGGGGGAGGCGTTGAAGTAGATCTTGTTGCGGGCGTCAGCCGAGAGCGCTTCGCGCAGGTCGTGAGGGAGTTGGTCGAGGTGCTGGTGAGCCAGGACCAGGGAGAGGCGGTAGCCGCGCGCTTCGGCCAGGACGTCGTTGATGTGGCCGGGCAAATTGAGGAAGTTGTGGCACTCGTCGATCACCAGTGAGGCGTCGGGCCGGTCGGTTTCGGCGAGGTGGGTGCGGCGGGTGGTGGCTTGCCAGGTGTGGGCGAGCAGGATGGAGCCGAAGAGCCGGGCGGCGTCGTCGCCGAGGATGCCCTTCGGGAGGCGGGCCAGGACCAGGCCGCCTCGGTCGAGGAGCCGCCCGATGGGGACGGTGGTGTCCGGGCTGGCCAGCGCCTGTCGGACGAAGGGGCGGAGCAGGACGGCGCGGAGTTTGTTCATGACCGGGCCGATGACGGTTGCTTGTCCGGCTGGGGTGAGGGCTTCGTAGGAGTCCCAGAAGCCGCCGAGCAGGTTGTCCTCCAGCCGGGCGACGATCTGGGTGCGGAAGGCCTGATCGGTGAGCAGCCGAGGTACCTCGGCGAGGGTGGCCTTGGGGCCGAGGACGCTGGTCAGGGTGAGGCAGGTGGAACGGAGCAGGTCGTCCACACGGGGTCCCCAGGCTGTGGAGAAGCAGCGGTGGAAGATGGTGACGACGGAGTCGACGGCGAAGGCGGGGTCGTGCCCGGCGAGGATGTTGATCGAGGGTGGCGGGGCCGGGTCTTGCGGGTCGAAGACGACGGTTCTGCCGATCGCCCTTGTGGGCAGGCGGGTGAGGATGTCGGTGATCAGGTCGCCCTTGGGGTCGATGACCAGGGCGCCTCGGCCTGCTGCTGCGTCGGTGAGGATGAGGTTGGCGAGCAGGGTGGATTTGCCGACGCCGGTGCCGCCGAGGACGTGGGTGTGGTGGCGTCCGTCGGCCACCGGTAGCGCTACGGGCCGTGGTGGGGCGCTGTCGGCGTCGCCCAGGATGCGGGCGGTTCCGGCCGCCGTGGTGCGGGGTACGGCCGGGGAGGGGGCGATGGTGCGGGCCCCGGCGCGGGTGATGCCGGGGGCGTCGATGTCCCAGGGCAGGTGCGCGAGCGCCGCCAGCTCGGCGACGGATAGCAGGTAGCCGGAGTCGAGGCGGCGCGAGTTGACCACCCGGCGGGCGCGCCAGAGGCGGGCTCGGCGCAGGTATTGGTGGCCGCCGGTGTACAAGGCGAAGACGCCGGCCAGGGTGTGCGCGTGCCCGCGCAGCCATCCGCGGACCAGATCAGCAGACTCCGGGCGGATTGCCGGGGCGGCGTTGGGGAGGGGTTCGCGGCTGGTGGCGACGGCGTAGCGGATGGCGACCGCGTAGCGTGGCTGGCCTGCCTTGGCGAGGACGGCGCGGACTTGTTCGGCGCGTTCGGGGAAGTCGCGGGCCAGGTCGCTGGGGCGGTGGTGGTCGCGGGCGTCGGGCAGGGGGAGGACCTCGTCGAAGACGCGGCCGAGGGGACGGCGGCTTCCTCCTCCGCGCAGATGAGCGGCTGCTCGGTAGGCGCGTCGCAGCCGCCTTCCCGTTGTCGGGCGGGCCAGCACCTGGACCACGGCGTGCTCGCCTTCGCGCAGTCCGCCCATCGCCTCCAGCAGGGAGCGGACGGGGTCGTGGTCGTGGTCGGTCTTGAGCGGAAGGTGCTCGGGTGCGGCCAGCACCAGCCGGCCGCCCGCGATCTCGGCCTCCACCGGCAGGGGCGAGGTGGCGGGGCTGGTCGTGGTGGTTGCTCCCGGCCAGGCGGCGTGGATGGCCTTCTCCACGATGCCTGGCGGGATGGTGCCGGGCACCCACAGGCGGATCCGGACGCCTGCGTTGCTCCCGCAGTACTCCCACACCAGGTGCGGCTGACCGGTGAAGGTGCGCTTCCACGCTGGGCGGAGCAGGCCGATGAGTTGCCGCCACAGCACCAGCGCACCTTCGGGATCACTACGCGGCGGGCTAGAGATGTCGACCACGCGTGCGCCGGGGGTCATGTCGGCATGGTGGAGCCAGCCGAGCAGGTAGCGAACGCCGGCAGCCACCGCCCAGATGACAGTGAGGGCCACGGCGATGCGGGGCCCGTAGGCGAGGGCGAGTTCAGGCAGGCGGATGGGCAGCTCGGCCAGGAAATCGAGGACGATCTGCACGTCGTGGTCGTCGATATCGCAGAGCAGGCACGGCACGCCTTGATCGAGTGACGGGTTCATGGTCATAGCGGGTCGCTCTCCTCGTCCTGGTGGTGAGCGCCGATCTGAGTGGCGCCGGATGGAACAGGTGCTTGTGGTCGCGGGTCGTGTTGGCCGAGCTCGGCGAGATGGGCGGGGTCCGTGGTGACCAGCACGGTTTCCGACGGGGAGGCGACAATGCTGAGGGCGACGCGGCTGGCGGGGCCGGCGACCAGGAGGGCCTCGCCGCGTTCGGCGGTGAGCAGGAACTGGCGTTCGCCATCGGTCAGGTCGAAGGCGTCGCCGACGGCGGCGATGGCTTGCGGGGCCTGGCGGAGCAGGATCTGGCTGGCGGCGTTGGCCACGATCGCCTGCCCTAGCTCGGAGCCGAGCAGGTCGGCGGGGTCCTGGGTGACGACGGCGAGCCCGGCCCAGTGCTTCCTGGCCGCCTTCGCCATCCGGAACAGGAAGCGGGCGCCTTCGGGTTCCTTCATCAGCAGCCAGGCCTCGTCCACGACGACGAGGCGCTTCTTGCGGTCGCGCGGGTTGGCCACGCGCCGCCAGATCGCATCCAACGCCAGCAGGGTGCCGACGGCCTTCATCTCCTCGGGCAGGTCGCGGAGGGAGAAGACGGTCAGATGCCCGGCTGGGTGGGTGGTGGTGGGGCCATCGAACAGTTCCCGGTAGGAGCCGGTGACGTAGGGGACCAGCTGCGCGGCCAGCTCTGCACCCGCCTGCCCTCCAGATCCTTTTCTGGTAAGTGCGGTGACCAGATCGGCGAGGAGCGGCGCAGGGCGGGGCCAGGTGTTCGGGTCGCGGGTGATTCCGGCGGCCTGGTAGGTGGAGATGATCGCGGAATCCAGGGCCGCGCGTGTCTGCGGGGTGAGCTGGGTGCCGCCGAGCATGGTGGCGATCAGGGTTTGCAGGAACATGGCCCGCCGGGACAGCACGTCATCGCGGGGTCCGTGGCTGGCGGGCAGGTCGAAGGGGTTCCACCGCACTCCGGCGGCGCCGAGATGCAAGCAGGTGCCGCCGACCGCGTGCGCCAGACGGGCGTATTCATCTTCGGGATCGACCACGGCGACCTCGACGCCCTGATACAGCAGGCGCAGGGCTTCGAGCTTGGTGAAGAAGCTCTTGCCCGCGCCGGAGCGCGCGAGAACGACGGAGTTGTGGTTGTCCTGGGCGTAGCGGTCCCACACGACGACGCCGGAGCTGCTGGCGCTCAACCCGTACAACACTCCGCTCTGTCCGACCGACGTGGGCAGGTCGGGTGAGGTGAACGGGAAGGCCGCCGCCAGCGCGGTGGTGTCGAACGTCCGGGTCGCGCCGAGAGAATCGACGCCGAGCGGCAGGCTGGTCGTCCAGCCTTGCAAGGCGCGAAACGTCGCCGGTTGCGCATCCAGCAGCAGGGACGATGCCAGCGCCCGGACCCGCTCCACCTCGGCGGCCAGCTCGGGTTCCGTAGCGGCGTTGACGGTCAGGTAGAGGCCGACCTTGAACAGGCGGCCATGACCTCGGGCGAGGTGCTCGGCCAGATCGGTGGCGTCATCGGCGGCGGCTTCGGCAGCGAAATCGGCGAGCCGGCCGTGTGCGGCGTCGGAACGGCTGGCCGATTCCAGACGGGCGAGCTGGCGGCGCAGCCGCATGGCCGCGACCTGCTGCGGGATCGGCTCGACGTGCAGGGACACATCCAGGTGGCCGGGGTAGGTGAGCAGCGGCTCCAGCCATCCCGCGCCGACCTCGCGCGGGTAGCCGGTCACCACGAACGACGCGCAAACGGCGTCGGGCAGGGTCAGGGTCCGGGCGCCGACGTGTGCCGACCCGGGGTGGGAGAGGGTGCTGGGCTGGTGGTCGCGGTTGCGTCGGCACAGCTTCACGGGATGCTCCTGGTGGCGGTGATGGGTTCGTCCGGCAGTGCTTGGCCGAGCGGGTGCCGGCCGCCGGGGTCGAGACATTCGGCCAGCACCTGGCCGGCGGCGTCGGCGTCGAGCACGCGGGTGGCGACACCGAGCGAGGCCAGGCTCCGCTCGGCCTCGGCAGCCCGCCGCAAGACGACGGCAGCGGAGGCGTCTCGGCGTACCGAGCGCCGTCCCTTCGTGGTGGCGGGGTGGTCGCGCAGCACCACGAGCACCTGACGGGTCAGCAGCTCACGGGAGCTGTTCAGCTCGATCAGGTAGTCGGCGTGCTCTCGAGCGGCGTTGGCCAATGCGGCGTGCGGGAGCACCTCCGCCTGCTGCTCGACGGTCACGATCAGGTCGGACAGGTCGGCCGGGCGGGCACGGGCGAGGATCTGCACGGGTGCCTCCAGCGAGTTCAGCCACCGGCCGAACGCCCCGACCAGGGCCGCCTGCTCGCTGGTCGTACGCAGGTGGAAGGACAGGGTGCTGGTCTCGACGAGGACGGCGACGCCTCCGTCGGCGAGTTCGAGGGCGCCGTCGGTGCGGATCGCCCGTACCGGCAGGCGTAGCGGGGCGGGCAGCTTGCCGCGCAACCGGCACCACCGGGGCGGTTCGGCGACCCCGTCGGGCGCGGACACCAGGTGCTTGCGGGCACGGGCGTGGAGCAGGGCGGCCAGGGCGAAGCGATCCAGGCTGAGTCCGTCACGTCGCCCGAGCGCGATGGTCAGGCCGAGCGCCACAAGCGGCAGGACGATGGCCGCGAGGATGATCACGGGCAGGAGCTGATGGAACAGGTAATAGACGGCAGCGGCGACGCCGCCGGTCAGGGTGACGATGAGGATTTGACGAAAGGTCAGCCCGTAGGCGATCTTGTCCGGGCAATTGATATCGGCGGGAATGCGCGCCACAAGGGGCTCCGGCTCGTTCATCGGCCGTCTCTCCTGCGTGCGCGGCTCGGCGGCGGATCAAGGCGGAGCAGAAGTTGCCGTGGCCGGGCCGGACGGGTGGGCATGCCGGGCAGCATCGGCTGGGTCCAAGGCGGTTTCGGCCGGATCCACGGGCCACTGCGCACGGTCGGAGCGGGCGGCGTGGGCGGGCGTGGCACGCGAGTGACCGGGAACGGCAACACGAGCTGGCGTCCCCGTCCGGCTGCGGATCCCGTCCGCCGTGCCCCCGTTGTCGGCGTCGGCGGAAGATTGAGGGGGAGCTGGAGCTGCTGATGGCCGCGCTGGCCGGGCGGGTTGGGCGTGTTCACCGGTGTTGTTCCTCCCGTGGTGGGCCGGCCCGTCGGTCGCGCTCCCGCTGGTCCGCCATGCGGTCGGGCAGCGCGGCGGCGTGCCGTGCCTGTGGCGCCGGGCGGTGGACGGCGCCTGCTCGAGGCGCTCTTCGCAGCGCGGGCGGCTCTGCCGTTCCTGGCCAGGGCGGTTTTGGCCAGGCCCATCGTTTTGTAGACGATCAAGCCTTTGACCAGGCGAGTGAGTAGCTGGGGTTGGGCGGGCTGCCAGACGGAGCGGGCCACCCAGCCGGGAATCTTGATCAGGATGAACAGCAGCCCGATCAGCATCAGGGTGTCGATCGCGCGTGTGACGATCGGCTTAACCGCCGCCACGACGGGCTGATCGGGGCCGGTGGTGAAGGCGTCGGTGGAGTCGGTGAAGTACACCTTGAACGCCAGGATGAGCACCAGCGCCTGCAGCACCTGCATGACCAGCAGCCCGGTGAAGGCGCGCCACCACAGCCGGGCGAGGTGCTCGGTCTGCGGCAGCGCGTGACACAGCAGCGCCAGCGGCGCCGCGATCATCAGGAACAGCAGCAGCGCGACGCGCACGATCGCGATAAAGGCCAGGAGCAGGCCCATCACCACGGCCAGCCCGATCATCCAGATCAGGAACATCTGCGGGCTCTGCGCCTGCCCGACCGGATTGGCGAGCTTGTTGGCGATCAGGTCGCCGGCCCGCTTGCCGTCCACCCCGTCGCCGAGCAACGCCGCGACCAGGCCGTTGGCCAGATCGATGGCGTGCTGGCAGACAGTGAGCGAGAAGTTGAGCGCGATGGCGGCCACCACCACCCGAGGCGCGACCTCAGCGGCAGTGGTGGAGGTCTGCACGCTGCCGTAGGCCATCACGATCACACCGCCCGCCAGGACGAACAGCGCCAGCAGCGCGTTGGCCACCACCCGCACGTGCGCCGACAGCTCCTGCACGCGGGCGAGCATGGAGGGTGGCGGCGCGGACAGCAGCAGCGTGCCGACCACCCGGAAGGCCGGCTGGATCGCCTCGGTCACGATTCCGCCGAACCAGCCGTTCAACGCCTGGTTGATCTTGCAGCCGAAGTCCAGCCAGCCGCACTCCTGCGCGCCGCCCTCCTGCGGCGCCGGCTCTGACGCCGGCTCCGGCACCGGCACCGGGACGGTGGGCTCGGTGCCAGGATGTGGGTGTGGCGGTGGCGTGAGCATCGGCCCGATCGGCATCGTGGGCGTCGAGGTCGGAGCAGGCGCGGGTATGACGGGCGGAGTGGGCAGCGGGTTCGATGTTGGTGAAGGGACGGACGGCGGGTCTGGCTCGGCGGCGGCTTGGACGGTCGTGACGGTGAGCGTGATGGCGGTGATGGTGATGAGCTGCGCTAGGCCGCGCATGACGGCCGCGAACGTGCTCGCGATGGGTGGGCGAGGCGGTGGGTGGCGGGTCACCATCAGGCTCCGACAATGCCTTTGAGGACGGTGACCAGCAGCGGCGCCAGCACCGCGATGCCGTAGCCGAGTGCGGCGTAGCGCAGGGTCTTCTTGGCCGCTTCGACCTCGCCGGGGTCGCCGCCGGCCAGGATGTAGCGGACCCCGCCCACGGTCAGGAACAGGGTGGCAAGGGCAACCAGCAGGCCGACGATGACGTTGCGCAGGTTGTCGATCACCTGGTTCAGCGAGCCGGCGCCCTTGCCGCCGTCGGCGACCGCTTCGAGGGACAGGCCCGCTGCGGTGGCTTGCGCGAAGTGGGCCAAGGCGAGTTCCAGCAGGGTGCCGAGCGTCACGGCGGCGACGATGACGGCGGTGATGAGCAAGGTCTTGCGAGTGGTGAAGCGGGAACGCGGGATCACGACTGCCTCCCCGGGCAGATGGACGCAAGGTTGGGTGGGAAAGGCGGCGCGGAGGCCCGGGCCCGGGCGAGGCCGGGTGGGCGTCCTCCTTCAGCGATGGGTGCGGGTGGCGTTCCGGTGGTGACAGGAACCGGTGGCCGGGTGCGACCCGTCCAGGGTCCGGTGCCGTCCGCGCTGCCTTCAGCTGCTAAAAGACCGGGGTGAAGGGCCGAAATCAGACACCGAGGCCGGCGGAATTTGCCCGTTCATGACCGTTGGCCTGCGCGCATGACGACGGCCGGAGTGCTGGGTCACTCGGCGTTGCCGGACAGCTCGCCGCTGAGCAGGGCCTGCCGGAGGCGGGCTTCGGCGCGCTGGCGGCGTTTGAGCTCGGTGCAGTACAGCAGGCCGCGGGCGCGGCAGTAGGTGCTGAGCGAGATGGCCTCCAGGCGGGTCATAGAGATCAGCTCGGCCGCTTGGGCGGTGATGACGCCCAGCTCGACCGCGCGCTGCAGCAGCAGGTCGGCATGCCCGTCCGGGTAGCGCAGCGCACGTTGCCCGTCGCTCATGTCCGGCTCGGGCAGCAGGTCGGGCCGGTCGATGGCGTGGGCGCGAAGGACGGCGAACTGGGTCAGCCGCGACAGCCGCAGCACCGGATGGGACCAGGACAGCTCCACCCGGCATAGCGCCTCCATGAAGCAGGCCAGCACCTCGGCCTCCACCTCCTCACGCTCGACGGGCAGCGTCTGGGTGAGGGTCTTGAGCAGGCGGCGCAGCATGGGGGCCGCCAGCGCGACGGCGCCCACCATCCAGGCATCGCGATGAGTGCGGGCCTGTTCGATGAGGTGCCGCCAGACCTCGTCCCGGGTTGCCCGGCTGCAGGACGGGTGCAGGAGGAGGGCGCGCAGCTCATCCAGCGGAATCGGCCGGGCAGGGAGACCGAGCCCGAGCGCGGCTCCATCGACGGCGAGCGGCTGCGGTCCCTGCATGAGCAGCATGAACGCGTGCTCGGCCAGATCCAGTGGACGCGCCTGCGCGGATGCGGCCGAGGTGCCGCTCGAGCAACCGGGCGACCTTGTGGTCCTGGCAGGGCGGGTTTCGCGCGCGGTAGCGGCGGCGGTTGGAGCCGTGGCGGCGTGAGAGCGTGTGTCGTACATGGCAGCCCCCGAAATGCAGGTGAGCGGATTGGGATGCTGCTCATGCCGCCAGAGGCCGCGTACAGGAACCGGACGGCTTCCGGGCAGACCCCGGCCTCAGCAAAGATCACCACAAGACGGCGGGACGTTGCCAAACCGCGTCCGACCTCGCCAAACGCGGTTATGAGAGGTGTCCGGCGGCTAGAGAAGGCTCCGATTCAGCCGGTGTCCGCTTCGCGACCGGAAGGGCTCTGACCTGCGTAAACAGCGTCGGAGCGGCCCTGATGAGTCAAAGATGCGCCAAACTCCGACGCACCCGTTGTGGCCGGCCGAAGAGGGTTACGAGGCCACCGAACCGCGCGACGGGAAGTCACTCATGCGCGGCGGTTGAAATTGATGCAGCCGGCTCAGCGCTCGGTCGCGGCGCTCGCCTGCTCGACATGATCGTAGGTGCACACCGCTGGCCAGGAGCCGGTGATCTCCAAGATCCGGGCCACCGGGGGCTGCAGTCCGGCCAGGTGTACGGCGGCGCCGTGATCGAGGTTGAGGAACCTGCGAACAGCCGTTGGCGGTACCCGGGAGTAAGTTAGCTGCAGGCTTCGACAGGGTCGTCCCCGCGCCGCGAGTCAATCGTCGGTCGGGATGAGCGGGGCTGATCCGGCTGGCCGGGCAGTAGCCCGGTCAGTGCGGTTCGGATGGCGGCCCGACTCACTCCGTGCGCGCGGGCGAGGGTCGCGATCGAGGCGCCGTGGTCGGCGAACGCTGACCGCACCTCCTCCAGCCGGGCGCCGGTGAGCGCGGGCGGTCGGCCGCGGTAGCGGCCTTCGGCTTCGGCGGTCAGGAGGTCGCGTTGGAACTGTCCCACCGCGGTGATCACGTTGTTGATCGGGGCTGTCGCCGCGTCGTTGGCCGCGAGGTCGTGGAAGTTCGATAGCGGGCCCGACAGGACGTGAAGGGCGACGCCGCGGGCCTGGCACCAGTCACGGACCGCGTGGATGTCGACCAGATCCCGGCACAGCCGGAACAGCTCCGACACGGCCAGGACGTCGCCCGGGTGTGCGGCGGCGGCGACCCTGGCGACCGCGGGCCGCTCCAATGCGGGAATCTTGGAGGTGGTCGCCGAGTCCTCGAACAGCAGCACCCCCTCAGCCGGGCGAAACCCAACTGCGACGCCCCCGGTCCGGATGAGGAGGCGGGGTTTGTTGAGGATGTGCCGCTGGCGTAGCAGCGACTGGGGCGCGGTGGACACGCGCGAGTAGACGATCCGCGCCGAATGCTCCTCGGAGGAAGGGGCCAGAACCTCTTCCACCTGTCGGGAAATCCGGTCGTCAATCCGAGGGCGTAATCAGACGCCTGGAGCGGGGTTTCATTGCCCGATGTCCGATTTTCCGGGCTGCCTAGGGCTGGGCAGGCAGGGTGTCGGGAAATCACCTAATCCCGACAGGCCGGACTGCCGGGTCAGCCCGCGGGGCAAGGCGGGCGATGACGCTGCAGGCGATGTTGTGGTCGGGAATCGGCGGCCACCTCATATCCGGCGCCGGGGAGGACCTGGGTGAGGGCTTGCAGTTCGACATCCAGGTCGACGCCGAGCATGTGGCGACCAGCGAGACGTAGAAGTCGCCGTCCGCGTTATCTTGGGTGACTTTGTAGTCAGGCATGTAAGGCAAGTACGTGTCCCCGTACGTGTCTTACCGATATCCAGGGGCCTTCAGGCATGTCAGCCATGTCAGGCACGTTGCCTCGCTACTACCGGCCTGAACGGGCGGTGGCCGCCGACGAGTCGGTGTCGTAGGTGAAATTGTCGATGAGGACCTCGAGTTGCCGCCTATCCGTCAGGCCGACGCCGTTCCGAAGGCGGCGGTGTGGTCGGCGACCCATTGTGCATAGGTGAAGGGCGGTCGGCCGGTCACGTGTTCGACCGCCGGCAGGACCTCCGCGGTCTTGCCGACTCTCGCGGTGAGCGCGTCGACGTAATCGTCGATGCCCTGGGCGGGCATGCCGAGGCGGGCCATCTCGTCCCGGAACCAGTCCTCGGATTGCTCCTGCCACCGCAACGGCCGCCCGATGGTCTGCGCGATGATGCGCAGGCGGTCGATCTGGGTCAGCGACTGCGGTCCGGTCACCGAGTACCCTTGGCCGGCGCGCCCGTCGAGGAGGCTGCGGACGGCGACCGCGGCGATGTCGCGTGGGTCGACCGGGGCCGTCGCGGCGTCGCCGTACCGCCCGCGGACGACATCGCCGTCGATGATCTGGGATGCCCAGACCAGATCGTTGGTCGTGAACCCGTCAGGCCGCGCGAAGGTCCACGCCAACCCGGACGCTTGGACGGATCGTTCGAGCCGCCGGTGCACCTCGCCGACCCAGCCGGGCACAGACCACGTGACCGATATCGAGGACAGCATCACGAGATGCCGCAGGCCGGCGTGCTTCGCCGCGTCGAGGAATCCGTCGACCCCCTGAAAGACGGGAACAGGAAGGCCCGCTCGACGCCGGACAGGGCCTCCGTCAGGGTCTCCGGCTGGGTCAGGTCGCCCGTCGCAACTTCGACCTGGTCGGGGAACGCCTGGCCGCTGGGGTTGCGAGTGATGACGCGGATCTTCTCACCCGCCTCCAGAAGTTGGCGGACGACGTGGGAACCGACGTTTCCGCTGGCACCGGTCACCAAGATCATGGTGGAGATCTCCTTGAGTTTCGTTCTTGTGTGCACCAACCACGTCACCGACGACGAACCCCGCACCCAGGCACGGCCTGCGGGGTCGGGGACTGCCGCCCCGACCCCGCACGAGGGCATCAGCCGATGAAGGACTCGGGGCCGAAGAAGCGGCCCCATGCCACGAAAGCGGCCAGGGCTAGATAGACCACGTCGCCTGCGACCGTTGCTCTCTCGCCACGACGGAGGCGCGTGATGATCGCGCCGACAAACAGCAGCCCCGCACCTGTGGCGGCCAACGGAACGAGAACCGGCGCGATGCCGAGTACGGCGGGCAGGATCAGTCCCACCGCGGCCAGGAGCTCGAGGCCTCCGATGGTCTTGAGAGCGCCGGGGCTGAAGTCTTCGACCCATCGGGTTGCGGCGCCGAAGCTGGCTATCTTCTCCTTAAGCACGAACAGCTTGGCGCTACTGACCAGCAAGGCGGCGGCCAGTAATCCGGCGACGATCCATAGTGCGATGTTCATGAGTTTGTCCTTGGCTCAATGTCGGGGGGTGACGAACGGGCCCGGGGTCGTCCCGGGTCCGCCCGCGATCCTGAGGGGGGATGTCCGTGTCAGCCGAACTGGCCGGGCTGGTAGTCGCCGCCGGGCGTCCGGGTGATCACGTTCAGCCGGTTGAAGGCGTTGATTGTGCAGATCAGGGCCACCAGGGCCATCATCTGATCCTCGTCGAAGTGCTTGGCCGCGTTCGCCCACGCCTCATCGGTGATGCCGCTGGAGTCGGCGAGGCGGGTGCCCTGATCGGTGAGTTCCAGCGCCGCCTGCTCCGCCTCGGTGTAGACGGTCGTCTCCCGCCATGCCCCGATCAGGTTGATCCGCACCGTGCTCTCGCCGGCGGCTGCGGCGTCCTTGGTGTGCATGTCGAGGCAGCCGCCGCAGCCGTTGATCTGGCTGGCGCGGATCTTCACCAGCTCCTGCACCGCCTTCGGCAGTGCCGAGTCGGTGATGACCTTGTTCGACGAGATGATGTACTTGGCCCACTTCGCCCCGACCTCGTTGACCATGGGGTTGATCCGGGTTTCCATCTCGATCTCCTTCGTCTTCGGATGCTTGCACCACTACGACGAAGCCCCCCGCCAAGACGTAACAACCCATGCGACGGACGTGCGCTACTCGGGTCGCGCGGGCAGGCCCATGGTGTCGAGGAGCTTGCGGTCGCTCACGGTCAGGAGCTCGACGATCCGGCCGTCGACCACGGTGCACGCCACCACGCCGAGCACCTTGCCTTTCGCACCCCAGGCCACGAACCCGGGCTCGCCGTTGACCAGGACCGCCAGCGCCGAGGTCATCGACCGGATGCCGCGCAGGATCGGACCGGCCACCTCGGCCGCTCCGACCGTGGTCAGCACGCCCTGCGGGTGGTGGGTGCGCCAGGTCACCTGCGGGTCGAGCAGCCGTACGAGCCCTTCGAAGTCCCCGTTGCGCGCGGCGGCAAGAAATGCGTCGACCACGGCGCGCTGCCGCCGCGGCTCCTGCTCCGGCCGCGAGGTCCCCTGCACCTTGCGGCGGGCCCGGCTGGTGAGCATCTTGGTCGCGTCGGTGGACCGGCCGATGATCTCGCCGATCTCGGCGAAGGGCACCGCGAACATGTCATGCAGGACGAACGCCAGCCGTTCGGTGGGCGTGAGGGTGTCGAGCACCACCAGTAGTGCCAGCCCGACCGATTCGGCGAGCATCGCGTCGTCCTCGGGCGCTGGCCCGCCGTCCACCGTCACCACCAGCTCGGGCAGCCAGTCGTCGTACGACAGCTGAGCCCGGGTCGTGCGCGAGCGCAGCACGTCGATGCAGACCCGGCCGACCACCGTGGTCAGCCAGCCGGCCAGGTTGTCGATCGCGGCCGCGTCCTGCCGCGCCAGCCGGATCCACGCCTCCTGCACCGCGTCCTCGGCGTCCGCCCGCGACCCGAGCATCCGGTAGGCGACCGCCACCAGGCGCTCGCGCTGCTGTTCGAAGGCTCCCGCCAGTGCTTCGTGCGGACCTGACCCGGTCATGTCGTTACCTTTCTTGCGCAAACTCCGTCATGGTCATGACGGTCCCGAAGGCGCCGAGGTAACCGTTTGGGGTGCGACGGCCCAGGTGATCAGCTGCGGCCAACCTACTTGCCTTACGTGACTGACACGCGTCCAAGCGGCTGACCAGTTAGTTCGCTTGGCAACCCTAGATAACCATCGCAGCCCGCTCACCGACCCCTCCGTTCGTAGTTGTCGACCCTCGCGCGATTTGGTCGAGATCAAACAGGCTCCATCTTAAGAAAATTAAGATCAACATTGAAATAGTGAAGGTTCGTAGGGTATATCTTTGGAATGGATTGGCAGGAACTTACAAACCTGACCCAGGGCCAACCCTTCGTCGTCGAGCGGGTGCGCCTGGCAGGCAGCAGCGTCGCGATCGAGGGCGACTTCGAGCTACCGCAACTGGCTCAGCTCAACGTCGAGGATCAGGTCTTCATCACGGCGTTCGTACGGTGCCACGGCTCCATCAAGGAGATGGAACGCATCTTCGGGGTGAGCTATCCGACGATCAAGGCGCGGCTGAACCGGATCACACAGATGCTTGACTTCGTCGAGACCGATCCGGCGCCGTCGCGGGCCGACATCATCGAGCGGTTGCGCCGCGGCGAGATCACCGCACAGCAGGCACTGTCGGAGTTGGAAGGGCCCACATGATGCCGCAGTTGGTGACCGTACGGGTCAAACGCCCAGACCATCGTGCCATCCGGATCTGGGTGCCGATCCTGCCCGTGGTGCTCGTCCTGTCACCGGTCATGGTCCTAGCCGTTCTGGGCGCGGCCGTGGCCTGCCTCGTGTTCGGCATCAGCTTGGTGCACGCGCTCGACACCGGCTGGCGCATCGTCTCGGCGTTGCCCGGCACCCGGGTCGACGTCGAATACAGCCGTACGGCGGTGCTCGTATCCATCCAGTAGGAGAGGTTTCGATGAACGAACCGCGCAAGGACGTCCTCGACATGCTGGTCGAGGGCAAGATCACTGCAGAGGAGGCGGAGCGGCTCCTCGTCGCGCTCGAACGAGACCAGTCGCCGGCGGCTTCGCGCCTCGAGCCCCGGCCGAAAGGCAGGGCGAAGTACCTCCGGCTGGAGATGGAGTTCCTCGAGGACGGCGAGTCAGGGCGGCTCAACGTGCGGGTGCCGCTGCAACTGCTGCGAGCCGGTGTACAGCTCGTCGCCCTGATCCCGCCGCGGGCGCTGGATCGGGCCAACGCCGAGCTGGTCAAGGCAGGCGTTCCGATCGACCTGACCCAGCTCAAGCCCGCACAGCTCGAGGCGCTCGTGGAGCACCTCGACGAGACGACCGTGGAAATGGAGGCGCCCGATGGCCACCTGCGTGTCTTCTGCGAGTAAGGGGAAACCATGACCAGCCGGCAATCCACCTGGACCGACACGGTGCCGGTCGATGACACCGCGCTGTACGTGCGCGACACCGGCGGGCCCGGCCATCCCGTGGTCTCCCTCAACGGCGCCTATGCCGACCAGTCGCACTGGCGGTGCGTCATCGCTGACCTCGGCAGCGACTACCGGCACATCATCACCTACGACGAGCGCGCCCGCGGCAAGTCGAAGCGCTCGGCGGACTATTCATTCGAGGGCGCCGTCCGGGATCTGGCCACCGGCACCAGCCACCGTTCCCGATTCACTTCTGCGAAAGGCAGACCATGACCATCGAGCGATCCCCCTGGACCGGCATGGTGCCAGTAGACGATACGGCCTTAGCCGTCACCGACACCGACACCGGTGGCGGCGGTGTCCCCGTGATCTACCTCAACGGCCACGCCGCCGTTCAGTGGCAATGGCGGAGGGTCCTCGCCGAGTTGGGGACGCAGTGGCGGCACATCACCTACGACATGCGGGGGCGTGGTAAGTCGAAGCGTTCGGCGGACTATTCGTTCGAGACGAACATCCGAGATGTCGATGCTGTCCTCGCAGCCCGGGGTGTGGCCCGGGCGGTGGTGGTGGGATGGTCCTATGGAGCGTTTGTCGCGGCGCACTGGGCCAGCCGGAATCCGGCCCGTACCGTGGGCGCGGTCTTGGTTGAGGGCGCGCAGCCCTACGACTGGTTCGAGGAGTCCATGGAACCGGGGATGCGCAAGATATGGAAGCGGATCTGGTGGCCCATGCAACTGCTGCGCCCGTTCGGTATGGCTCCACGGATGACCAGCGACCAGCTGGCAGACAGCAACATCGAGGTCGGCAAGATCGCCCGCGAGCGTGACCTGGGCCCCGTGCTGGACAACATCACCGTCCCGGCGCGCTACGTGGTCGCTTCGGGGGAGTCGTTCGGAAGCCAGGGCGGGCACGAACAGGTACGCGCCAGCCTCCCTGCGGTGACTGCCCGCAATCCGAACATCCAAATCAGCGCGAAAGTCGCCAGCAACCACGGTTCGATCCTGCGTAAGGACTATCGCGCCATCGCCGAGGCCGTACGCGAGGTCGCCGCCCTCGACCACGAGGGGAACTGAAGACGCCGCCGTCACGGTGAATCCCGCACCGGAGCCAGCGGTCTACACGCCCTCTCCCTCCACCGTTTCCCCCGCCATTGGGCAGGTCGGGGATCTCGCCGAGCTGGCGCAGGCCTTCGGCCGGTGCGGAGAGGGAGATGGCATAGCGGCCCAGGACGTTGGGGTGGGCGTGGCCGAGCGCCGCCACATCCAGATCGGTGTTTGCCTCGGCGACTGCGTGCTGGCGGGACCGCTACAGCCTCAACCTCCATTAGCAATTTCGGTGGCGGATGCCGATGGACGGTTTCTGTCCGGGTCTTGTCCGGAGTGTGTACGGAAACCCAGCGGCCCGGACGCGCAGGCCCAGGAGCGGACGAAGGAGACAGCGCAGGCCCAGAGGTAGTCGGGCGTGCGACAACGCGGACCCGTTGCTCTGCCCGGATGCGCGGTGGGGCGGCCTTCCGCGCCAAGCTTTGAGTCCGAGAGCGACGGAATCTTTGCCTGTCGTCGTGTCCCAACTCGGTCCTCAGCGCCGGTATTTAGACAGGTGACAGGGACCAGGTGACCCGGATGATCGGGCCACACCATCGTGACAGCACCCACGCACTCCGACCGCTCCATCATTGTCCGCTCACGCGTTTCCGCCCGAACCGCTCATGAGGTGGACGCACGCCATCTGCCGTTGAGCGTCTGGCCGGCAGCCGCCGACACCGAAACCGTTTCCACTTGCCGCAGCGGTTGTTGCGTCCCGGTGAGCGGGCCGCTGGCCCGCCACCTGATCACTGCATGCACCCGGCTCGGCGACCTGGTGATCGACCTGGATGCCGCCGACCACCACGTCATCTCCACCGCCCTCGCTATGGGCTGCCAGGCCGCCGCTACCATCACCGACCCCGTCCGGGCCCGGGTTATCGGCAGGGCCCTGGCCATCAGCCACCCCGAGCACGATCTGGAGGTGGCCGACCTCCGGTTCACCCGCCCTGACACCTTGCTCACCGGCATCAGAGACCTGATCGGGGCTGCCGCCTTGGTCGTGCTCACTTACGCCTGCCCGTCTCGGAGAAACGAACTGGCGGAAACGTCGGACACGGCGGCCCAGCCGGCCCAGTCGGCCGACACACGCGGACATGAGCCGCTCGATCTGGCCGGATCGGCGGCGCTGCTGAAGCCCGGAGGACACCTCGTCGTCGTCACCGGCCTGCACCGCGGCGAGCAGAATCTCACCGACCCGGGCCCGGCCCTGATCGCAGAGACCCAACGGGTGGGACTGCTGTACCTGCAGCACATCGTCGCGCTGCGTACACCGATCAATGGCCAGCAGATGGAGCCACCCCTGACCTGGGGTGTATCGAGAGCGGGTGCCGCTGTTCCCGGCGTGCCCGTCAGCGCCCGCGTGCACAGCGACGTGTTCATCTTCACCAAACCGCGAACCGAGGACGCCGGCGTTCGAGGACATCATCCGATGCTGGGCGATCAGGCATGGCTGGAAGGAGAGCAGGCATGACCAAGGTGACGACATCGGTGTGGGCGACTGGCCAGCAGCCGTCCCGCTCCCAGCGGCAGAACCGGTACCTGCCGGAATCCATGAAGCACCCGGGCAAGATGCTGCCCGCCATCGCCGCCCAGGTAATCGGCACCTACACCCAGCCAGGCGACTTGGTGATCGACCCGATGTGCGGGATCGGCACCACCCTGGTCGAAGCCGTCCACCTGGGCCGCAACGCGGCCGGGGTGGAGTACGAGCAGGGCTGGGCCAAGCTCGCGCTCGCCAACCTCGCCCACGCCCGCCGCCAGGGCGCCACCGGTTCCGGCACCGTGCTCGTCGGAGACGCGCGCGGCATCGCCGGCCTGCTGCACGGCCTGGCCGGCTGGGCGGCGCTGGTGCTCACCTCGCCGCCGTACGGGTCGGCCACGCACGGCCACATCCGCTCCACCCGCGACAGCGGCGAGCCCGGCATCCGCAAGCACAACCAGCGCTACTCCCGCGACCGCGCCAACCTCGCCCACCAGCCTCTGCCGGTGCTCCTGGACGGCTTCGCCCAGATCCTCGCCGGCTGCACCGAGCTGCTGCGGCCCGGCGGCGTAGTCGCGGTGACGGTGCGCCCGTACCGGCAGCAGGGCGAGCTGGTCGACCTGCCCGGCCACGTACAGAAGGTCGCCGCGCGTGCCGGATTGGCGTTCGCCGACCGGATCGTCTGCCTGCTGTGCGGGCTGGGACGCGGCAGGCTGCTGAACCGCGCGTCGTTCTTCCAGATGCACGAGGCCCGCAAGGGTTGGGCCCGCGGGCTGCCTATCCACGCCACCGCTCACGAAGACTTGCTCATCTTCACCAAGCCGTTGAAGCCCGGGGGTTCACGGAAACTGAAGGATCTTCAGCAGGAGCCCAAGGGGTCATCGGGGGACACAGCACGAAACCCGTTTGGCCAAGGCCGGCACCTACCTGCCTGTCCTGAGGGCGGCCGATGAACGACCAGACGCGCACGATGGAGACTGGTCCTGAGGTGCTGCATCGGCCGGATCCGCGTGCGGTAGGGGCGGCGCCGAGCCAGCAACTCGTGGTGGGGCTGATGGAGGCCGCTCGGCTGCTCGGTATGGGCCGGACCACGGCATATCGGCTGGCCAAGACCGGCACGTTCCCCTGTCCCGTACTCCGCATCGGTGGCCGGTACGCGGTGCCGCTATCTGGGCTGCGGGCGCTGCTGGGCTATGACACCCAGCACAACCGAGAACCCCACGACGATTCGAAAGGATAAGTCGTGGAGCATCCAATTCCGTCTGCATCGCGCAGTGGAAGGCACGGCCGCCGGTAGGTGGTGAGCTCTTCGTCACCTACCGCCGGTCAACGTGGAGATCGCGCGCCAGAACCCGCGCGCGGAGTGGACCCCGGGGCATAGTTCCGGGGTCCACCGCACATGGGCCTCGTCTACTCCTGCCAGAGACCCAGAGTCTCGTTGTCATGCCTGCCGCAGTCCTCGGCGTGCTTGAGGAGCAGTTGAACCCAGATGGCACGGGCACGGTGATGAGGGCCTCGGGCGGTCTCCTCCCGCTCACCGACGTTGTTGTAGCGCAAAACCACATATTGGCCGCCTTGACAGGCGAACTCGTAGGCGTCGCAGCAGCAGACGCCGCGGATTCGAGGGGGTTGCCCCGTGGTGCTCTGATACGGCTCCCATGTGATCAAGAAGCCCCGCCAGGAACGTTGGCGCGCTGTTCGACACGGCTGGCCTGGATCTTCCCGAGCCGGTGGAGCAGTCGCGAAGCCGCTGGCAGAGAAGAGGCGGGCCAGCGCGGACGCACACCGCACGCGCCCTTGTCACGTGGTTGCGTGCCCTGATCGCGCTGTGTCCGTCCGCGTGGGGGAGGCGGGTGGCTGGGAAGGTCATCCACCCGCCTCCCGTGGCGCTGGCCAGCCGCGGGCGGCATCCGGTGCTCCTTTCATCTTGTGTCCCGAGTGAGCGCGGATGCCGCCCGTCGTCGGACCCTTCTTCACGGGGCAGGGAGCTCGCCCGGCCGGGTCGTCCGGCAACGGCCGGGCGAGGATTCCCGTTGGTCACAGTGCGGCGGGTGGCAGCCCATGTGGTCACGCACTGTGACGTCATCCATGCAACCGGACGCCGGGGGCTGTTGTGAACGTCGTGACCTGCGCGTTTGCCGTACCGGACGCGGCGTGCTGCGTGCGGGTGGTCGTTTGCTGGTCGTTTCGGCCGTGGACTGGAGTCATGGGTGTTGGCGATGCACACTGTGTGGTCCCCTAGACGCTGAGGGAGCGTGGCACGCGGTGAACCAGCCCCAACGGCACCACCAGGACGGCCGTCCAGAACTGGTGCGCGCCCGCAAGCGGCAAGGCCTCACCCAGGAGCAAGCCGCCGAACTGATCGGGGTGGCTACAACGACGTGGGCCCGGTGGGAGCGCGGCGAGCAACGCATGCGCCCCGTCTACCGCGCCCGCCTGGCCCAGGCATGGCAGGCCGAGCCGGCCGAGGTGGAGCGCTGGCTGGAGGCCATGCCACCAGCGCGCGACGTTCCCGACGAGGACCGCATCGATGACGTCGATCCGGCGGTCTTCGACAGGGCAGACGCCACGGATCGACTGTGGAGGTGGGAGATGGATGCCTCGCGGCGTCACCTGCTCGCGACACTGCCGTTCGTGCCCGCGCTGCTGGGGGAGTGGCTACTGGCCTGGCGCTACGACGCCACCCCCGGATCGGCCCACGGCAAGGCGGCCACGGCCGACAGTGCCCGGGTGGGCTGGTCCGACATCCGGCGGGTGCATGAGGCACACCGGGCCTTCATCCAGATGGACCACCAGTTCGGTGCCGGTCTCGTCCGCCCGGCCGTCATCGACTTCATGAACACCACGCTCGCCCCGCTGCTACGCGCCCGCTACAGCGAAGACGTCGGCCGCGCCCTGATGAGCGCCGCCGCGCGTCTGTCACGCACGGCCGGGTGGATGGCCTTCGACCTCGGCGCCAACGGCCAGGCCCAGCAGCACCTCGGCCAAGCACTCGAACTCGCCAAACAAGCCGACGACGACCTGACCAGCGCATGGATCCTGGCCGCCCTCGCCCAACAGGCCTGCGACCTGGACCACGGCCGCTGGGCCATCCGCCTGGCCGGCGCCGCCACCGAGGCAGGTCAACGCGGCCATGCCTCACCGCGGGTGATGTCGCTGCTGCACCTGCGCCGAGCCCGAGCCTTTGCCGTAGCCGCCGGTACCGAGCAACCCGACCAGTATGCCTGTCGCCAAGTGAGCACCTTGATCGCCGAAGCCGAAGACACCTACACGGCCACCACCGGTGATAACGACCCGGCTTGGATCGCGGCCTTTGGCCCCGCTGAACTGGCCGCCGAGGCGGGTTATTGCTGGCAGCGCATCGGCGAGCACCAGCGCGGCGCCGATCACGCTGAGCAAGCTCTGGCTGGCTTCGCCGACGGTTTTCTCCGCTCCATCCAGTTCAATCGCGTTCACGCCGCCCAAGCCCGGCTCGACTTGGGCGACCTCGATGGCGCCCTGGCCCACGCCCGCCCGGCCGTCCGTGCGGCTAAGGAACTCATCTCCGAGCGCGCTGTGGTGCAGGTGCGAGATTTCGCCACCCGGCTAGCCCAACGTCACCATCACGATTCCGAGGCGCGAGAGTTCGCCGACGGCGCCGCGAACTCGGCACCTGACCGAAGGCCGTTCGTCATGTCTTCCCTCCGCTCGCCCGCGCCTGCCCCCTGCTCGGCCTGGACACGCGCGATGCACGGCTCCTTCACCTGCGCGCGAACGCCGTCTACCACCTCCCACGCCCCAACCTCGTGGTGCGACTGCGCCACGCCCCCGGCAACGCGGCCGTCCTCGAGCGGGTCCGCGCCGCCCTACGGATCACCGCATGGCTGGGCAAGCACGGCTTCCCCACCGTCAAGCCGGCCGCCCTCGACCAGCCCCTCAGCATCGACGGCTGGGTCGCCACCGCCTGGCACTACGTCACCAGCACCACAGAAACCCGGCCACGCCCTCAACACCTCGCTCAGATCCTGCGCCACTTGCATCGAATGGATGCGCCGCTGACCGCACCCAAAATCCAGCCCCTTGGCACCCTCCGCGCTGACCTCGCCGCCGATGGCCACCACGGCCCGGCCGAGAGCGTGCTCACCGCAGCGCAGCAGGCCTGGCTGTTGGACCGCTGCTCCTCCGTCGAGGCCGCGTACGCCGAGCTGGATCCGCCGCTCGGGTACGGGCTGATCCACGGTGACGCCCACACCGGCAACCTGTTCGCCGACGGCACTCGCTGGCTGTTGGGAGACTGGGACTCCATCGCCAACGGCCCCCGCCTTCAGGACCTCGTCCCCACGATGATCGGGCACCGCCGCTTCGGCCGCCCCCACACCTTTTGTACCTCGTTCTGCCTGATCTACGGCATCGACCCCGACGTGGAACATCACCCCGCCGCACACATCCTGAGAGCCGCTCGCGAGATCCGATCCCTGGCCGCCTACATACGCTCCGGCGACCGACCCGACATCCGCACAGAACTCCAACATCGCCTGGGATCACTGATCGACGGAACCCCAACCCGGTGGCGCCCCATATGACTCACCCACTCCAACACGTCATCCCAGGTATCCAGCGTGTGAGACCCAGACTGATGGGCGGCAAGAGCCGTATTTCGCACCCTCACACAATTTGAAGACGGTGATGCGGCTGAAGAACGCCGAGTCCGAACCACAGCCCGAGCGCGCGCCGTTCGAATCGACCACGGTCCACTGCTGCAGGTACGTGGTGGCGTACTCCACCCGAACGGCACGACCGTCGTCACTCAAGTCGCACACCGTGATGCTCTTGCGGTCAGCCGACACCGTCACCGATCCCCAACCGGCATGGTCATGCCAGCCGTCCACAGATTGGGCGGCGGCGGATGCGGGCATCAGCATGACAGTGAGGGCGGCGGCCAGGATGGCGCGGCGAGCGAACATGGGCAATCCGTTCGGGTGAGAAGGTCAGAACGGTGCCACTGTGAACCTGTCACGTCTTCTGACCGCGCAGGTGAGAACCGTAATGTTGTGGCTTGGTGAACATTTGGCGGACCTCACACGAGGTTCGCGAACCGAGCACCGAGCCCCGGCGAGTGCGGAGGAACTCCGCCATTTCGTGACCGATGGGCTGGCAGGGTTCGTGCTCGCGCGACGCGACCGTCCGCTCGCCCTCCAGCACCATGCGGACCCCTTCTTCCTTGAACTCCGGCGAGAACTGTGCGCCTGCCGATAATTCCATCCGTGCAGGTCAAGCGGCATGTGAGTACTCGTGGAGGACGCCGCCGAGCCGGTCTCGTCGGCGTATGTTCAGGTCGGTGATTCGCTCGGGATCTGTGATCGTTTCCGGGACGGTGTCAGTGGGGCTGCTTGGTTCAGGGCTTGGTGGGCTCGGTGCTGGTTGTAGAAGTGTTCGTACTCGCGTAGGGCGTGCCGTAGGTGGTGTTCGTTCCAGAGGAGGCAGCGGTCGAGGAGTTCGTGGCGGCAGGACTGCACCCATCGCTCCATGATGGAGTTCATGCGCGGCATCCGGATGCCGGTGAGTACGGTGGATGCCTGCGTCGGCGAGGATTCCGTCCATGAGGGTGGGGAACTTCCCATCCCTGTCTCGGATCAGAAAGCGTGCTCGGCAGCCTGCGTCTTCCAGGTCCATCACGAGGTTCCTGATCGTCTGGATCACCCAGTCGGCGGTCGGGTGAGCGGTGGTGCCCAATACGCGAATGCGCCTGCTGGCGTGCTCGATGACGGCCAGGATGTACTGGCGTTGCCCGTCCAAGGTGACGGCCTCGATGAAATCGCAGGCGAGCAGAGCGTGGGCTTGGGAGCGCAGGAAGTCGGCCCATGTGGTGGATGCCCGCTGGGGTGCTGGATCAATGCCTTCTTGCTTGAGGATCTCCCAGACTGTGGACGGCGCGACCTTGATGCCGAGTGTGGCGAGCTCACCATGTACCCGCCGATAGCCCCAGCCGGGGTTCTCCCGAATCAGGCGCAGGATGAGGGCGCGGATGGAGCGGACCGTGGGTCGGCGCCCACGTCGGTTCGGCTGGCAGGTACGGGGGTGACGCCGTCGCATCAGGTCGCGGTGCCAGCGCAAGACGGTGTCCGGACGGACGAGAAGCCGCAGCCGGCGCGGAACCTCACGCGACAGTGAGGTCAGGAGAGCGGCGAGAAAGGCCCGGTCCTCGGGTGCGAATTTCACTCGGGTGTCGGCGCCGAGTTGGCGTTGGAGGACGGTGATCTGGTGGCGCAGGGCGAGTATCTCCACGTCCTTGTCCCGATCGCCCATGGGCAGCAACCGCAGCGCGGCGAACGTGTTCGTGACGGTGAGGTAGGCCAGGCGAAGGAGCACGACTGATCATCCTGCCGCACGCGTTTCCGTCTCCCGGGGTGGCCCTGAGTTCGCGCCGCCACGCGAAGGCCTCACATGGTCATGACCTGGGTGGATGTAATTGTCGGCAGGCGCAGTCTTGTGGGTCCGCAGCCTACGACCGACCTGAAGATCCGAACTCCGTACAGGCTCTAGAACGGCCTGTCGTTAAGGAAGCTGTCACCAGGTACACCCGAGCGCGTTGAGCCTGGTCAGTGAGGTCTTCATCGCCTACTTACGGATCTTTCCTGGAATCCGAGACGAGCGTGGTCGTCTACGGCCAGTATTGATCCGGTTTCGGGGGATTGTCCGCAGCGGTCAGGTGACCGCCAGCCCGCGAGAAAGCCGGATGCGCCGTGGTGCGTGTCGTCGATGAAGGCGAGTTGGTCGGGAACTGGACGCTCCTCGATGAGGAGATGCAACTGCTGGCAGGGCGGCGAGGGCCGACGAAATTAACTTTTGCGCTGATGCTCAAGTTCCACCAGCTGCACGGTCGGTTCCCCCCGCGGTCGGGCCGAACTGCCCGACGACGCGGTGGACTACGTCGCCAGGGCGGTGAAGGTCCCGGCCTTGGACCTGGCCTTCTACGAGTGGGACGGGCGCACCAGCGAGGATCATCGCACTGACATCCGTAAGTTCACCGGCTTCCGCGACTGCGGAGTGGAGGACGTCGGAGAAGGCTGCGGAGTGGCTGGCTGGCAACGTCTGTAAGGCCGAGCGGCGCCCTGACCGAATTCGGGTGGCGCTGTTGAACCACCTGAAGGAAGAGCAGATCGAGCCTCCGTCCAAACTCCGACTGCAGCGGATCATCGGCTCGGCGCTGGAGCAGGCGGAGAAGACCCTGACCTTGCGGATCGCCTCGCGACTCGAGACGGAGGTGGTCGAGCGCATGCTCACGTTGGTCGCCCCGCGCACCGGCCGAAGCGGTGATGACGCGAGCGATGATGACGCGGACGACTCCGATAGGGCAGGGTCCGACACTGTGGGTGCCGAAAATTGCATCATCGCTCTGACCGGGTACTTTCTCGATCCTTCGATCACTACCTGAGCGATCGCTCAAATGTGGTTGAGCAAACGCTTAAGCGGCTTGAGCGATTGCTCAAACTCGGTCTGCCGCTCGCCTAGACTTCGCAGCTCAGACGGGCGAACGGGATATTGGCACCCCACAGGCCACCGCCGGTCGAGGCAGCTCCCGTCCGGATGTGGTCGTTCAGCTGAGCTGCCGCGGCGAGGCTCAAGGTGGCAATGGTGCTTCACGGCGCTGATTCAACCGTGGTGGCTGACGGAGTCGTCGGCGTTCGCCTGGAGTCGTTCCGCCCCATACGCCTTCCGGCTCGCCGGCCTCCAGCGCCCACTCGAGGCAGCACCGCCGGACGAGGCAGCTGGAGCAGATGTGCATGGCTGCGTGGTGCTGGCCCTCCCAGGTGAGTGGGAAGAACAGGTCGGGGTCGGTGTCTCGGCAGGCGGCGCGGCTGGTCCAGCGCAGGTCAGCCATGATTGCCGCCTACCGCTGGGCGCGGGCGAACCACTGCTGGGCCTGGATGTCCCGGCAGAGGCTGGTGAGCAGATCAGCGGTCACCGGGTCATCTCCCATGGCCGGGCTCTGCAGCCACGACGTGGCGGCAGCGGCGATACGCTCCAGGTCGGCGTCCATGGCGGTGAGCGCCTGGCTCGTGGTGAGCCGGCCGAAGGGAAGCGACTCCAGGGTGTTGCGTTCGCTCAGCGTCTCGCTGCAGGCGTCCGGCCAGCCGCCCAGCGTGGCGATGCGCTCAGCCAGGGTGTCGGTGTAGGCCCGCAGCGTTTCGGCGAGTTCGTCCAGCCATCGGTGCACGGGCAGGAATGTCGTGCCGCGGACGTTCCAGTGTGCCTGCCTGGCCTGGGAGGCCAGCTCGGTGACGTCGATGAGCGCATCCTGTAACGCAGCGGTCGCCAGGTGGTCGAGTTGGGTGCTGGTCATGGTGTCGTCATTCCTCTCGATGGTGTCAGGGCGGTCGGCGGGGTACGAGCTGTCCGCCATTGCTTTGGGTGACGGGTAGCCGGCCTGAGGATCCCCGAGCCCCAGGCCGGAAAGTGATGTCACTCGGTGGCTACCGGAGCCGCAGAGGGCTGCCTGCCACAGGGGAGGGTCATATCTAGAGCTGCAGGTGTTCCGTCGATCCGGTGGGCAGCCAGCGAAAGCAGCTGCGGATCTGCTTCGGTGCCCGCCGCAGGTCGCGCTCGATGCCGTCGCGGTCCTGCCGGAAGTGCTGCCAGCCCTCGTAGTGGACCGGCAGGATCGTGTGCGGGGTGATGGCCTCGCACAGTCGTACGGCTTGCCTGGCGGTCATGGTGTAGCGCAGTGGTCCGGTGCGGGGGAAGCCGACGCCGCCCAGGTGAAGCAGGACCGTGCCCGGCTGTATCGCGGCGGCGGCCCGGCGCAGCGCTCGGTGGTAGACGGTGTCGCCGGTGATCCACAGCGGGCCGTGCAGCTGGTTGGGCCAGGTCAGGGCGAAGCCGATCACTTCGCCGGTGATCGGCCGGCTCAGCGGCGGCCCGTGCCGGCAGGGGGTGGCGGTGATCTCGATCGCCGGCCGGCCGGGCGCCTCCAGCCGCATGCTCTGCCCGGGCTTGAGCCCGCGGGCGGCGCCGCCGAGGCGGCGGGCGCCCGAGGAGGTGGTGATCGTGGCCGGGGCGATGGCCAGCAGGAGCCGTCCGGCCTCGTCGAGGTTGTCGCCGTGATGGTCGTGGGTGAGCAGGACGGCGTCCAGCGGCCCGAGCTTGGCCATGGGGAGAGCCGGGCCGGCGAGTTTGCGGGAGGAGGTCCCCCAGCCGAACGCGTAGGTCCGGCCGGGAGGGTCGAAAGTCGGGTCCGTCAGCAGCCGCCAGCCGCCGAACTCGATGAGGACGGTGGGACCGCCGATGTGGGTGAACCTGACATCCGACATGGAACACGCTCCCTTCGAGGGCGTCAGCTGTGGTGCAGTGCCCACGCCAGCGCGCGATCGGCGATCTCTTCCCAGCCCTGCTGGGCGGGCATCAGGTGAGAGCGGCCGGGGTATTCGATGACTTCGGTGATCGTGTTCGGCGCCTTGTAGTGCTTGGCGTTGGAGCGCTGGATCTTGGGCGGCATGAGGTTGTCGTGCTCGCCGGCGATGAACAGCAGGGGCTTGCGGTCGTCATTGTGGTAGTTGACGTAGTTGTCGTCCTTGCCGGGGTGGATGTTGGCCAGGGCGCTGCCCCAGAAGATGTGGCCGGAGGCGGGGATGTGGTAGCGCTCGTAGGCGGCCCGCGCCTCCACCTCCGGGAAGGTGTTGGTGAAGGCGTAGCGCCAGTGCTCGTAGTCGAGACCGACGGCCTTGTGTCGGTTGGCGGGGTTCTTCAGCACGGGGAAGGTGGCTTTGAGCTGCGACAGAGGGATGATCTTGACGCCTTCGGTGGGGGCGGAGTTGATCGCCACCCCGGCTGCGCCGTAGCCGTGGTCGAGCAGGATCTGGGTGAACACCCCGCCGGCTGAATGCCCGATGAGGATCGGCGGCTTGTCCAGGCCGCTGATCAGCTTTTCCAGGGAGTCGATGATCTGGGGGACGGTGACTTGCTCGATGGGGGTGGTGTCGGCGTTGAGCGACTCGACCTCCACTTCGAAGCCGGGGTAGGCGGGGGACAGGACGTTGAAGCCCTGGGCCTGGTAGTGGGTGATCCAGTGTTCCCAGCTGCGGGGTGTCACCCAGAAGCCGTGGATCAGGATGATCGTGTCGGGTTTCATGTCGGCTCCCCTATCGCGTGGTGGCGTAGGCGGACAGGACCACCGCGGTCGCGGCGGCGGGGTGGGACATCATCACGACGTGCGAGGAGTTGATCTCGCGGACTTTGCTGCCGGCGCGTTCGGCCATGAAGCGCTGGGCGGCGGGCGGGATCACGTTGTCCTGGGCGGGGATCAGGTACCAGGAGGGGATGGTCTTCCAGGCGGGCTCGCCGCTGCCGTCGGACAGGCCGGTGACGCTGCCGGGCCGCTGGGTGGCGGCCATCTGCCGGGTCTTGTACGCGGGCAGGTCGGCGGCGAACACCTCGCGAAACTTGTCGGCGGTGATGTAGCCGTCGACGCCGTTCTTGGTGCCGTCGGGCAGCGGGTAGTGCCGTGCCAGCAGCGCTTCGCCGAGCTTGCTGCCGGGGAACTGGCCGGTCAGCTGCAGGGCGCTTTCCCCTTGGTCGGGTGCGAACGCGCCGAGGTAGACCAGGGCCTTGACGTTGTCGTGGCCGCGGGCGGCGTTGGTGATGACGATGCCGCCGTAGGAGTGGCCGACCAGGATGACCGGGCCGGTGATGGTGTCCAGGACGCTGGAGACGTACGCGGCGTCACCGGCCACGTCACGCAGCGGGTTGGCCGGCGCGATCACCGGGAACCCGGCCGCCCCCAACATGGTGATCATGTCGTTGAAGCCAGAGGCGTCGGCGAACGCGCCGTGCACCAGGACTACGGTCGGCTTGGCACCGGAGGTTGTGGTGGCGGAGGCGGGGACGGTCGCTCCGCTCAGGCTGAGGATCAGGGCACAGCTCGTGACGAGGGTGCCCAGCAGGTGGCCGACTCGGCGTAAGGGGGTCATGCGCGATGCTCCTTAGGAGTTCAGGAAGGCGAGGAGGTCGGCGTGCAGGCGGTCGCGGTCGGTGTCGGGCAGGGCGTGTCCGCTGCCCTCGTAGACCTTCAGGACGGCGCCGTTGATCATTTCGGCCGATCGCTTACCCCCGACCTCGAACGGCACGATCTGGTCGTCGTCGCCGTGAATGACCAGGGTGGGGACATCGATCTTCGCCAGGTCCGGCCGGAAGTCGGTGGCGGAGAAGGCGGCGATGCACTCGTAGGCGCCTCGGTGCCCGCATGCCATGCTCTGCAGCCAGAACGCGTCACGGAAGCCCTGGGCGACGTCCTGCCTGCGGTTGTGCCCGAAGAACGGGCCGTCGGCCAGGTCGCGGTAGAGCTGGGACCGGTTGGCGACCTCGCCCGCGCGGATCGCGTCGAAGACCTCGATCGGCAGGCCCTCGGGGTTGTCCTCGCTGCGCAGCATCAGCGGCGGTACAGCGGACACCAGGACCATCTTCGAGACGCGGTCGCTACCGTGCCGGCCGAGGTAGTGGGCGACCTCCCCGCCACCGGTCGAGTGCCCGACCAGGGTGAGGTCTCGCAAATCGAGCTGCTCGATCAGGCAGGCCAGGTCGTCGGCGTAGGTATCCATCTCGTTGCCGTGCCAGGTCTGCGCCGAGCGGCCGTGGCCGCGCCGGTCGTGGGCGATGGCGCGGTGCCCGTGCTCGGCGAGGAAGAGGGCGGCCGCCTCCCAGGCATCGGAGTTGAGCGGCCAGCCGTGGCTGAGCAGAACCGGCGAACCGTCGGCGCCCCAGTCCTTGTAGAAGATCTGGGCGCCGTCGTTGGCGGTGATGTAGGGCATTTCCACTCCCTTACTGATGCGGACTCGATGTGCCTCGAAGCTAGGCTTGCGACCCCCGGCCGGTAATCGGTCAGATGACTGCACCGCAACGGAGGAGTGACGGTACTTACGGCGGTGAACGCGTAGACCCCGGTGACCGCGCGGGCCGTGAGCGACACCGCGACACCCATGACGATCACTGGGGGCGCGGGCGTCGAGCAGGCAGAACAGGGGGAAGGCGAAGGACCAGAAGACAAGCCGTCCAGCCGGACCGGGGTTCTGAGCCAACGCGGCCGACGAGTATGCCGGTGCCAACCAGCGCGGCCGTCAACGACGCCGACGTACTTCGCATGGCGGGGCAGAAGGCCCAACGGTCGCCGCCTGGGCCTGTCGATAAGCCCGGTCCCACCGGATGCATGGAATCGCACCTGGGACCTGGGACCTGGGATTGGTCCGGGTCGGTGCCGTTGGTATCAGCTTCGCTGGTCGCCGTGCGTGGTGGCGCGTCCTGGCCGACCGCTCGGCTGCTGACCGAATGCGCCACGGCCTGCCTGGTGGGGATTCTGTTCGCGCCCGAGGGACGTTGGTTCCCGCCGGTCGGCGTCCTCTGTCTTCCCTTCTCAGGACCCCCGTCTCGGTTGGTCAGTGATCTGGTTGGACTCTTCCAGCGGCTGGGCCGCTCCGTTGAGCTGGGGTGCTGCTCCGTCCAGAGCATCGCGTAACTGGCCTCGGGACGAGATGCCGAGTTTGGGAAAGATCCGGTAGAGGTGGGTGCTGATGGTCCGGTGGGAAAGGTAGAGCTGCTGGCCGATTTCACGGTTGGAGAGTCCCGCGGCGGCCAGCCGGGCGATCTGCAGTTCCTGGGCGGACAGGTGGTCGGCGGTCGAGGGGGTGCGCCTGCTGCTGGCCTCGCCTGATGCGCGCAGTTCCTGGCGTGCCCGCTCGCCCCAGGCCAGCAGGCCGAGGGTGTCGAAGAGGTCACGGGCCGTGCGGAGCGAAACGCGCGCCTCGCGGACGCGCCGCTGACGGCGCAGCCAGATGCCGTGGGCCAGCAGCAGCCGTGCCCGTGCGGTCGGCCAGCGGGAGAGATCGGCGTCCAGGGCTTGCTGGTAGAGCGAGTCGGCGTCCGTGTCGTCGGCGAGCAGCGCCCGCGCGTACTGCATTCCCACGTGCAGGAGCGGGGCAGGGGTCTGGGCCGCCGCTCCTTCCAGCTCCGACATCACCGCTTTGACGGTCTCCACCTTGCCGCTGCCGACTGCGGCCTCGGCCAGCTCGCTGATCAGCCATAGACGCCAGATGGGATGGTGGGCGGCGTCATGGGGGTCGAAGACCTTCCACAGGTGATCGAAGGCCTCGGCGTACTGCCCGGCGCACAGCGCGATCACGCCTTTGGCCTGCTGCAGCAGTGCCACGTTCGAGCTGATGGCCACGGTGCCGAGGACCCGCTCGCCCTCTGCGGCCAGGGCGTAGCCGGGCTCCGTCTCTCCACGCAGTCCGGCCAGGAGCGCGAGCCCGGCGTGCGCGGCCGAGTGCCAGCGCGCTTGTGCGGTCTCGCGGGCCAGCCGCTCGCATTCCTCCGCCAGGAGCTTGGCGGTGGCCCAGTCACCGCAGTAGATCTGCGCCCACATCTGCGATGTCAGCGACTGGACGAGCAGGCCGAGCCGCCCCTGCGCGCGCAGGGCGGCGATGGAGGCGTCCAAGAAGCCGCCGGCCAGGTCGAAGGCTCCTACCGTGGTCGCCGCCACCCCCAAGATCCGGGCCATCGCCCCGTCCAGAGGGGTGTCGTGCAGCCTGGTCAGGCGCTCCATGACGGTCGCCCCGTGCTCCAGCGGGCTCGCGGTGGCCAGTGTGAGCACCAGTTCCGGGTCATCCTCGGAGGATGCAAGCCGCTCAGCCAAGGCGATGAGCTGCCGGCGAATCTCCATGCCCGGATCGGCCCACCAGCAGCGGAGGGCCGCCGCGCGAACGAAGTTCAGGGCGAGCGCGCGATCGCCGGCCGCCTCGACAGCCTCCACTGTGGAGATCAACCGTCGTACCCGCGCCGGCCCCTCGTTGCGGCCCTCCTCCAGGACCTCGTTCAACCAGGCCAGCCTGGCCCGTTGCGGCGGGCCCAGGTCGGCCGGTTCCGTCTGCCGGAGCAGGTCGGCCACCAGATCGCCGCGGCCCAGTTCGAAGGCAAGTTCGGCGGCACGCAGCAGGCGTTCGGCGCGAACCGCAGGGTCCACGCTGATCTGGGCCGAGCGCTGCAGCGCCGTCACCGCGACCGTGATCGCGCCACGTCGACGCGCCCGGGCGGCCACGCCCTCCAGGTCGGCCGCCACGGACTCGTCCTGGTGGCCGATCGCCGCCCGGTGCCAGGCCCGGCGATCGGGGTCATCGGCGTGCACCTCGGCGAGCGCGGCGTGGGCCGCGAGGCGTTCGCCGGGCCCTGCCCGATGGTAGATCGCCGAGCGGACGAGAGGATGGCGGAAGCGGATGAACTGCTCGTGAAATTCCACCAGCCCCGCCTCGACGGCCGGAGCCAGCGTCGCCAGGCTCGTCCCGGCTCCGGTCAAGGCGGCGCCGGCGGCCAGCGTGCTCGCCAGGTCGTGGCCGTCGTCGGCGGCCGCGACCAGCAGGAGCGAGCGTGTGGGCGCGGGCAGCTCGGTCAGGCGCACGGCGAACGCGCGTTCCAGCCGCGCGGTGAGCGGAAGGATGCCCGTCTCCGTCGTCGACTGTTCTCTGCTGAGCGCCAGCGGCAGCTCGACCAGGGCGAGCGGGTTGCCCGCCGCCTCGGCCAGCACCCGCCAGCGCATGCCGATGCTGAGCTTGGGCTCCTGGGCGTCCAGCAGCGACTCGGCCGCTGCGGGGTCCAGCCCGCTCAGCGGCAGCTCCGCCAGCCCGCAGTCGTCGAGGCTGGTGGGATGTCCGTCGCGCACCGCCAGTAACAGCACGATGGGCTCGGAACGCACGCGTCTGGCCACGAATCCCAGCACCTCCATACTGGGCCGGTCCAGCCACTGCGCGTCGTCGACGACCACCAGGAGCGGCCGGTGCGTGGCCGTCTCGCTGAGGAGGTTGAGGACGGCCAACGCGATCAGGAAGGGTTCCGGTGTGGGCGCCTCACCCATCCCGAACGCGCTCAGCAGCGCCTCACGCTGGCGTACGGGGAGCTCGCCGGCGGTGTCGAGCATCGGCAGCAGCATGAGGTGCAGTCCCGCGAAGGGCAGATGCGTCTCACTTTGCACCCCCGATGCGCCCGCCACCGTCATGTCACGCGCCTGCGCCGTGGCGGTGGCGGCTCCGAGGACGGCGGACTTGCCGATTCCCGCCGCGCCTCGCACGATGAGCGCGTCACCGCGCTGGTGGATGTCGTCGAGGAGTTTCTCGACCGTGGCCAGCTCGCGCTCACGCCCGACCAGGGTGATCAACGGCGCGCTCCCCCCGGACTATTGGCCGTTTACGTGCTCGCAGTGTCTCAGAAAGCACGTCATCGGATGAATATCTGGCTTGCAACCGTCATGCAACGACACCGATGCCGTCAGATGACGAATGCCCGACAGTGATGCCCAGGCTTAGCGTCGGGGCGCCCCCGCACCTGTCGCCACGGAGAACATTCATGGTCAAGCCCGCGCTGGAACCGTACGCAAAAGCATTCGCGGACGCGACCGCGAATCCGCCTTATCTGTACGGCATGCCACCCGCCGAGGGTCGCCAGGCCATCCGAGATGCACAGAGCCCGCAGATCGAGGTCCCGGGGACCACGCGCGAGGAACCACCCGGGGCAGGAGTGATCATCTTCAGGCCCGAGGGGGCGCGGGGCCGGCTTCCGGTGATCCTGTTCATCCACGGCATGGGCTGGGTGCTCGGCGATGAGAGCACCCACGGCCGGCTGGCCCGCGAACTGGCCCTCGGGGTGCGGGCGGCGGTGGTGTTCGTCGGCCTCAGCCTCGCGCCTGAAGCCCGCTATCCGATCGCTGTCAACGAGAGCCGCGCCGCGCTGGAGTGGGTTCGCGCCCACGGCGAGGCGTACGGCTTGGACGCCTCCAGGGTCGCCGTGGTGGGCGACTCCACCGGCGCGAACCTGGCCGCTGCGCTCACCCTCACGACCGGGCGAGACCTTGCCGGGCAGGTCCTGTTCTGTCCGGTCACCGACGCCAACTTCGACACCGGCTCCTACCACGACTTCGCCGAAGGCTACTTCCTGCGCCGCGACGGGATGCGCTGGTGCTGGGACCAGTACGTCACCAGCGAGGCGCAGCGCACCGAGATCACCGCCTCCCCGCTGCGGGCCAGCACCCACGACCTGGCCGGGTTGCCGCCCGCGCTGATCATCACCGCCGAGGCCGACGTCCTGCGCGATGAGGGTGAGGCGTACGCCGCCAAGCTCCGCCAGGCGGGGGTCCCGGTCACCGCCGTGCGCTACCAGGGCGTCATCCACGGTTTCGTCATACTGAACGCCCTGCGCGGCACCCAGGCCGCAGAAGCGGCCATCGCTCAGGCCGTCACCTTTCTGACCAAGGTCCTCATCCGTCCCTGACCTGCCCACGTTCCACGCCAGTGAACCGCCTACGAGCCGTGACCACACGCCGGCAGCCATCCTGGCCTGTCCAAGGAGACTGGAGCACTCATGAGCAGTACGCGCGTCGCCAAGGCGGCCGTGACCGGCAGCATCATCGAGTTCTACGACTTCACCCTCTTCGGGCTGGCCGCGGCACTGATCTTCAACGATCAGTTCTTCCCCGCCGGCAGCCCCGTGGCCGGCACGCTGGGGGCGTTCGCCACATTCGCGGTCGGCTTCTTCGCGCGGCCGGTCGGCGGCTTCGTCTTCAGCCACTTCGGCGACCGGGTCGGCCGCAAACAGATGCTCGTCATCACGCTCATGCTGATGGGCCTGTCGACGGCGGGCATCGGCCTGCTGCCGACCTACGACTCGGTGGGCATGCTGGCCCCGGCCCTGCTGGTGCTGCTGCGGATCGCCCAGGGCTTCGGCGCGGGCGCGGAGTACGTCGGCGCGCTGGTGATGGTGAGCGAGGCCAGCGACGCCAAGAGACGCGGCCTGTGGGCCTCGCTGCCGGGAGCCGGCATCTTCACCGGCATCCTGCTGGCCACGCTGGTGTTCACCGGCGTGTCGGCCCTGCCGGGGTTCGAGACGTGGGCCTGGCGCGTGCCGTTCCTGCTCAGCCTCGTCGGGGTTGGCGTGGGCCTGTTCTTCAGGTTCCGGGTCGGAGAGTCGGAGGTGTTCGAGCGGGAGAAGGCTCGTGGCCTCAGCCGCTTCCCGATGCTGGAGGTCTTCAGGAAGCAGCCCAAGCATCTGCTGATCGCCTTCATGGCCAACGTGCCCAACGCCGCGATCGCGTACATCATCCAGGTCTTCGTGCTCTCCTACGTAACCAAAACCCTGGGCCTGCCCGCCACGATCGGTCTGGTCGCCAACGTGGCCGCCTCCCTGGTGTCGATCGTGGTCACTCCCTTGTTCGGCGCGCTGACCGACCGCGTCGGCAGGCGTCCCGTCTGGTTCGGCGGCGCGGCCTTCATGACGGTCTTCGCCTTCCCCATGTTCTGGCTGGTGGAGACGAAAATGCCGGTCCTGGTGATCGTTGCGGTCACGCTCGGCCAAAGCCTCGGGATCGCCTCCATGTTCGCCGCCCAGGCCTCGCTGTACGCCGAGCTCTTTGAGACCCGGTACCGCTACAGCGGCATCGCCATCGCCCGGGAGTGGACCGCGGCGCTGAGCGGGGGGCCCGCCCCCTTCATAGCCGCCGCTCTGCTGGCCGGCTCGGGCGGCCAGTCCTGGCCGATCGCACTGCTGCTGATGATCTGCGGCGCTATCTCCTTCATCGTCATCCTGTGTGCGCCGGAGACTCGCCACAAGGAGCTGGGCGAGCCTGTCCGCGTCGCCGAACCCGCGATGAAGTAACGCCTGAGCGACGGGGACGTCATCTGACGGACTCCCAGCACAGCAGGCCGGCCTGGGCGTCGGAGCACCACAGATCGGGAAAGGGCCGCCATGAGCGTCATCACCACGGGGAACACGGGCGCTCGTCAAAGGGGCCGGTCGGCGGGCTCGCCGTCGCCCAAGCCCCCGTAGAAGAGGCTCACGTCTGTCCCACCCGCAGTCGCGGCACCTGGCCGAAGGCCGTGGCGGCCGAGCGGAGCCATCGGTTACATGACCGCACTCGAGGAGTTGAGAGCACGTGGACATCGTCGGACATGAGCGGAAGCCGGCCGCGCTGCGGCAGGCGCTCGCCAGGCAGGCGGCGCAAGCCGCACCTGTCGTGGCGATATCTGGGCGTGCTCGCGCTTCAGCGCCCTGCACCCGAGGTTCCCGGCATGTGAGACAGCCGGACCAGCCGCGCCGCCGCCGTGTGATGATCACAGCTTCGTCGGGTCGTCGTCGTGAGGATGGGCGAAGTGGCTGAGCGTGAGTTCGGTTCCCTGCTGCGGGAGCTGCGGGCGGCTGCGCGGATGACGCTCGAGGAGCTGTCGGACGCTTCAGGGGTGAGCGGGCGGGCGATCGGCAACATGGAGCGGGGCAAGGTCGGCTCACCTCAGCGCCGCACTGCTGAGGCGCTGGCCGATGGCCTGAAACTAAGCGACCAGGACCGGGCACGATTGCTCGCCACGGTTAAGACACGGCCGAGAGCGGGAGCCTTGGCCCAGCTTCCGGCTGATCTGCCGGTGTTCACCGGCCGCCGCGCCGAGCTCCAGCAGGCCCTCGCTCTCTTGGACGAGCAAGGACGGCAGGCACGAGCGGTGGTCATCGGCGCCATCGGCGGGATGGCCGGGGTCGGCAAGACGACGCTGGCCCTGCACTGGGCCCATCAGATCACCGACTCCTACCCCGACGGGCAACTGTGGGCAGACCTACGCGGGTTCGACCGCAGCGGCCAGGTGCTCGACCCCGGACAGGCCCTGGGCGGATTCCTGCGCGCGCTGGGCGTCACCGACAGCCGCATGCCGGCCGGCATCGACGACCGGGCGGCGCTGTTTCGCAGCAAGCTGGCCGGCCGCCGCGTGCTGATCGTCTTGGACAACGCCCGTGACAGCGAGCAGGTCCGCCCGCTGCTGCCCGCCACACCAGGGTGCCTGGCGATCGTGACCAGCCGCAACCAGCTCACCGGCCTGACCGCCACCCATGGCGCGCGCACCCTCACCTTGGACGTGTGGACCCCCGCCGAGGCGACAGAAGCGCTCGCCCTCCGGCTCGGTGCGGCGCGGGTGGCGGCCGAGCCGGAGGCGGTGGCCCAGATCCTGCAGCTGTGCGGGCATCTACCGCTGGCGGTGGCGATCGTGGCCGCCCGGGCCGCCGCCCGGCCGTCGTTCGCGCTCGCCGACATCGCCACCGAACTGCGCGAGGCGTACGGCACGCTCGACGCCTTCCACACCCTTGACGGCGCCGACGCGCGTGCCACCTTCTTCTGGTCCTACCAGACGCTCAGCCCGGCAGCCGCTCGCCTGTTCCGTCTGTTAGGGCTGCATCCGGGCCCCGACATCACGTTGCCGGCCGCCGCCTCCCTCATCGCGTTGCCCACCCGCCGGGTGCGTGCCCTGCTGGAGGAGTGCGGCGCCGCTCATCTGGTCACCGAGCACGCGCCCGGCCGCTGGCGCCTGCACGACCTGCTGCGCGCCTTCGCCGCCGAGATCGCTGAGGAATATGACGGGCCCGCCGAGTGCAGGCATGCCTTCCACCGCCTCCTCGATCATCTGCTGCACACTGCGCACGCCGCCGACCAGGTCCTCTACCCCGTGGTCTCCACACCCATCGAGTTGGCGCCAGCGCAGCCAGGTGCGGTCATCGAGGTCTTTGCCGACAGTGAGCAGGCGGTCGCGTGGCCTGCCCGTGAGCTGCAGGTGGTCTGGGCAGCTCAGCGGCAGGCCGAGACTCTGGGCGGGTTCGACCGCCAGGTGTGGCAGCTCGCCTGGACGATCGTGGAAGCCTTCGTCGATCACGAGTGGACCCTCGGCCGGGAATCGCTCGCGTTCCTCACCCGCGCCGCCGAAGCCGTGCAGCGCGATCCCGCTGGACAGAGCTACGCCAGCGCCGTCGTGGGCTGGGTAGCCAGGCAGGAACATCGGCTCGGCCGGTCGCAGGAGGCCAAGGGGCGGCTCCTGGCATTTGTGCGACAGCCCGGCATGCGCGCCCGGCCGCTGGATCAGGCCCGCGTCCATCACGATCTCGGCTGGCTGCACGGCGTGCTCGGCGAGCACGACGAGGCGTTGCATCACGCTCTCGCCGCGCTCGTCCTCTACCAGGACGCCGGAAACCTGGTCGGCCATGCCCGGGCACAGGCCTCCGTCGCCTGGTACCACGCCCTTCTCGGGCACTACGACGACGCCATCGCCGTCGGCGAACAGGCCATCGCGTACTTCGCCGAGCAGAAGATCGCGGCCCAGGAGGCCCCGGCATGGGACACCTTGGGTTACGTCCACCACCACCTGGGCGACCACCACCGCGCGATCGTCTGCTACCAGCGTTCCCTCGACCTCTACCGTGGTACCGGTCGCACCCACCTGGAGGCCGAAGTCCTGGAGCACCTCGGCGACACCCACCACGCTCTCGGAGACGCCGCAGCCGCTGCCGCCGCCTGGCAGCAGGCCCTCGACCTGCTCATCCCGCTCGATCACATCGGCACCGACAAGCTACAGGGGAAACTCTCCAGCTCTCCGGCAGCCGGCTGATCAGGCAGCGGTCCAGCCGCCCGCCTCATCGCCGGTCCGTGGCGAGGCCGGAGATCCCTCCGGACCAGGGCATCGCGCGCCCGGGCGTGAGCCGCGTTGACGATGGCGGCAGGCGGCCGGATCAGGCGCGCCTGTCGTGCGGTTTTCTTCCTCCGATGTTCCTGGAGTACGGCGTGGCCTGCTGCTTGGCTGGTCACAGCTGCCTGCGGTGACCTCGCAGGCAGGCGTCGAAGGGAGAGCCGGTGAATCCGGTGCCGATCGGGTGTTCCTCGCCGGGGTTCTCATCCGGCGATGAACTCCAGCACGACCTGGTTCCACTGCTCGTGGTGGGTGAGCGGCGCGGCGTGCGGCGCGGCAGGAATGGTGGAGAGCACGCTGCCCGCCACCGCTCGCGCCACACGCCGGCCGCTGTCCTCGGGCGGCACGAACGCGTCGGCCTCGCCCTGGACGATCAGAAGGGGTACGGAGATCCGGGCCAGATCGAGGCTCAGATCCGCGGACTCCCAGACGCTCAGGGACTCCACGGTGGCCCTGGCAGAGGCGTCGGCGGCCAGCCGCAGCAGGTACAGGCGCGTCTGCTCATCGAGCGCACTGTGCCCGTTGACGGCGACGAACCTGCGCAGCACGTCGTCGAGCATGTGGATGCGGTGACCGGCCGCGGCCCTCCTGAGCTCGCGGGCGATCGGGTCGGGGTACACCACCGGGCTGCCCAGCACCAGCCGTGCCACCCGATCCGATCGGGCGGTGTAGCTGACGGCCTCGGCACAGCCGGTGGAAAAACCCACCAGCGTCACCCCGCTCAACCCGAGACTCTCCACCAGCGCAGCCAGATCGCCGGTGAAGGTGTCGTGGTCGTAGCCGTTCCAGGGCTGCGCCGAGCGGCCGAAGCCGCGCCGGTCGTAGGAGACCACCCGGCGACCGGCTGCCACGAACGCGCCGACCTGCGCCTCCCAGAACCGCTGCGACAGGGGCCAGCCGTGCACGAGCACGACCGGCTCGCCATCGCCGAAGTCCTCATAGAAGAGGCTGACTTCCGTTTCCACCTGCAGTCGTGCCACCCGTTCAGCATGTCGGGCCGCGCGATCACGGCAATCGGTCAAATGACTGCACCCGAGGAGTTGAGATCACGTGGACATCATCGGACGTGAGCGGGAATTGGCCGCACTGCGGCAGGCGATCGACCGCGCGCCCGGCGTGCTGCCGAACGTCGTGCTGCACGGCGACCCGGGCGTCGGCAAGTCCGTGCTGCTGCAAGCCAGCATCGCCTACGCCGGACAGCGGGGCATGCGGGTAGTGGGCGGCAGCGGCTTCGAAACCGAGGCGCAACTCGCCTACGCCGGGCTGCACCAGCTCTTCGCACCCATCATGGAGTACCTGGACCGGGTGGAGCCCTTCCACCGGGACGTGCTGCGCCGGGTGCTGGGCCTGCAGGACGGGCCGGCACCCGACCGGCTGGCGATCTCGGTAGCCTCCCTGGTCGTGCTGGCCACCGTGGCGAAGGACGGACCGGTACTGCTCGCCGTGGAGGACGCGCACTGGGTGGACCACCCCACGCGCGAGGTGATGATGTTCATCCTGATGCGGCTCAGGCCGTACGACCTGCGGGCCGTCTTCGCCCGCCGGCCACTGACCGCCACCGAGCGCGTCACGCCCGGCATCCACATGCTGGAGGTCGGGCCGCTCGACGACGAAGCGGCCGGGCAGCTGCTGGACCTGCTCCATCCGAATCTGCCGCCGCCGGTGCGCGAACGCGTGCTCGCCGAGGCCGCGGGCAATCCCCTGGCGATCACAGAGCTGCCACAGACGTCCGTCGGCGTGGAGCTGCTGCCCGCCGGCGCGTCCCTGCGCACCCGTCTGGAGACCGGCTTCGCGAGCCGGCTGCTGGAGCTGCCGCCGCGCATTCGTACGACGCTGCTGGTGGCCGCCCTAGACGGTGACCGGCTCCACCATCGGGCCGAGCTGTCGCCGTACGAGCTACTGGAGGCCGAGCGCGCGGGCCTGGTCACCCGCGACTCGACTCCGTCGGGTCTGCGTTTCCGCCATCCGCTGGTCAGGTCGGCGATCATCAAGACAGCCTCACCGGAGGAGATACGCGGAGCGCACGCTGTGCTGGCCGAGCAGCACCAGGCCAACCCGGAGCTGCGCATGTGGCACCTGGCGGCCGCCACGGTCGAGCCGGACGAGCAGGTGGCCGCAGAGATCGAGAAGGCCGCCCGCGCAGTGAGCCTGCGGGGTGGCAGCGGGCTGGCGGTCAAGGCGCTGCAGCGCGCGGCCGACCTCACCCCAGATGCCGCGGCCCGCGCCGCCCGGCTGGAGCACGCCGCTGAACTGGCCGGCGAATCCGGGCAGCTCGACCTGGCCCAGCAGCTGCTGGACGAGGCGCGCCGCGACCTGGACGATCCGGCCAGAGCCCTGGCCGTCCGGGCGCAGATCCTCATGCTGCGCGACGGCGACCTGGACGCCGCCCGCCGCCTGCTGCGCGGCACCCCCGGCGCCGGCCCGCTGGTCCGGGTGATGGCCGCCTCCTACGCCCAAGACTCCCAGGAGTGGGCGGAGGTCACCGACGTTGTCGCCGGCTGCGACGACGAGCACGTACACCTGCTGCACGACGTCTTCACCGGCACCGGCACAGCGGAGCGCGTGCGCACCGCGCTCGACGAGCTGCCCGGCGACGCCCCGCCCGGCCGGGTGGCCGCGTTGTGCCGGGCGGCTACCTGGATGGACCTGCTGCCCGACTATCGCGAGCGCATCCGCGCGCTGACCGAGGGCGAGGCCGGCCAAGGCGCGGTGACGCACGCAGCCAGCGGCTACTGGCTCGCCGCACACGACCACTTCCTGGCCGGGCAGTGGGAGGCCGCCGAGAACTCCGCCAACGCCGGGCTCGATCTGTGCGTCCGCCACGACCTGGAACTGCTGGCCCACGACCTGCGCTGCAGCCTGGGCTGGATCGCCGCCGCCCGAGGCGACGCCGACAGCGCCCGCGCCTACAGCAGGACCGTCGAGCAGTGGGCCGCACCGCGCGGCAGCGGCCTGCATCTGTCCCTGTCGGCCCGCAACCTCGCGCTGGCCGCGATGGCGCACGGCGACTACGAGACCGCCTACGCGTACTGGACGAGTATCAGCCCGCCCGGCGTCATCCCCCCGTACGTGGCCTTCGCGCCGTGGGCGGTCTTCGAACTGGTGGAGTCGGCGGTGCGCACCGGCCGGACCACCGAGGCCAGGGCGCACGCCGCTGCCGCGGCCGACCTGGCCGACCGCGCGCCCCGGCTGCGTCTGCACGTCATGGCCGCCCAAGCGCTGGTGGCGCCCGAGGAGGAGGCGGTGCCGCTGTTCAAGGCCGCGCTCGCCCTGCCCAGAACCGAACGCTGGCCCTTCGACCACGCCCGGGTCCGGCTCGCGCTCGGAGAATTGCAGCGCCGCCGCCTGCAACCGGGCGAGGCGCGGCCCGAGCTGCGCCGGGCCGGTGACCTGTTCGCCTCGATCGGCGCGACCGCCTGGCAGCAGCGGGCCGAACAGGAACTGCGGGCCACCGGCGTGGCCGTGACCCAGCGCCTCAACGCCGCCCACGGCCTGACCGCCCAGCAACTGGAGGTGGCCCGCCTGGCCGCCTCCGGGCTGAGCAACAAGGAGATCGGCGAACGGCTGTTCCTGTCCTCGCGGACCGTCAGCGCCCACCTGTACCGGATCTTCCCCAAGCTCGGCATCACCTCCCGTGCCGCCTTACGCGACGCTTTGGAGGGCGTGGAGGGCGATGCAGTCAACTGACCGATTCGCGTCCGCGCCCCGGCGGCCGATGCTCGTGCCGTGATCAACGCCTCACCGGCACGAACCCGAGGAGAGCCCGTCATGACCATCCGCTCCCAGCGCCGCGGCCTGAGCCTGCTGCTCGCCGCGCTGACCCTGACGCTCGGCCTGACCGGAACCGTCGCCCCCGCCTCGGCGGATCAATCGGCGACGGCAGCCACCGCGGGTACGAGGGCCAAACCCACCGTGGTCCTGGTGCACGGGGTGTTCGCCGATTCCTCCGGCTGGAACGCCACCATCGCCGCGCTGCAGAAGGCGGGTTTCCCGGTGATCGCCGCCGCCAACCCGCTACGCGACCTGGAAGGCGACGCGGCCTACGTCTCCAGCATCATCGACACCATCCCCGGCCCGGTCATCATGGTCGGCCACTCCTACGGCGGCGCGGCCATCACCAACGCCGCCCGCGGCCACGACAACGTCAAGGCCCTGGTCTACGTCGCCGCCTTCGCCCCCGACGAGGGCGAGACCCCGTTGGAGCTGGCCGGGAAGTACCCCGGCAGCAAACTGCCCGCCGCCCTTGTCGTGCGGCCATACCCGGGCGGAAAGGACGGCTACATCGATCCCGCCAAATTCCGGGACGTGTTCGCCGCCGACCTGCCCGCCTCGCAGACCCGCCTGATGGCCGCAACCCAGCGGCCCAGCAGCGTGGGCGGACTGTTCGGGCACAGCGGCGTCCCTGCCTGGAAGAGCGTGCCGTCCTGGTTCGTCATCCCCACTCAGGACAACGTGATTCCGCCGGCCGTGCAGCGCTTCATGGCAAAGCGGCCGGCGGCAAGGTCAAGGAGGTTTCCGGTGCCTCGCACGTGGTGATGATGTCCCGCCCCGACACGGTCGTCCGGCAGATCCTCTCCGCCTACGCCGCCACCCGCTGAAGTTGCGCTCGAAGGCCCAGCCCTGCGCCCGGGCTGGGCCTTCCCGATCGGCTACCGTCCCTGTCGGCGGCTTCTGGCTCGTCCCTCTTCCTCGGTCTGTAGGCCGCCAGCGCTTCACAAGCGACCACTTATGAAACGCCTCGCGCGGGCCGTGTCCCGGAAGAAGTCGCCTCGGCGGCCGACGTGATCGGGCGCATGCCCACGGTGCCGCCGGGCTGGAGGGGTTGGTGTGGCTCATCGAGGCGGCCGAGCGGGCTCGGCGTTCAGCCGGGGCGGCTGGCCGGGGCGGGCGCCGCGGTGGCTTGCTCCTCGCGTCCTGGGCGGCTGCGGCGCAGGGCATACCAGCAGGCCGTGGCTGTCGCTGTGGCGCCGCACAGGATCCACGCGGTGACCTGGTTGCTCACCTCCAGCAGCTTCAGGGCGGAGGCGAGCAGGACCACGGCGAGCATGGCGCGGATGATGGCGGCGGGGCGCGGGAGGAGATGCGGGCGCCGAGGTAGACGCCGGGGATGGAGCCGAAGATGAGAGAGGCGGTGAGGTGGAGCTGGAAGTCACCATAGAGAAGGTGGCCGAGGGCGGCGGCGGCGACCAGGGGGACGGCCTGGACCAGGTCGGTGCCGACGAGCTGGTTGGCCCTTCAGCGTGGGATAGAGGGCGAGCAGTGCGACGATGATCAGGGAGCCGGCGCCGACCGAGGAGATGCCTGGCGCTGGCGCTGCACCCCCTCGCCGCCGCCATCACCTACCTCAACACGCACCTGATCCAGATGGTGTTGCGCGATCCTGCCTGGAACAAGCAGTTGAGCGCGGCCGACCGGCGGGGGCTGACCGCCCTGTTCTGGTCGCATCTGAACCTGTACGGGCGCTTCGAGCTCGACATGAACCGCCATCTGGAACTGGACACCGCGGTCGCCGGTCCACCCCAGTGACCGGCGCGACGGGCGTACGCCACCGACCGGCCAGGCTCCGGCCGGTGAGCCCACCGCCGGCGCCGGGCAGTCAGAAGCAGAACTTCAGGTAGCTCTGCAGGTCGCCGAGGATGCGGGCGACGCCGTCGCGATCGCCCCGATACAGCACCTTCTTGCCGCCGCGGCGGGAGGTGACGATGCCGACGCGGCGTGGCGCTGGCACGGGCGGGGCCCACATCTCCACCCCATCGGTCTCCGTCGGCGCCAGAATTCGAAATTCTTCCGGGACCGACAAGCATCTCCAGCCACATGAGGTGGGATTGCACATGTCACGCGACCCCTTCAACAGCTTGAGCAGCAAAATTCGTGTTCGCCATTCAAGCCACAAGTCAGGGCGAATACTCCATCGGCTGAGGCGTCCAGCCAGGGTAGGGGGTCGCGGACGTCGTGCACCTCGGGATGACTGGCAGACCCGCCTCGTCAGCAGACTCGCGCAGCTGATCCACGCCAGCGTTGGCCAGGTGGCGGCGAGCCCGAGGGGGCTGCATCCCACACTCCTACCGGCGGCGGCGCGTCCCGCCGGGCCGCATCTACTTGCCTCACGTGCCTGACACGGTTTCAACCGGCTGACCTGCAGGTTTGCTCGACAACCCAAGATAACCATCGCCCGGTCACGTCGTGGGGCGTGGAGCCGGAGCAGGTCTTCCACTGTCAAGTTGGAGCTGCGAGTGCACTCATGGGGCCGGCGGTGCGGAATGTGGGCAATGATGCTCCCCCCACGGGTTCGACTGGCATGGGGGTGCCGGACGGCCGGTGTTGACGGTGGCACGCTCACAAGATTACGGTCTGGACCAAAACTTTGCAGCTTTGAACATCATGGAGGTGCGGCCCGTGCCGCGAACCTGTCTTGCGTTGCTCATGGTCATGTCCGCCTTATCGATACCGGCCTTGCCGACAGCGGCCGCCGCACAGGCGACGGCCGCACCGAGCTGCGGCACCCCGGCCGTCACCACGTACGGCCCTGCCTCCGTCACCGGCGCGATCGTCGGCGCCACCGTCCACGAGGGCAACGCTTACGTGGTCTCCCGCGGGCCGAAGCCTCCGGTCGTCGCCGAGATCGACCTGGCCACCCGCAAGGTGACGCGTACCGCGACGCTGCCGGACGGCCCCAAGGCAGGCGAGCCGGAAGGCGGCTGGGCCACCGCCGTCGCCGGCGGCAAGCTGTACATCGGCACCTACCCCGTACCCGACCTGTACAGCTACGACCTGGCCACGGGCCAGGTGGCGCACCTGCACTCCTTCGGCGCGAACGGCGGCTTCGTCTGGAGCATGGCCGCCGCGCCGGACGGCACCCTCTACCTCGGCACCTCCTCCGACGGCCGACTCTGGGAGTACGTCCCCTCGACGGGCGCAGTCCGCAGGTACGGTGTGCTGGCCCAGGGCGAGCACTACGTCAGGGCGGTCGCCGTCGATGAGACCACCGCCTACGTCGGCCTGCTGGAGAAGGCCAAGCTGATGGCCGTCGACCGGGTCAGCGGCGCGGTCAGGGAGCTGGCCCAGGGGCCCCAGGCCGTCGGCACGGTCTTCCTCTATGGCGACCGGGTGCTCGCGGCGAGCGGGAGCACGCTGATCGACGTGCGCAAGGACGGCACGGACCGGCGGCAGTTCGAGGCCGGGGTGGGCGTCATCGACGCGTTCGAGGTGGCCCCCGACGGCACGGTCTACCTCACCTCGCGCCCCGACGGAGCCGTCTACAGCTACCGCACCGGGCAGGACGCGGTGACCAAGGTCGCCGACCCGCCTTCGCCGGGCGAAGAGACCCGGGCACTGAAGTTGGACGGGCAGCGGCTCATCGGCTTCGCCGGCAGTGGCGGCATGTGGTGGCTGGACCTGCCGAGCAAGATCTCCGAGTTCGTCGACCTCATCGACGCGGGCTTCCCGACCGGCGCCGAGCGCACCCAGAGCATGCTGCTGGTGCCGAACCGGGCCCTGTACATCGGCGGCCACTTCGCCGTGGAGGTGCGTGACCTGCGGACCGGGCAGGAACGCAGAATCCGCGTGGTCGGCGAGCCGAAGGCCATGGTGCGGCGGGGGAACAAGGTCTACGCCGCGCTGTATCCGAGTGGCCAGATCATCTCCATCGACCTACACACCGACGAGGTACGCGGCCTCGGCTACATCGGGCATGACCAGTCGCGGCCGTGGGACATCGAGCACGACCCCGTCACCGACACCATCCTGGTGGCTTCCGCCCCGACCGGCGCGAAGCTGCAGGGCGCCCTGACGGTGCTCGACCCCGACACGGGGACGATGGACGTCTACCCGAATGTCATCCCCGACCAGAGTCTGATGAGCCTGAGCGTCGACCCCGAGCGCGGCATCGTCTACCTCGGTGGCGACGTGCTTGGCGGAGGCGGCACGCCGCCGACCAGGACGACGGCCTCGATCGCCGCCTTCGACCTGAAGCAGCGCAAGGTGGTATGGCAGCTCGATCCGCTTCCCGACCACCGCACCTTCCAGGACCTCAAGGTCCACGAAGGGCTGCTGTACGCGGTGTACAAGCGCGTGGTGGGCGCCTGGATCGCCCTGGACCCCGCCACCGGGACCATCAAGCACCAGGGCCTGCTGTCGGGACACGGCGAACTGCAGGTCCACAACGGCCGGGTGTTCACCTCCACCTTCTTCGGCGGCGGCAACGCCTACGAACTCGGATCGGAGGCCAGGCTACTCGCGACCGGGCTGGGCGACGAGTGGCACACCGATCCGCACCTGCAGTTCGAGCCCGGCTCCTTCGACGCCTGGACGATCGTCGGCCGGGATCTGGCGAAGGTGCGGCTCGACCCGCGCTGCCCGCCTGTGACGATCCCGGAGTCGCAAAACTAGTTCCGGCCTGCACCGGAATCCGATCAATCCGCATACGTACGCAACGGATGAGGGAGTTGGCGCGGCAAGGCGGATTTTCGGTCAAGGCAAGGCAAAGGGCGCCAGCCCGGTTGGCGGGCGCCCTTCGTCGTGGGTCGCTAGTAAGGCGGATGGCGTGTTCGACCTTGGAGGTGATCCGGGCCTGCCGATCACGGTGAGCCCAAACCCGGCTCGATCATCTCGGCCGGGTCGGGCTCGGTGTGCTCGTCCGCGAGGATCTGGGCGGCGTCGTTGACCACGTGCGTCTCGTAGTCGGTGAGGATGGCCTGCCAGTAGGAGTGGAACGGCCAACCGGGCTTAGTGTCACATGTTTTGACACCATGGGCCTGACCAGGGCAGGCTTGCCTGATGGCGGGTTCTGAGGGTGTGGCGTTCCTGCGTGCTGATGTTGATCGTTTTGCCGGGAGATCGTTGATCTCGCGCCCGCGCTGCGGCTGCGGCGGCTGTCGGAGCTGCGCGCGATGCTGGAAGAGGTGACCGGCGCGGCATTGATCGCGGCGATGGCGGACGCACGGGGCGAGGGATGGGGCCTGCGCAAGATCGGTACGAGCGCCGGGATCTCGCATGAGCAGGTACGCCGGATGCTCGCCGATGGCCTTCCGGTTCGGGAGCATCCGGCGCACTGAACGCGAGGGGGGTTACCCGGCGGGCGGAGGGGTGCGCAACGGCCGCAGCTGCCCGTCGCGGACCAGTTCGGGCAGAGAGAAACTGTAACGGCCGAGCATGTTGAAATGCTCAAAGCCCAGAGGCGATAGCCGGACGATGTCGGCGGCGGAGATTTTCTTACCCTCGGCTCGCATTTCTTCCAGGGCTCGGGCCGTATAGACCGTGTTCCACAGAATGCAGACGTTGGTCATAAATCCCAGCGCGCCGAGTTGATCTTCCTGGCCTTCTTTATATTTCTGCCGGAGTTCGCCTTTTTGGCCGTGGAAGATTTTGCGGGCCAGGGTGTGGCGGGATTCTTGCCGGTTGAGCTGGGTGTTGACCCGGCGGCGTAGCAGCTCGTCGTCGTAGTAGCTGGCCAGGTAGGTGGAGCGATCGAGCTTGCCCAGCTCCATCAGGGCGCGCCCGATGGGGGTGGGGGTGCCGCCGCCGGCGAAGTAGCGAAACAGCTCGCTGGCCTTGACCGCGCCGGTGAGCAGCGATCCAGTTACTCGTAGCAGATCATCCCAGGAGTCGTTGATCAGCTTGATGTTGACCCGGCTGCGGACCAGGGCGTCGATGGACCCGTAGCGGGCGGCCGGGTCGGCGCGGAACAGGGTGGCGCTGCCGACATCGGCCAGGCGCGCGGGGAGAATTGCCAGCCCATCAGCCGGAAGATGCCGAACGCGATTTCGGAGGCGCCCTCGGTGTCGGAGGTGATCTCGGTGGGCTTCAGCGACGTTTCCTGATCCAGGAGCCCTTCCAGGATGTAGTACCAGTCCTTGGGGGTGCCTGGGATGACGATGCCGTGAAAGCCGGTGAATTGGTCGGAGGTGAAATTGTAGTAAGTGACGCCCTTGGCGCCCTTTCCTTTTCCGAAGTATTTGGTGTTGGGTCCGGCGTTGATGGTTTAACCGGGACCACGAACCGCAGCCCGTCGGCGGAGGCGAGTTCGCCGCCGCCCCAGGCTTGGGCCAGTTCCAGGCCGGCGTGGTGGTCGACCAGGGCGGCGTTGGCGGCGGTGAGGGTGGCGGCGCGCAGGTAGTTCTGTTCCACCCAGTACAGCCGGTCCAGGGCGAGGGCCGGTTCGCCTTCGGCGGCCATCGGCCGCATGCCGACGTTCATGGCTTGGCTGACCAGGACGGCGGCGATCGAGGTGGTCATGTCCCTTTTGCGGGAGGGCGCGTCCCCCGACACGTGGGTGAAGTGGTCGAGGCAGCCGGTCCAGGAGTGCACCTCCAGCAGAGCTTCGGGCAGGTCCACGATGGGCATGCGGGCGTCGATGTCGGCGCGCAGCGTGGTCAGGGAGGCGGGCTCATTCAGGCGGTCCAGGCCGGTGAGCACCAGGGGGTCCTTGCCGGTCTCGTCTTTGGCCAGGCGTACCCAGTCGTTGCGGCCGTCGTCTTCGCCGTACAGGCCGGCGGCGAGCTGGCGGTACGAAGTCGAGGGTGGCGGCCCAGCGCTCCACGTCGGTGCCGGGCTCCGGAGACAGGTTCAGCTCATCGCAGATGCGGGGGCGTGCCCGCTCCCACTCGGCGCCCTTCAGCAGCCCGGCGGTGGGGTCGCCCCACTTGCGCAGGCCCGGCACGAACACCTCGTGGCGGCGTAGCGACTCGCGTAGCCGCTCGACGGCCGCCACGGTGTACGCGCTCTTGTTGAAGGTGCCGGCCAGCTCGCCGCGCTTGGGGAAGACGCGCCGGTGCCAGGCTGAGGACAGCAAGTCCGCGGGAACCTCGCTGGGGTCGATGTCGGTGCGGCGGCGCTCGATCGCTTTGAGGAAGTCCAGTGCCTGCAGCACCTCATGGCCGCGCCGCACTCCTTGCCCGGGCGTCTCGGCGGCGCCGGCGTCGAAGTCGAGGTGCTTGAGCAGCTTGGGCAGGAAGCGTCGGATGGTGGCGTAGCGATCCAGCAGTTCTTCTTGGAAATCTTCATCCGGTTCGCGAGCGATGTCGCCGATGACGTCGGCGGCGGCGTGGATGGCGGCCAGATCCATCTCATCGAGGGCGGCGCGGATGCCGCCGTCGGGGATCTCGGCGACGGAGCGGATCTTCAGCCACACCTCACGCAGCACGATCGCCGCGGTGTCGAGGTCTTTGAGGGTGCGCATCCGCTCTTTGGTCGCTTTGAACGCCGAGGTGCGCAGCAGGTCTCCGACCGCCAGGTCGAACACTTCGATCGCCTCGTCGGCCGACTGGGGGGCCATGGTCGCGGCGAAGGCCACCAGGGTGGCGAGTTTGCGGTCGCCGGCCAGTTCGTCGACGGCCTGGGCGCGGGCGGCGTGGGCAAAGCGGGCCAGTGCGGCGATCTTGCCGGGCGGCACCGCGCTCAGGTCCCAGCCGGCCGCGCCCAGGCCGCGCAGTTCCACATGCCGATCCAGGGCTTTGACCAGGCCGGTGCTGCTGACGTCGGTGGGGCTTTTGCGTAATCGGTCCAGCCGGGAGACGCGCCGGCCCTCCTCGACCTTGACCAGGTTCTCCAGCACGGCGGCCTGATTCGGGCTGGGGGCGGTGGCCATCAGCGCGTGCTGGCGGGCGGCGACGCGTTCGCGCAGCGCGGCGATCAGCCGCTCCAGGGTGGTGACGCCGGGCAGCAGGATCTTGGCCTCCACCAGGCGGTGGGTGGCCAGGTCGAACAGCACGATCGGGCGTTCGTTGGTGGTCCAGGCGCGTTTGTAGAGCCAGCAGGCCAGCGCGAACCACTGCTCGCCCGCAAAGGCGGTGTAGCCGTAGCCGGTGCGGATCTGCTCCTGATGAGCCCAACGGGCCTCCTTCTCGCCGTACCCCTTCAGGTCGGCTGCCTGCAGGCCGAGCTGCTCGGCGACGTAGTCGACCACCGCGGCGGGAACGTCCTCGGGATCGTCCAGGAAGCAGTTCAAGAACCGTGCGGTGCCGAGTTGCAGGGACCAGCCGAGCCGGTTGCGGGCGCCGTTGGCGGCCATCGCCCGGCGCCGGTCATCGGCATCGAGGTGGAAGAAGGCGCCAAGTTGGGCGATGTCGGGGACGGCGTTGAAGACGCCGTATCGGCTGCGTTGCTCGGCGGACAGGAAACTGACCGGCAAGGGGGGCCTCCAGGCATGCGAGGGCGCCCCCACCTCGCACAGCGCGGCGGGGGCGCCCTCGGATATCAGCAGCGGTCAGGTCAGATGATCAACGTGACCGATTACGTGCTGAATTGTGTCAGTCTCACGCCTATCGTGATCATCGCCGTCATGCCCGCGCAGGCCGGGTGAGACGCAGGAAGATGCGCTCGTCGGCGCCGGGCTGGATGCGGGAGTGAACGCCGAAGACGACTCACAGGTCGATCGGGGCGCCGGCGTCACCGACCTCGAACCCGGCTCGCCGGTAGAAGCGTCCACCCCGAGTGTGGGGGGCATCTGCCCGTAGAGCAGCGGGTAGCCGCACCGGTCGTAGATCTGCGTGCAGGCCTTGAGCAGGGCGGCGCTCGCTCCGGCCTGGCTTCGGCTCCGGTGTCAGCGCTGAGCGCGCTGGTCGAAATCGCGCTGGCGTGCTTGGATCTCGGGCGCGTTGGCGACTGTCCAGTCGTAGAGGCGGCCGAACGGCTCGCGCAGGGTCTCGCCGAGCGGGGTCAAAGAGTATTCGACGCCGACTGGTGAGGTCGGCAGCACCCGGCGCTCGACCATCCCGTTGCGTTCGAGCCGGCGCAGGGTCTGCGTGAGCACGCGCTGAGTCACGCCCTCGAGGCGGCGCTTGATCTCGTTGAACCGGCGCGGCTCGGCCAAGACCGCCATCACCATCATCGACCACTTGTCGGCGATCTGATCGAGGATCGGCCGGCTCGCACAATCGGACCGGAACACAAGGTCCTGCTCGGCGATAGCCCGGTAAACGGTCTCAGAAGTGGCCATGGCGGTATCCTCCACGATCCCTGGGATGCCTGAAGTGCGTTATTGACGCAGCTCATCATCGGTTTCACAGTAGGTATACAACAGGAACCAAGATCCTGCCAGATACCTACGGAGACAAGATGAACCACGACGCCTACCGGACTCTGCGGGTCAGCCGGAACGACGGGGTCGCGCACGTCACGATCGACAACCCACCGATCAACGTCCTCGGCGTCGCCGTCATGACCGACCTGCGGCGCCTGCTCACCACGCTGGCCGGTGACGACACCGTACGCGTGATCGTGTTCGACAGCGCCGACCCAGACTTCTTCCTTGCCCACGTCGACATGACCCTCACCCCGGAGGATCTCGCCGGGCTCATGGCCGACCTGCCGGAACACGTCAATGTCTTCCAGGCCGTAGGGGAGCAACTACGCCACCAGCCCCAGGTGACCATCGTCAAGCTCGCCGGCAAGGCGCGCGGCGGCGGAGCCGAGTTCGTCGTGGCCGCCGACATGGCGTTCGCAGCGATCGGCAGGGCCGGGCTCGGCCAGATCGAAGCCCTCATGGGCATCGTCCCCGGCGGAGGCGCCACGCAGTACCTCACTGAGCGCGTCGGCCGCAACCGCGCCCTGGAAGTCGTGCTCGGCGCCGACCTACTCGACGCCGAGACCGCCGAGCGGTACGGCTGGGTCAACCGCGCCCTCCCCGCGCACGAGCTCGACGAGTTCGTCGACCGCCTCGCCCGCAACATTGCCGCGCTACCGGACGGCGTCGTCGCGGCGGCCAAGCACGCCATCATCCCCAGCGATCATGCCGATGGCTTGGCACGGGAGAACGATGCCTGGGCCGGGCTCGTATTCCGCTCCGCCACGGCGCAGCTCATGGGCGCAGGGCTGGCCCGCGGCGCCCAGACCCGTGACGGCGAACAGGACTTCGAGGGCCTGTTGCGCGGCCTAGCCGGGTAGTCAGATCCGCTCGGCTGCCGAGACAGTGGCGTTCGCGGAGAAGCGCCGTGGCCCCGATGATCTGGAGCCCCAGCAGGAGTCCGTCCGCGTCGAAGTCGAGCACGATGTCGCCTCGGCCCGCACGCTCCACGACGACTTGCTCCACGGCAGCGCCACCACCCTCGTGGCCGGCCACGTAGACCACCTCGATGATCCGCTGCAGGGACAGACTCACCTCGAGATGATCCGTCGCGCGCGGGCGAGGTTGGCCATCAGTTCGGCACGGGTCTGGTGCTCGTGCGCGACCCACGCGGGTTGACCGGGACCGCTGCGCCACGACTCGCTGAGCGGGCTGTTGTCGACGGTGTCGAACCCGAACTGGTCATACAGTCGCGTCACGAGTTCCAGGCTTCGGGAAGGTCGCTCGAGGCCGACAACGCCACACGGCCGGGGGTGCCCGCCGCTTTGCCCGCGGTGGTGATGCGGGGAGCTTGGATGTGGGTGAAGGCCTTGACGACGCCGCAGCTCGACGCGCGTAGCTGCACGTCGGCCTCGGCGAAGCCGGCGAAGGCCGTCCACGGGTCGGGCTCCTGGCGGGCGCGGATCGCCAGGTCGGTCATCTTCGTCAGGGTGTCGATGAGGATGGCGGCCAGCAGCGCCTGGAGCGACGGAACGCGTGTGACTAGTGCGGTGACCACATAGGTTCACCGGGCCGCGGACACACCCGACGGCTTGCGCAGGCTTCGCCGGATTCTGCTTCAGTGTCGTATCGACATGCACGATGACGGCAGGAGGATCCGTATGGCCGAACCTGTGCGAGCACGGCGGTTGTCCGATCAGGAGGGACAGACGCTGCAACGACTTGTCCGGCGAGGCCGGCACGAGTCGATCCGGGTCCGGCGAGCGCTGATCATCATGGCCTCGGCCAGTGGCACGCCGGTTGCGGCGATCGCGCAGTTGGTCGCGGCCGATGAGGACACCGTGCGAGACGTCATCCATGCCTTCAACGAGCGGGGGCTGTCCGCGCTGGACCCTAAGTGGGCGGGTGGCCGTCCCCGCCGCATCACCTCGGGCGATGAGGACTTCATCGTCGCGATGGCCAGGACGCGCCCGGAGAAGCTGGGCCGGCCCTTCACCCGGTGGAGCATCCGCAAACTCGTCGACTACCTGGCCGACAACCCGGTGCGGACCGTGCTGGTCGGGCGTGAGCGGCTGCGGCAGTACTTACGCGAGCACAAGGTCTCCTTCCAGCGCACCCGGACCTGGAAGGAGTCCACCGACCCCGACCGGGACGCCAAGCTGGACCGGATCGAGGAGGTCACCACGCGCTTCCCGCAGCGGTGCTTCGCCTTCGACCAGTTCGGGCCACTGTCCATCCGGCCTCAGCCCGGCTCCGGCTGGGCGCCCGAGGGCAAACCCGAACGACAACCGGCCACCTACACGCGCACCCATGGCGTGCGCTACTTCCACGGCTGCTACAGCCTGGGCGATGACCAGTTGTGGGGAGTCAACCGTGAGCGCAAGAGCGGCGCCAACACCCTGGCCGCGCTCAAGAGCATCCGCCACGCCCGCCCGGACGGCGCACCGATCTACGTCATTCTGGACAACCTGTCGGCCAACAAGACCCCCGCCATCCGCGCCTGGGCCGCCGCGCACAAGGTCGAGCTGTGCTTCACCCCGACCAGCGCCTCCTGGGCCAACCCGATCGAAGCGCAGTTCGGACCGCTGCGCACCTTCGTGATGAGCAACTCCGACCATCCCAATCACACGGTGCAGACCCGAAAGCTCCAGGCCTACCTGCGCTGGCGCAACGCCAACGCCCGCCACCCCGACGTCCTGGCCTCCCAACGCCGCGAACGCGCACGCATCCGCAGCGAAAAACAGCGCCGCTGGGGACGACCTGCCGCCCAAGCCGCGTGATCAACCACCACTCCGGTGAACGTTCGTGGCCACCCCACTAGGCGAACTCGCGGTGTTCGGCGACGTATGCCGCGTAGTCCTTCGCGATGATGGCCTGGGCCAGGCTGAGCCTTGTCCGGGGCCGTCTGGTTGGCGCCGCAGAGATCGGATCGCTGGGGCGCGAGATGACCGATGACGGGCACGTCATTCAGCGATCGAGCGTGGCGAGTGCACGGCGTGTGACATCGGGCGGGGCTGCCGCGATGACCCTGTCGAGTGCGCCCAGGGACGTCTGCAGGTCTGTGATCGACTGTGTGATCCTTTCCCGCTCTCGGTGAAGATCGGCGAGAAGATCGGAGCACGTGGGGATCAGCCGGTCGCCGTCATCGCGTAGGCAAGGGAGGATCGTGGCGATGGTGGAGGTGTTCAAACCGGCGGCCAAGAGGCTACGGATGCGGCGGACGGTGTCGATGTCTTCGTCGCTGTATTCCCGGTAACCGCTGGGGCGCCGCGCTGGGTGAAGCAGGCCCTGCTCTTCGTAGTAGCGCAGCAGGCGCTCGTGAACGCCGGTCCGTCGTGACAGGTCACCGATACGCATAGCGCCTCCTTTGTGTGCCGCGGGAGATCGTCGCACGACTTGACTCTCACATCCATGTGAGACTCTAGCGTCCTCGCTATGAGAAAGACCTTCGCGACACTCGCTGCCCTGTGCGTGAGCGTCTTCGTCGTCGGAACGTCGGAATACCTGATCTCCGGGCTGTTGCCTCTGGTGGGAGCAGACCTGCGCATATCCGTGGGTATGGCAGGCCAAGCCGTCACCGTCTACGCGCTGGGTGTCGTGGTCGGTGGGCCCCTTGTGGCCGCACTGACCGCCAAGATGCCTCGTAAGGGGCTGGCGCTCGGTCTGATGCTGCTGTTCGCGGCGGGCAGCGCAATCAGCGCTCTGGCCCCCTCCTACGAACTGCTGCTGGCAGGACGCCTGGTCTCTTCCTTCAGCCACGCCGCTTTCCTCGCCCTGGCGCTGGTGATGGCGACCAGCGTGGTGCCGCCGGACAAGACGGGGACGGCGATCTCCACGGTCGCCTCCGGCTTCACCGTGGCGACCCTGCTCGGTGTGCCTTTGGGCGCGCTGCTGGGGGAGAGCGCCGGATGGCGCACCCCGTTCGCTGTCCTGACCGCCCTGGCGCTGGCAGGCGTCGTGCTGCTCGCGGCCGTCCTTCCCAAGCAGCCGGCCCCGGCCGCGCGGCTGCGAGACGAGGTCCGCGTGGTAACCCGCCGGCCGGTCCTGCTGGCCATCGCCACCACCGCGGTCGGATTCTCCGGCGTCGCTACGGTGTTCACCTACATCGCCCCGCTGATGACGCGCGTGTCGGGTTTCTCTTCCACGGCGGTCTCCGGGCTGCTGCTCGCCTACGGAGCAGGCAGCTTTGTCGGCAACCTCCTTGCCGGCCGGCTCACCGACAAGTCCATGAGCGCCACCGTGCGCGGCGTCTTCGGCGGGCTGGCCGGCGTGCTCGTGCTCATTCCGTTCGCCGCCGTCTGGCAACCATCCGCAGTGGCGGCGGTCTTGGCGCTTGGCCTGCTCTCCACCGCCACCATCGCGCCGCTGCAGGGGCTGATCCTTCGCCACGCCGGCGATGCCCCCACGCTGGCCGTCTCCGCCAACGTCGGCGCCTTCAACCTTGGTGCGGCCGCCGGTTCGGCCATGGGCGGCGTCATCGTCTCGGCAGGCGCCCTGCGCTGGACCGGTCTGGTCGGCGCGGTGCTGAGCCTAGCGGGCCTGGCCCTGACCTACCTCGTCCTGCCCCGAACTCGCGCGACAACGCAGACGGCCGAAGACGACGTCCCGGCCACCATCTGACTCGCCACCGGCCGACCCCGTAACCACAAGGGAGGTAACCATGCTTGCCATTCAGATCGACCGCCACGGCGGTCCAGAAGTCCTCACCGTCCGGGAGGTTCCCGAACCCGTTCCCGAGCCCGGTGAGGTACTCATCCGTTCGACGGCCAGCAGCTTGAACCCGGTGGACTGGAAAACCCGGGCGTGGGACGTCGGCCCCGAACTCCCCGCCACCCTCGGCTGGGACCTGGCCGGAGTCGTCGTCGATGGCGGCGGCACCGCGTTCCGCCCCGGAGATCACGTCATCGCGATGTCCGCGCAGATCGCCACAGGACGCGGCACCTGGGCCGAGCGAGTCGCCCTTCCCACCAGACTGCTGGCGAAAGCTCCCACCACCGTGCCCTTGGCCGACGCCGCGGCACTGCCACTGGCCGGCGTGACGGCCGTGCAAGCGCTGGACAAGGCCGCGGTCACCACCGGCACACGCATGCTCGTCATCGGCGCGGCCGGTGCCGTGGGAGGCATCGCGGTGCAGCTCGCCCGCCGGGCGGGGGCCGTCATCGACGCACTGGTGTCTCGGCCCGACCACCACGATGAGGCCAGAGCCCTGGGCGCCGACAAAGTCGGGCACACTCTTGGCGACCTGCCCGACGGCGCCTACGACGCTGTACTCGACACCGCCGGCCTCGACGCGGGCCGCGCCCTCGCACCCGGTGGCCGGTACGTCTCCATCGCCGACCACCCCCTCCCGGATGTGCCGGGCGCGGTCAAAAGCTACGTTCAAGAAGATCAGGAACAGCTCGCCAGCCTCGCCGCGCTGGTAGAACGAGGTGAGCTTCGCCTGCGGGTCGCGCACCGCTACCCGTTTCACCAGGCCCGCGCCGCACATGAACGTTTCGAAGCCGGCGGCAATGTCGGCAAGTTCCTGCTCACCTTCTGAAGCCGAACGCAAGGCCTCGCTGTCCGGGCAGCCAAGAGTCCAGGCAGCGGGCGGCCAGCCCGTCGTCCCCGGCTACGCTAAGCTCCGACCGTCTCCAAAACGAACACGATTAAGCAGAAACCCCCTACAACCAGCCGCATTCACCTCTCCGTGACGACCACGAACCGCAATCGTGGGGGGCTCTGGCCCACTTTCGGTGGTCACGGAACGTGATAGCTCGTGTCGGTCCATGGTTATCTCGGCGTGTTGTGTCAGCGTGACGCCGGTGTGACTTAAAGGATCTTCCAGGGCTGCTGTTCCCACAGATGGCCGACCTGGTCATCGGCAGCGTTCAAGCCGAGGTCGGAGCTGGGGCCGGGGCAATCGTGGTGCATGTCGCGTCCCGGGGCGCGCCGATAGCGTGCCCTGACTGCGGGGCAGTCGGACGGGTGCACGGCTACGTGGATCGACAGCTGGCCGACCTTCCTGTTGGCGGGCAGCGAGTGCTGGTGCGGCTACGGTTTCGGCGGCTGAGGTGCCCGACGGTCGGGTGCGCGCGGCAGACGTTCCGGGAGCCGCTGCCTGGGCTGGCCGAGCCGTATCAGCGCCGCACGATCGCCTTGGCCACGCAGGTGGGGGCGGTGGTGCGGGAGCTGGCCGGGCGGGCGGGATCGCGGCTGCTGGCCGTGCTGGGAGTCAGGATGTCGCGGCAGAGCGCCGTCCGGTCGTTGCTGCGCCTGCCCCTGCCGGTCCGTCCGGTGCCGGAGGTGATCGGGGTGGACGACTTCGCACTGCGCAAACGGCACCGCTACGCCACGGTGATCATCGACGCGGTGACGCGGGAGCGGGTCGATGTGCTCGCCGATCGTCAGGCCGACACCTTGGAGGCGTGGCTGCGTGCCCACCCCGGGGTGCGGATGGTGTGCCGGGACAGCAGCGGCGCCTATGCCGAGGCGATCCGTCGCGCTCTGCCGGATGCGGTGCAGGTCGGTGATCGCTGGCATATCTGGCACAACCTGGCCGAAGCCGTGGTCAAGGAGGTTGCCGCGCACTCGATCTGCTGGGGCAAGACCGGCCCGCCGCCGAAAGAAGGGGTGCGAGCAGCCACCACACGCGAGCGCTGGCGGCAGGTGCATGCCCTGCTCAGCCAGGGTGTCGGACTGCTGGAATGCGCCCGCCGCCTGGGCTTGGCGCTCAACACCGTCAAGCGCTACGCCCGGGTCAACGAACCCGAACGGCTGGTACGCGTGCCGAAGTACCGGCCCACGCTCGTCGACCCGTTCCGCGACCATCTGTGCCAACGCCGGGCCGAGGATCCCGCCGTCCCGGTCCAGCAACTCCTCGTCGAGATCAAGAAACTCGGCTACACCGGCAGTCAGAACCTGCTCTACCGATACATCAACCAAGGCCGCGTCGAATGCGACCGGCCCGCGATCTCACCCAAGCGTCTGGCCAGCCTTCTTCTTACCGAACCGAGCAAGCTCACCGGCCACCACGCCGAGCGGTTGGACGCCGCCATCACCGCCTGCCACGAGATGACCATGCTCGCCGGACTCGTCCGGGAATTCGCCGCTCTCCTCGACCCCAAGCAGGGCAACGACCAGCGACTGACCGCCTGGATCGAACAAGCACATCAGGTCGGCCTGCCCCACCTGCACGCCTTCACCCGCGGCCTGGACTACGACCGGGCCGCCGTCAACGCCGCCCTCACTCTCCCCTTCCACAACGGCGGCACCGAAGGCGTCAACACCAAAACGAAAATGATCAAAAGGCAGATGTACGGGCGCGCCGGCTTCGCACTCCTCCGTCATCGCATCCTGCTCGGCTAAACCACTTTCCGTCACCACCGAAAGTGGGCCAGAGCCGAAAACCGTACAGTCCCCTGGGGACAGCTTCGGTTGCGACATGAGGTCGCACGTTGTGAGTGGTCACGAGAAGGGAGGCCCGGCGATGCCGGGACCGTGATCCAGGTCAGTGTCTGAGATCTGTCCCTGCTCTGGCGTGCGCTGCGGGTAACCGTGGGGCGCGAAGCCCAGAGGAAAGCCCAAGGGTTCCCGTTCCGTCCGGGGATCACAGGCGAAGGGAAGGGTGGAAGGGCGAACGACCGTGAATCCTCGCTGATGCCTCGTCATGTCCACACTGCGGGACGGGATGCTGACCGTGGTGAACAGGGGCCGAGCCGTTGGAAGGCGGCGAACGGCGGCCGGGGACCGAACCCGGACCGTGCAGACACCGTTGCCCCCGGGGTACAGAGGACGCCCGATCCCAGCCGTGTCTCATGCGTGCGGAACATGGAAACCCCGTCAGGGTCCGCTCCAGGTCCCGACCAGAGCGGTAGGCCGACCGCGAGGAGAGCTGAACTCCCCGGCGGGAACAGGATGCCCAAGAAGCCAAGGCCGGCGGCCGAAAGGCAGCGGGAAACCGGGACGGCAAGGGTCGCTTCCTCCAGCGAGGGTCTCGGATAACCGGCCGGATACCGGGCACGGTGCCCGGGCCCGAAAGGGCGCTGACGTGGGCAGGTGAACCTTTGACGACGAAGCACCACTTCCGCTGGAACCGAGGGACAAGTTGGACGCCACATGGTGAACGGACCCGAGGATCTGCTGCGCCTGGACGCCGAGAAGTGGGAGACCATCGACTGGCGGCCGCAGGAAGAGCAGGTACGGCGGCTGCGGCGCAGGATCTTCAAGGCGGTTCAGGAAGAGGACTGGCCCAAGGCCAGAAACCTCCAGAAGCTGATGCTGCGAAGCCGGGCCAACACGCTGGTGAGTGTGCGGCAGGTGACGCAGCGCAACGCTGGCCGCAAGACCGCGGGCATCGACGGGGAGGTCGCGCTGGCCTCCGAGGCCAGGGCCGAGGTGGCGGTGCGTGTGCACACCACGATCGGTTCCTGGAAGCCGCGCGCGGTCAGGCGGGTGCACATCCCGAAAGCCAGCAACCCCGCCAAGCTCCGCCCGCTCGGCATCCCGGTGATCATGGACCGATGCCATCAGGCACGGGTCCGTAACGCGCTGGAACCCGAGTGGGAGGCCCGGTTCGAGCCCCGATCGTATGGCTTCCGCCCAGGCCGGAGCTGCCAAGACGCGATCCAGTCCATCTTCCAGGCCACCAGTCAGAAGCTGGCGAAACGGATGTGGGTACTGGATGCGGACCTGGCGGCGGCGTTCGACCGCATCGACCACACCCGGCTTCTGCAGACCATCGGGTCGTTCCCCGCCAGGGACATGATCCGGGACTGGTAGGGGCGAGTACCTGCCTTGAATTGCCGCAGGTCGGGACAACGGGCTGTGGTGCTGGCGGGGCCGGTACGGCGCGCTGGAACTCGGTGGGGCGTCTTCAGGCAGACCCGTACGCGCGCTCGTGGCTGCCGCGGCGCGCTGATCAGACGGTTCCTGCCGCGCAGACCAGGACGAAACCGATCAGCAGCAGCCAGGAGCGCACGCCCTGGAAGAACTCCCACCGGCGGCGGGTCCGTTCCCATCCGGCGGGCGGGTTCGCCGGGTCCCAGCGTCCGGTGGCGATGTTGATCGGGACGTTGACGGCGACTGTGAACCCCACCGCGACGGCGAACGCGGCCACCGCGGACCAGGCGAGCCACCCGGGCCCGCTGCCCTCGATCGCGACGGCCACCGCGAGCACCACGCACAGCGTCATCCCGACCGGCATGACCCGTCCGAACGTCTTGAGCAGGCCCTTCTCGACGGCGATGCGTTCGGTGCCGGGCAGGTGGCGCAACACAGGATGGACGAAGGCATAGGAGCCGAACTCGGAACAGGCGACGAAACCGGTGACGGCCAGCGTGACGAAGACGAGCAGGTTCACGGCGACTCCGCGGGTAGTGGCCCGGGCGACGACGCGGTCCGCACGGCGGTCAATGCCGTCTCGATCAGCGCATCGGGCTCGGGCCAGGGCATGTCGGGTTTGGTGATGCGCAGGTCGATGGCGCCGTGCAGGGAAGCCCACAGCTCGGTGGCCAGTACGAACGCCGCATCGCGGCGGGCGGGCGACAGGCACGCGCCGACGGCGTCGACCAGTACTTTGTAGGAGGCCGCGCCGGGATGCGCAGCGCCGGGTTCGAGCCCCAGCCCGGCCGGGCCCGCGTTCATGGCGCTGAACAGCACCCGGTAGTGCCCCGGCTGCTCCAGACCGCTCCGGACGTACGCCTTGGCGATCGCCTCGAGCCGCGCGACGGGGTCGCCGGCGGCGGACATGGCGGCGCTTTCGAGCTGTTCGGTGAACTCGGCGAACCGCTCGGCGATGACAACACGCAGCAACGTCTCCTTGTCCGGGAAGTGCCGGTATACCGAGGGTGCGGTGACGCCTGCGGCGGCGGCGACGGCCCGCATGGTGAGCGCGTCGGCGTCGCCGAGTTGCGCTAGCAGGTCGGCGGCCACTCTGATCACCACTTCACGCAGCTCGTGTCCGGTGCCACGGCGCCTGCGGTGCGTTGCGGTCATGGGGTGATGGTCTCGCCGTCTAGCAGCACGCGGATCAGGACCCGGCCGCTTGCGATAGCCGCGTGTACGTCTGCGGTGTCCGGGGTGCCGTCCGCGCCGACCCGGATCCGCGCCCAGCGCCCGTACGCGCGGTGGTCACGCACGAGTGCGGTGAGCGCCTCGGCCACAACGGTGGGCTCGCGCACCGCCTCGGCCACCGCTGCGATCCGGCGGCCCCGCAGCCGCAGCTCCACCGGCGCCCCGCCGTCGAAGTTGCGCCACCACGCCCTCCTGGTGGTGATCAGCAGCTCGCGGTCACGCTGGAGGTAGTTGACGGGGGTGACGTAGCGGACGCCGCTGCGGCGCCCGGTGAAGCTCAGCAGGAGACTCCTCCGGCTCATCACCGGGTGCAGCGGCGAGGACAGGATCGCGGCCGGGATCCAGTTGCGCAGCGATGGGGTGGCCATCAGACGACACCGCCGGGGCGCGGCACACCCAGCCGCCGTCCCATCTCGTCGGCCAGCGCTTGCAACGCCGCGAGCGGCCGGACGAACACCGTGAGATCCGAGATCCGCTCGTCCCGGTCCTGGCGGGCGACGAGTAGCCCGTCGGCCCGGCCGGGGTGGCCCGCGACCTGGGCGCTGAACATCAGAACCGAGGTGTCGCCGACGCCGCCGATGGTCGCCGACACCTCGATGTCGTGCAGCACCCCGTCGAGTACAGCCCCGATGACGTGAGAGGCGGCACCGGCCCCCTCGATCGGCTCGTCGTGCACCGCGACCCGCAGAGTGACGTCCTCGGCCAGCATCACGGACACGGCAGTGGCGTCCTCCGCGGCGAGCGCCCGTCCCAGTTGATCCAGCACTGCTCCCCCTCCAAGTAGGTTAACGGCCGTTATAGTAACGTACGTTAGCATACTTCTGCAGGTCCCATTGCCGCCCTCGTTCAACCGAATGCTGTCCCGCTCGGAAACACGGTTTCATACTGTGAGCTGGGGTTTTGCTGCGCGATCAAGACGGCGGCTGCGACTATGGCGAGGTGTTGTTGTCGCTTGTCTACCGGTTGGTGAGGGGCTTGTTCGGCCTGCTGGTGGTCCTGATCCGTGCCGATCTGTCCAAGGACGTTGAGGTGTCAATCCCCTCAAAGTGTGGAGACGGTCATGCTCGCGCGGCTGTACTGCTTCGCCGTGGTCGAGCACGCCACCCGGCGGGTCCACGTGCTGGGGGTCACGGCGCACCCCACCGCCGGCTGGGTCGCCCAGCAAGCCCGCAACCTGATATTCGACCTGGGCGATCGGACCGGCGACTTCCGGTTCTTGATCAGAGACCGGGACAGCAAGTTCACCGCTCTGTTCGATGAAGTGTTCACCTCCGAGGGCATCTGCGTGGTTCTCACCGCGCCACAGGCTCATCGGATGAACGCGATCATGGAGCGATGGGTCGGCAGCGTACGCCGCGAACTACTCGACCGAATCCTCATCATGTACGAACGCCACCTGCGCAAGGTCCTCGGCGAGTATGAGACCTACTTCAATAGGCATCGTCCGCACCGAGCCCTGAAGCAGGCCAGCCCGCTGCGGGCGCTACCCGATCCGGTCGACGCCGACATCAAGGTCTCCCGACGAGACCGGCTCGGCGGCCTCCTACACGAATACGCCCAGGTCGCATGAGGCGACACAATATTCGGCACCCACACCCGCCGACGACGTCGTGCTCACCCGCCTCGAAGAGGACGCCTACCGGCGTACCGTCGACCGGCTCAACGCCATGTAGGCGCTCGGCGACCCGCTCGCCCGGTTCATCTACGACGGCGGCCGCTGACCCGGGCCCGCGCCTGTACGTCAGTAGCAGCCACTGATTCACGTACAAGATCCCGACGCGAGAGCACGCGACCGATGGGACGCCGACTGGACCAGGACAGAGCCGAACTGCACGCCACGCAACGCCGCCTGGAGGTGGAAGAGGCCCGGCCGCTGGGCGACGCGGACGACGTCCGGAACGTGGTCGACAGGCTGGAGGCCGACGGGTTCGGGCCCGACGGGTACCCCTTGCGGAAGAGCTCATAGCTGATCATGAGAGCCCCCGGCCCCCTTGGAACTGCGAGACCCTGTTGGCGAAGTAGACAAGCAAAGAAGCGGCCCCGTGATCACAGGAGTGATCACGGGGGTGTCATGTGAAAGGAACACTCAGGCGTGGGTCTGTGGGTCGGTGTCTGCCCACGCGCTGCTTGAGACTGGTCCGACTCCCCACCAGTGCTGCTGCGTGCGGACGTGCGAGCTTCGGTTCCTGACCGGCCGCTTTCAGAGAATGAGGGCGATCTTTCCTGTCAACTGGCCCCGGAGGAAGTGCGCGTGCGCTTCTTGCACGTTTTCCAGGCTGTATTCGGAGTCAACTCGTACCTTGACCTGGCCCGCATCTACAATCTTGGCCAGTTCGGCGAGCCCTGCGCCGTCCTCGCGCACCTGGTTGACCGTGGTGCGGACCGCTCGGTGGGACAGATCCGGCACGGGTCCGGCTTGGGTAGCGATGGAGGCGTAGCGGCCTTCATCGGCCACGGCTTCGGTGACAAAGGCGCCGAAGGTGTCGAAGACGGCGTCATAGGCGGCTACGGGGAGCGTGGCGCGCTCCGTTGTGGCCCATTCGGCCCCCAACTCCTTGGCTACCTCGACCTGGGCTGGTCTGGAAACCAGCGCGTCTACCCGGGCGCCGCGCGCTCGGGCCAGTTGTACGGCAAGGCCTCCTACCGCGCCGACCGCACCTGCCACCAGAAGGCGTTCTCCTGCGCGGATGTCCAGCCAGTCCAGCGTCTGCAAGGCGGTGAGCCCGGGCAACGGCAGTGTCGCCGCCTCCACCAGACTGATCCTCGAGGGGGCGGCGGCAAGCGAGCCGACCGGTACAGCCACGAGATCGGCCCAGGTTCCTCGTCCGGTTCCAAGCTGGTGAGACATCCCGAAGACCCGTTCACCCACGGGCAGTCCACTGGTCGAGCTTTCTACGACGATACCCGCCAGTTCCCAGCCCAAGGTCATCGGCAGGGTCAGGGTGCCCTCTCCGATGGCCCCCTGACGGGTCTTGTCATCAACGGGATTGATGGCAGAGGCAGCAACGCGTACCAGCACCTCGCCCTCCAACGGGCCAGGTGCTGGCACCTCAGCAATGGTCAGGACGTCAGGGTCGCCAAAGCGGTCGATCCGCACAGCACGCATGTTCAACTCCCTTAGAGTTCGATCGGCATCTAACAATAGGAGAGACTCTTTAACGCGCTCCTCAGGGGTGGGGCTTTCGCACTCCCTGAAGATCGTTAGGGGATAGATGCACCCCCTCAAACCGCAGGCCGCAGGGCGGCGAAGTGCGATGTTCGGGTCGGGGCCAGTGGCGTTCCGAGCAGCCAAGCATCCAGCCTGGTGACGTTCATCGCGGCGGCGATGAGGAGGTGCCGAAGGTGAGTCTTGGCCGCCCCCCGGTGACGGGATCGCCACAGGCCGAAGACCTTGACCCCCTGGGCGATGGTGCCTTCGATGCCCTTGCCGGGCCTGGTAGCGGCTCTTCCACTGGTCGGTGTGCTGCTCGGTCCGTGCCCGGGCGAGAACCTCGTGCTCAGCCTGAGGGCGTAACGTCAGCCGCCGACGCCGGCCTCGGGTGCACTCGGCTGTGACGGGGCATCGGCTGCAGTCACGCTGGGAGAACTCGACCCGGATCTCGATCTTGTCTCCGTCGGGCTCGATCGCCCACCGAATGCTGGTCTTGCCGCTGGGACAGGTCACCTGGGAGTTCGGCCATCATGCTTGACGTGCCCGACAAGATCATCCAGATCGAAGACCTCGGCGCGCTGGTGCGTCGCCATCGCGTCGATGGCTCACTAGCCCGCGCGATGACCCGGCTGATCGACAGCGACCTGATCATCGTCGACCTATGCCGAGACCGCGACTATGCCGAGGACGGCCCGGCGGAAGCTTGTTGAGCAGCGCGTTCACCGCCTGGAGACTCGGCATAGTCACAGGCTTTCGAGGAACGTGAGGACCTGGTCGGTGGGGTGGTAACGGCCTGGCGGAGCCTCCTGGGGTGTGGTGAGCGCGAGGGCCTTTTCCTTGATGCTCATGTCAGCGTGCAGTTAGGCATCGGTGGAGCGGACGGCGGCGGGGCCCAGCCAGAGGGCGATCACGGAGGTGTCGTGCTGGCGTTGATGTCGAACTCGCGCGACCGCCGCGACCGTCCGATCGCCCTCCAGCACCATGCGGACGGCTTCTTCCTTGAACTTTGGCGAGAACCGCCTACGACGCCTCGTCGCGTATCTACCTCTTCCAGACTTCTCGTCAGCTTACGTAGCCGACCGTCCGGAATCTGCTGGGCATCTCAACCAGTCTGTCCTGTTAGAAAGTCCTTTCGGTACTGAGAACTCTGAGGCGCACGAACGCATCCGGCACGGGATTCTCGACACGCTCCTCCTTCCAGCTCAACACGTGCCTTCTTGTGTAGACGATCAAGCTCCGCGAAATTCCTGGTGGAAGCCCAAGGCTAATATGACACGTCCCATTCAATGGGCTCCCAGCATATGGTGGATCGTTTGCCATGTCGGTCAATCGATATCCGAGCGCCCCCGCCTACGTTGGGTGCCTGTGACGACACGACCTGCAATCACTCGCTCAACAGGAAACGAGCCCGGTCTGAAGCGGTGGGCTATATCCGGCGTGGCGCTTCTGGGCGCGTTGTCGGCCGCGCTCCTACCGGCCCAGCCAGCCGCGGCGCAGCCGGTGCCGCTGGTCGAGGAGGACTTCAGGGGGGCCACCGCGATCCCGGAGTTCCGGGCCGTGGGATCGGCCTGCCTGACCGGTGCGCCGGCCGCCGAGCCGCCGGGGCCGGGGAACCGTCCTCTTGCGGGATGCCCGGAGAACGCTGCGGGTCCCGTGCCGCCGACCGGAGCCGCCCCGTACGGCTACCTCCAGCTGACCAGCGCCGACAACGACCAGACCTCAGCCGTCCTGTACGACGAGCCGATCCCGGCCGAACAAGGCCTGCAGGTGACCTTCGAGCAGTGGCAGTACGGCACCACTACGCCAGAGTTCTCGCCCGCCGACGGCATCTCCTTCTTCCTCATCAACGGCGCCGGCACGCTCGACCGGCCCGGCGCCTTCGGTGGCAGCCTCGGATATGCCCAGAAGTTGCCCGACGACAACCCCGCCAACGCGTTCGAGCCCGGGGTCAACCAGGGCTACGTCGGTGTCGGCCTGGACGTCCTGGGCAACTACTTCGGCGATTGGGAGCAGCGCGGCCGCGGTTGTGCCGAGCGTTCACCGGCCGGCACGGGATTCCGGATCCCGGCTCCGGGGGCCAACATGGTGACGGTGCGAGGGCCGGGTGACGGAATGGAGGGCTACTGCTTTCTGACCGCGACCACCAGCAACTTCACCACCACCGGCCCGTGGCCCTCGACGTTGCCGGGCCGGCTGCACGGAGAAACGACGACGGTCCCCGATGACCCTCAGGCGGCGCAGGCCGCGCTCGAACCGTCGCGCCGCAGGGTGAACGTCCGGATCACCCCGGCGCCCGACCCTGTGCTGACCGTGTCGATCGATTTCAACGACGGCAACGGTATGCAGCAGGTGCTGTCCACGCCTGCGCCCACACCGGTGCCCTCGACGTACAAGTTCGGGTTCGCGGCCTCCACCGGTCTGTTCACTGACGTCCACCTGATCCGCAACGTTGTCGTCCGCCCGGTGGCAGAGCGGCCGGAACTGACACTCGACAAGCGGATCATGAACGACGCGCAGTTGCCCGACCCTGTGCCGGTCGGCACCGAGGTGCCCTACGAGTACGAAGTGACCAACAGCGGGAACATGAACATCACCGACCTGGCCGTGAACGACGACATGGCTGAGGAGGTCACCTGCCCGCAGACCACCTTGGACGTCGGCGAGACGATCATCTGCCGCGGCACCCACACCGTCACGCGGCAGGACGCCGAACGCGGCTCGATCACCAACACCGCCACCGCGAGCGGCATGGCCGACTCGACAGAGGTCACCTCGCCCGAGTCGCAGGTCACGATCCAGGTCGCGGATGAAGGTGAGGGAATGCTCGAACTGGACAAGAGCGTCGACAACTCCCGCTCGTACCGGCCGGGAGACACAGTCGTCTACCGCTACACCGTCACCAACAACTCCGGCAGCACGGTGGATGACCTGCGGATCGAGGACAGCCACGTCCAGGACATCACCTGCGAGGACACAACTCTTGCCCCGGGCGCCGTCACGACCTGTACGGGCAGCTTCACCGTGCCGAGCAGCACGGGCGGCAAGTCGACGTGCAAGGGGCAGGACTGCCGCCGATCCATCACCAACACCGCCGTGGCCAGAGCCGGAGACCTGACCTCCGCCCCGGCCACGGCCACCATCCAGGTGGTGCAGGGGCCGCACCACTGCCCGCCGGAGAAGCCGGGAAAGCCGGAGAAGCCGGGGAAGAAGCCGCACCATTCTTGGACACCTCACCACGGCACGAAATCAGAGTGTGGCTCGGTAGCTCCCAACGAGAGCTCGATGAACCTTGACGAGACCTGGATGTGGATCACAGACTCTCCTGACAGTCCCGGCGACGAGGAGATATCGATGGGTACGAGAACCGCCTCGGCACGCGGGTAACCAAGCCCCCGCGGTGAGCATCCGCGCCGACTGCTGCGGTCCGGCCGGTCCGCGACCACGATCGGCCCGGGTGCTCACCAACGCTCCTCAGACCGCCTACGGCCTCGTTGCGGATACCGTCTCCAACGAGGCCGCCCTGGTCAGGGGCCCCGCAACAATCAGCGGCTCAAGATAATGCTCGCCCGTGAAACACCGCTAGTGCTTTGCCTTGTGGGCGGATGAGCGGACAACGGCGGCATCGCGG
>NZ_JBGNUW010000035.1:92739-96378 GCF_041950495.1 Nonomuraea sp. MTCD27 | reverse complement strand
AACCCGACCTCCGACCCGCTGGCGACGCTCGTCTCGGACGGCTCCAACCACGGACTGGCTACTGACCCGGCCTTCAAGGACGGGATGTTGCCGCTGGTGTTCCCGTTCCGGGGCGGTGGCGACGAGTTCAAATCCCGGCCAGCCTTCGAGGACCCCGCGCACGCGGTCACGGCTGGCGGCTTCCATCACGGGCTGGGCGTTCCTCCCGGCTGGCAGCCGCCGCCAGCGCTGCTCATGCGGAACAACGGCAGCCGGGGCGACGGACGCGAGCACGTCACCCCGACCAGCGAGCACATGCGCACGGTCACCACGACCGGACACCAGTCGCTCGTTACCGCGCCGCCCGGCCTGCCCCTGCCCGAGACGCTGCTCATGGCGTACTACGGCAACGGGCGCACGCAGAGCGTGCATGAGCCAGTGGGGACGCTGCCGACGCGGGACCGATGGGCACTGCTCACCTCGGACGGCCAGATCGACGTGTCGTCCATCCTGTTCCGGATGCTCCGCATCCCGGAGCTCCAGCGCGCCCAGTCGTTCCCGGACCGCTATGTGTTCGTCGCCGACACCGCCCGCGACAAGGTCAAGCTCATCGGCAACGCGGTCCCGCCGCCCATGGCGGAGATCCTGACCTGCGCCTTGATCGAGGCGTTCCTGGGCATTGAGCTGACCCGGTTCGACTACGACCTCGCAGCCTGAGCCGCTGATTGCGGTACCGCATTCTGCCCCGCCGCCGGTGTGCGGCGGGGCTCCCCCTCACTGAAGGAGACCGCCATGGCTACCTGCCATGTCGTCCAGATGAGCGGCGGCATCGGGTCTTTTCACGCCGCCGACCGAGTCAAGGCTAAGTACGGCACGGACAACCTCGTACTGCTGTTCGCCGACACCCTGACCGAAGACGAAGACCTCTACCGGTTCATGGACGACGCAAGCGCGCACCTCGGCGTCGCGCCGACCATCGTGAAGGACGGCCGCACGCCGTTTGAGGTGTTTTTCGACGTCAAATGGCTCGGCAACTCCCGGCTCGCGCCCTGCAGCAAGCACCTCAAGCAGGTGCCCTGCCGCCGGTGGATGACCGAGCACTGCGACGCGGCCAACACCATCGCCTACGTCGGGTTCGACCATGCAGAGAAGCGACGCCTGCCCGGCACCGTGGCCGGCTGGTCGCCGTGGCAAGTCGAGTTCCCAATGTGTGACGAGCCGCACTGGTCCAAGGACCGGATGCTCGACGAGTGCAGGGCCCTCGGCATCGCCGTGCCCCGGCTTTACGAGCTGGGCTACGAACACAACAACTGCGGCGGCCTGTGCGTGAGGGCCGGGCGCGAGCAGTGGCTGCTCACGCTGGAGACCTTCCCAGAGCGGTACGCCTACGCCGAGGAACTGGAGGAGAAGTTCCGCGTCACGCACGACAAGGACGTGGCGATCCTCACCGAGACCCGCGCCGCGGTGAAGTATCCGCTGACGCTCGCGGAGCTGCGCCGCCGGCATGAGGCCGGTCTGGTTCGTCGTCGGAAGAGGGCCCGTCAGCCGACCCTCTTCGACACCGCGGCGGCCTGCTAATGATGCACGCGCCGCTGTACCTGGCGCCACCGTCCACTGCCCGGATCCGAGAACACATCCACGCGCGCCGGCTCGGCGCCATCGTCACCCCCTCCTCGGGCAACCGCGTCCCCGACCACGGCTGGTGGGCCGCCGACTCCGGCATCTTCGGCAGCACGTACGTCGGCGACGAGGCGTACATGGACTGGCTGGAGGAACGCGCGGAGTTCGCCGACCGGTGCCTGTTCGCGACCGCGCCCGACGTCCCCTTCAACGCGTTCGCCACCATCAACCGTTCATACCCCTACCTCGACCGCATCCGGCGATTGGGATACCCGGTCGCGCTTGTCGCCCAGGACTACCTGGAATTCTGCGACTGGTGGCACTGGGAGGACTTCGACTGCTTGTTCATCGGCGGATCGACGGCGTGGAAGCTGTCGCCGGCGGCCGCCGTACTCGCGCGGGCAGCGTGCGCCGCTGGGCTGTGGGTCCATGTGGGCCGGGTCAACTCGTTCAAGCGGATGCGGTACGCCGCGGCGGCGATGGACGCCGACTCGGCGGACGGAACGCTGCTCACCAACGGCCCAGACAAGCACCTGCCGTCCGTCCTGGGCTGGACGTGGCAACTGCTGCTGGATGACGACCCAGCGCTCATGGAACCAGAAGACCTCACTCGCGCCTGGGACAACGGCTGCTACGACCTCGCGCCCGGGCGCGAGGTCCAGGCCGCACCGCGCATCCCTGCCCTCGCTCCCGAACCTGTACAACTCACCCTGATCTGAAAGGGGCTCTTGATGTCCGTCATGTGTTTCCACTGCCGTGAGCCGCTCGACCGGTGCAGGCGGACCCTGCTGCGGGACGCCACTGAGAAGGCAGTCAAGGAGATCGGCTTTGCTGCGCTCGTCTCCGGGTCCGACGAGGACCAGGCCGTGCAGGTCGTCTCCGCGTGGGATGCCGCCCGCGCGGTTAACGACCTCGTGGACGTCATCGTCGCCCAGAACTACGGAATCGATGTGGACGAGGCGTACGAGCGGGCCCGCGCACTCATCGAGGAGGCCGCCTGTGTCTAAGCCGCATGCCAGCCGGCGGCTGAATCCGAGGACGTACGAGCCGGGAACGAGAAACCGCCTGATTAGAGGGAAGTTGTTGGCTCCTCTGGGGGATGCTCCATTGGCTTGGAGTACCACCTTGACGGTGACCCTAGGACTACCCCTGCCGGAGCTACACGGTTCACTCGGAACCGAAGACGAGACTGCCCTGGAGGTCGATCTACCTTTATTTGATCAGCAAGCTGTCGGATGATCCACAGCCCCATCCCACGGCTGGGGCGCTGACCTGGCTCCAGCTGCAAGTGATGCTCTTCCAGGGAGTTGCCTGAATCGGTGACCTCGACTGCCACGCCCACCTCGTCAGCGGTTAAGGTGACCATCGCTGGACCGGCGCCGTGTTCAAGTGCGTTGGTCACAGCCTCGTTGACTGTGATCACTAAGTCCTGGAGCCGCACTGAGTTCAGGCCGCTGACTAATCCGACGATCTCGGTATTGGCACGGGTCAAGGCGAGGTTCGTGACCTGCCAATGAAGGCGGAACTCGGCCATGCGCTCACCTGCCGATACCTGCACAGAGACGTCGTATGGATACCCCTTCGACCTCTCAGTATGCCGCAGGTGATATCGGGCTGTTGTGCGATTCGCCACACCCGCCGTCGCTCTGACTCGTCAGACGCGCCGTGCGTATCAGTTGCGTCTGGCGCGTATCCTGCTGTTCTGTGTGAGCAGATTCGTCGTATAGGGGGAGCGCAGCGTGAACAAGGCAGACGTCATCGAGGAATTCCGCCAGCGGACGGACGCGCCGTCTCGCGCGGCTGCAGCGCGGAGCGTTGATGCGTTCATCGACATCATCGTCGGCACCGTGGCCGCCGGCCAGGAGGTCCGCATCGGCGGGCTCGGCGTGTTCGACCGCGACTATCGCAAGGCGCGTGAGGCCAGGAACCCGAACACGAACGAGGTGGTCGAGGTGCCCGGCAAGTGGGTCATGCGGTTCCGGCCATCCACCAAGGTCAAGGCCGCCGTCAACAAGTAACAACACCAGCTCGTCGGGGGGG
>NZ_JBGNUW010000035.1:0-92729 GCF_041950495.1 Nonomuraea sp. MTCD27 | reverse complement strand
GTGGGGGGACCGCTGCGGGGGCGCGGACGGCCGACGTTTCCATTTGCGAAGGACGCCACGTGAAGCGATCTGACATGGACGCCGCCCTCGACAAGCTGTACGCCCGGGTGCCGCAGCCCGGGTGCAAGGGGCTGTGCGTCGATAGCTGCGGTCCGGTCGGGATGAACCCGCGCGAGCACCAGCGCATCCGTGAACAGGGCGTGAAGATCCCGCACTACCAGGACGCGCTGGCCCAGCTCGTCGAGACAGGGGACTACACCTGCCCAGCGCTGAAGGACGGGCGGTGCAGCGTGTACGACGTCCGGCCGATGTCCTGCCACCTCTGGGGTGCGGTCGAGACGATGCCGTGCCCGTACGGCTGCCGGCCCGAGGAAGGGCTGTTGTCGGATGCGGAGGGGCACGCGCTGCTGGCGCAATCTCTCGATGTCGGCAAGCCGGACCCGCTCAGCGGGGAGGAATTGGAGCGTCTCAAGGAGAGGTTCGACAATCCACAGTTTCGGCGCACCGTACGCGAGTACGTGCAGGAGAACCGGCCGGCCGCGAACCCCGAGCAGGCCATCGAGCGCTGGAAGGGCAAGGCCGCCCAGTACGGCATCAGCCTGCCCGTCGCGCCGAAGAAGAAGCGGCCGCGCCGCCGGCGGGGATGAGGTGCGCCGCTATTCGGAGTCGTTCTCGTCCACCTTGGCCAGGTCTCGTTCGTCGAGGTACGCCTCCATGGCGTCGTTGAGGGCGGCCATGCCGCCCATCCTCTCCTGCTTGCACGCGGCTGCGAGTCTCGCTCTCGTGTTCCGCTTGAGCCGGATCGTGGCGCCGGGCGCAACAGGGCCTTCGCGAGGTGTGCCGACCGGCTGGCTGGTGTCGCGCGGCAACGAGATGTCGGACTTCTTGATCGGCTCAGGGAACTCTGCCTGGATGGGTGGCTGCAGTGCATCGCAGTAGGCGTTGATGGCGAGTTCCCACGCTTCTTGCGGGCCCATGCCGTCCGCTTCCAGGGCCTCGGTGAGGCGGTCGTCGAGGGCCCGGTACAGGTAGACGGTGGTGGGGACGAGGTTGGTCCAGCGGACCGCTCGGACGCGTCGCGGCCCAGTTCGGCGGCTTGATTGCGGTTCCGCTTTCTGTGGCTGCTCGGCGGTGAGGTCGTCGAACAGGGTTGGGCGCGAGTCCTGTGGCGGCTTCGGGGTGCGCGGCATGTGTGGCTTCCTGTGGCTGTGCTGTGCGTGTGTTCTCACCGTACGGGGTCCGCGTCGCGCTTGTCGTTGGGAGCGTCGCGGTATCTCTCGTTTCCCCAGCTCACATCAATTGACCCCCTGATTATATGTATCGCCCTACTTAATGTACTATTGGAGTGATCGCAGGATCCAAGATCAACTTTCCTTCGCCACCTGGTGGCATACCGCTACCAGCGCCAACACCACACTCTGAAAGGCGACCGCATGGAAACGCGGCTCTACACCCGCACCAACCCTGACAACGGGCAGATCGAAATCAAGCACTACCTGATCATCCCCGACGCCCGGCCCGACGACATCGGCCCAGTCTTCGAGACTCACTTCTGGGGGGCCGAGGCTCCGGCCGACTTCTTCACCGCCCACGACTACTACAACGACGTGGACGTGCTCTGCCTCGCGGACATCTACTGCCGCGAGATCGACGGACCCCTGCCCGGCTTCCTCGAAGCCACCTGGAAGGAGCGCGACGCCGAGGGCTGGGTCCTTCTGTCCGCGCCCGAACCACACGAGTACACCTGCGCAGGCTCTCCCGTCGCCGTCCTCCGCGCAGACGGCAGCAACCACATCGAAGTCGCCGCCCTGCCCGGCAGTCGCACGGTCGAAGGCAGCCTCGAAAAGATCACCATCGAAGAGGCCCAAGGGCTCATCAACAGCCTCACCGACGCCATCGAAGAGGAGAAATGGGCATGACCGCCCAGCAGTCCGCGGCCACCCCGCGCACACGCGAGGTGTTCCACCTCGGCCCCTACGCGTGGAACGTGAACGCCGCCATGCGCATCGTCGAGGGTCGCGAGCCCGACTACATCCAGGTCGAGAAGGCCGCAGCGCTACTGTGGCTGGTCTACATCAATGAGGCCCATGCCGCCACCGTGGACCTGACCCAGCCCTTGATCCTCGCCCCCTTCGCGGATACCGGAAACATCCCTATCGACGGCTGGCATCGCATCTGGAAGGCCAGATGTGAGGGGATCGAGACGCTTCCCGCGCTCGCCCTCACGCCCGATGAGGAGTTCCGGGTTCGCATGCACGGCGGAGACAAAGGCCCTGGCTATTACCGCTAATTGCGGTATCGCAATCAGCTTCCTCGCCCCGGCCGGCCATACGTCGGCCGGGCTCCCTCGACGAAAGAGAATTCTGTGAAGAAGCTCGCCATCCTCGACCTCGAGACCACCAGCCTCGACGAACGCCACGGCGACCTGTGGGAGATCGGCCTCATCATGCGCGACCTACGCCAGCCGATCAGAACCGACGTCGAATACTGGTGGCAAGTCCGCCCGGACCTCACCCTCGCCGACCCGAACGCCCTGAAGGTCGGCCGGTACTACGAGCGGTGCCGTGTCAGGCGTTCGCCCATCGGCGCGAGCCGGAGGCTCGCGCCCGCAATCAACCTCGGCAGTCCGTGGATCCACGAGCACACCGGCGAGCCCCCGGCGGAGGGCGACTGGTTCATGAACGACAACGCAGGGAGCATCGCCGCCACGGTCGCTCGTGAGTTGGACGGCGCCACGATTGTCGCCAATAACCCGACCCACGACCGCAAGTTTCTGGACAAGTTCCTGAGAGTCCACGGGCAGCTCCTCACCGCCCACCACCGCATGATCGACATCCGCGCCCTGCTGATCGGCTACGTCGATGGCCGGCTGTCCGCCTACGACGGAAAGGTGGACGAGGCGTTCGAGGCCGAGGCCGTCCCGTACGTCGAGGACTGGCTGGGCGGCTACATGGACAGCCCGGCGTGGGAGATCGTCGGCGTCGCCCAGGACCCCGGCACGAAGCACACCGCGCTCGGCGATGCCCGGCTGAACCGCGACGTGTACGACGCCATTCGGGGCAGCCGATGAGCACCGCCACCGTAAGCGGCATCCTGACTGCCGCCGCAGACCGCATCGAAGCCAGTGGATGGGCATCTCATCGCCAGCAGCCAGGCGTTCCGCTCAGCGACGCCATCGCGCTGGAGGTCCGTGACGTCCCCGGCCCCAACGCACTCGGAGCAGCGCTCCTCGCCGCTGCGTTCGCCGCGCTCGAGCGCCACATCTCGGCAGTGGGGTTGTCCGACTGGTTACGTGACCCCGACCGCGCTAAGGCCGATGTCGTCGCGGCTCTCCGCGGAGCTGCCGAGCAGGCTGCCCAGAACCAGACTGTTCCCTTCACCGAAAGGACCTCCTCATGAAGCCCACCATCCGCGTCGTCGTTTGCCTGGTGACACTGCTGCTCATGCTGGCGATGTGGCTGACCTTCGCGTACCTGATGAAGGACACCAGCCTCATCACCTGGATCCTCGGCCTTGGCCTGCTCGCCATGCTTGTCATGGGCAACTGGGTCACCGACCTGGCAGCGGACGAGCCGGCCGAGCGCGAGCCCGCGAAGGACAGTGAGAAGTGATGGCCGTTGACTTCAGCCACCTCGGCGTCACCGACGACCAGGCGCGCGGCCTCTTCAAGCTGGGCGCGGTCTGCGCGGCTGCCGAGTTCAAGTTCAACACGTTGTGGTGGGCGCTCGACCACTTCGAGAACGAGGACGGCCTGGTCGAGATCGGCGCGCAGGTCTGGGAGCGTATCGACGGGCAGCACGGGAGCGTGTGATGGGCGACAGCACCACACAGCGCGGTTCCCAGACACGGCGACGCTGACGGTCGGACCGGCGTAATCTGGTTGTGCGTATCTGCACAAATACGCGGAGAGCCCCGATGCCCCTCCTGGCGCCGGGGCTCTTTCGGTTTCTGGCTCGCTACCTTTTCTCCCGATCAGCAGACCCCTAATGTCTACAAAGGTTCCCGGTATGTATACTTCGGCCATGACGAAGCGAGGCCCTCGGGGTCCAGTGCCGATCTACCAGGTGATCGTCAACGCCATCAAGGACGACATCGCCGCCGGCAAGCTCAAGCCCGGCCAGGCGCTCCCCACGGAAGCCGAGATGTGCGCGACTCACCAGGCGTCGCGGCTGACAGTGCGCAGAGCCCTGGAGGTGCTGCGCGAGGCGGACGTCATCTACACCATCCGAGCCGATGGCTCCTACGTCGGCCCGCGCGACGCTCCGCAGATCCGCGAGCCGCGAGAGTTTGAGAAGATCGCCGCCGACCTCGCAGACGGCATCAAGCAGGGCGTTTACGGGCCGGATCAGGTGCTGCCGTCACAGTTGGAGTTGATCGAGCAGTACGGCGTGGCCAAGAAGACGGCCAGTGCCGCCGTGGCTTTGCTCCGTGAGCAGGGGTGGGTGTACACCGTGCCTGCGATTGGAACGTTCGTCGCAGCCCGCGATAAATGGCCTACGGAGAGTTGACCTTAGCGTTTGCTGAGAATGGACGCGGCGCGCGATGTAGCCACAATGTAGACACGGCTGCGTCGCGTGTCACCTTTATGTCAGCGACCAGTGCTGACCTGCTCTAATCCCATCTCGTAAATGTCCGCAGCGGTAGTGACGCCATTGATGCGCGGCCGCTGACGAACGATCAAGGACACCGTCGCGCACGCCGCTAGGCAGGCCCCTGCCATGACGGCGACGTCGATGCCGCCGAGCCTGCCGGTCAGGACGACGTGGACAACGGCTCCGACGAACGCCAGGTTGCCGACGACGAAGGCCGCCGCGAGGGCTGCCACCGCTCGGTTCATTGGTCCCGCCTTTCTCGTGAACGATTGCTTGAGCGTTCTATCATCCACGTCCGACAAGTGTGCGGCGCACCGGGGGCGTTCTTGTCAGGAGGCTCCTGAGTGGGTCATTCGAGAATCTGGCGCCAGTTCGTGTCAGAGAAGTGCCATGTCGTCAACATGCTGCCCGAAATTGTAGACAAGTGTCCGGTCAACGCACTTTTATGGTCACTCCATGGCGTGACGCCCCTGAGTGACCAAATGTCAACGGGTGTCCGCAACCCTTGGTTGTACCGATCCAATCCTGAAGGAGTCCAACATGTTCGTGGGAGCGCTTCCGCGTCTGACCAGGTACGCCATCGCTTTCGCCGCTGCGGGCCTGATCGCGTCAGCGTCCACTGTCGCCTACGCTGACGACGCCACCCCGGCTCCCGAGCCGGCCGTTACGGTCACTGAGCCGGCCCCGGCCCCGGCTCCGGAGACGGACCCCGCGGCCGAGGTGTCGTCGCCCACCCCCGACATCATCGATGTCCCGGTCGTGTCGGCGCCGAACTCGCACACGGGCGGCATGTAGACGGGCGTCGAGCCCGGAGGACAGGCAAGGACACCAGCCAGTCTCGGAGAAAAATGATCTGTCACACCATCCGCACGTGGCTGCTCAGCCTGGCCGTGATGTCGGTCGCGGGCTGGGTGACGACCGCTCTTGTGCTCCTCATCCTGCACGTCAATGAAGCGCTCAGTGTGGCAGCCGTCGTGCTGCTCGGCCTGTGGACGGCCGCCGTGCCCATGACTGCCACGTTCCAGCTCATCCGGTGGCAGAAGCGGGTCCGTGCGGCTCGGCGGACGCTTCTTCTCGCACAGCATCACAAACGTTTGTTCGAGAACATGCGTGGGGAGATCAGCTCTATCGCGCGCTGAACACCACAGCCGCGACGTCATCGGGAGGAAACGACGTGCCGCACCGGATCGCCAGCCTGAGCCTTGAGCAGGAACGCCTCTACCGGCACCTGCTGGCAACCGGACCCGCCAGCATCGGTGAGCTGGCGGAACAGTTCGGGGACCAGGTCCACGATGACCTGTACGAGCTGACGGTCCGGGGCCTCGTACACGGAAACCCCCTGATGGCGCGGCGCCCATCGATCGCAATGAACGGCGTCCTCACCGCACAAGAAGCGGAGCTTCGGCGGGTCCAGTCATACGTGGAAGAACTGGACCGCGTCTACGACAACGCCCACCAGCCTGACGGTGGGGACGCCATCACCGTATTGCCCAGCCGCGAGCAGGTCCAGCACTGGTACGAGACGCTGAACGCCACGGCCGAGGCGGAGATCATGCAGCTCGTCACACATCCGTTCCTGGAGCTCAAGTCACCCGAACGGACTGGCGAAACTGCGAGCGCGGATCTTGTAAACCACCCTGCGAAGTGCCGCGTCATCTTTGAGTGGAAAGCGTTCCAGAGGCAGTCGGCGATCAACGGCCTGTACCACTCCCTCGACCGGGGGTGCGAGATCAGGCTTGCCGACAGGCTGCCGCACAAGCTCCTCATCGGGGACAGGCGCATGGCGTTGACGCCCCGGTACCCACGGGACCGCGAGCGCGGTCCCATGCTGCTTGTGCATCCGGGCACGTTGGTGGACTTCCTCGTCCACGTCTTCGAGGCCGAGTGGGAGCGGGCGCTACCGCTACAGCCCGATCCCGGGCAATTCACCAGTTCCAGCGGCTTGGACGCTGACGAGATGGCGGTCCTGGAGATGCTAGTGGGCGGTGCTCCTGTCGAGCGCATCGCCAGCGCTCTCAAGGTGCATCCGCGTACCGTGAACCGACGCCTCGAAGGCATCAAGCGCAAGGCCGGGGCTACGACCCTGTTCCAGCTCGGCGCCTACGCGTCGCGCTACTGGCTGAACTAGCTACTCCGGCTTGAGGATCCGTAGCTGCGCGTTTGTCGCGTCGAGGGTTGCCTCGATTTGGGCCAGCATGATCGCCTCGATCTGGCTGCGTTGTTCTTGGGGAACGCCTTTCAGGCTTCGTATCTGGCGCAGCATCGTCTGAAGCTTCTGTTGCACGTGCTCGGGCGTGACGTCCGCGTCGATCCCGATGAGCGCGGGATCTGCCTTGGTTCGGTCTCGGATCCATTCGCGGAACAGTTCGGCTGCCGCTGGCCGACCTCGTTCGTGCAAGTCGTCCGGAGTGACGAGGGGCTCGTCCGCTAGGTCGTTGATGGCGGCTGCCATGAGCACAAGTTCACGGTCTTCTGGGATCTTCTCGCCGGACTCTATGCGTCGCCAAGTGGGCTCTGACAAAGCGTTGCCGGCCAGTTCCTTGGCGCGTGCGGCAGCGGCGCGGGTGGAGATGCGTCGCTTGAGCCCCCCCGGAGTGTTGCGGCGTTCAATGAGGTACTGAACTACTTCTGAGGGCTGGCTGAGGTCGGCCACGGCGAGTCGGGTGTCCCTTCACGGCAAGTGATGCGTCATACGAGTCTGGCGCAACGGTATCAACTGATGCGTCAATACGTCCTCTGTCATCGCAAAGTGAGTGATTACTCTGCGTGACGCAAGCGAGGTAGCTGCGATGACGCGCATGACGCGTCAGACGTTGCATGGTGCGTCACAACGCGATAGTGTCGTTATGTCGGTTCGATCGAGTGCGACCGAAATGAGAACGCACCGACGAAACACCCGGCAAAACCACCCCGAACCACGGAGCGTCATATCGCCATGCCCGAAGGCATCATCCGCTGGGAAGACCCGGCGCCCGTCAAAACCAGCACCAACAAGGAGTACGAGCCTGTAGCAGCCGAACTTCAGGACAACCCCCTCAAGTGGGCGGTCATCGCGGAAACCCCCGACACCCCTGACGGCAGGCGTGACGCCAACCGCCTGTATAACGCCGTCAAGAACGGCTACAAGGGGTTCCGCAACGACGAGTGCGGAACGTTCCAGGCCACCACCCGCACCGTGACCAAGGACGGCGGAACCAAGGTCGTCCTGGTCCACGCCCAGTACATCCCCGCCCGCTAACAGCGGTGCCGCATTCAGCATGACCGACACCACGCAAGCGCCGCCTCCTGACGACCTGGTGCAGCTCATCGCCACAAGAGCCGCCGAGCACTGGAACCACGACGCCAGATCAGCGCTCACCCGTCTGCTCGCCGACGTCCTCGGCGACTACGACGCCGCATACCAGCTCGTCGAGGAGACCGGCCGAAGGCTTCTGGCCGCCGAATACGAAGAGGACAACCAGTGACCCCACCGAGCACCGCGCTCCCCACCGAGCGGGAGCTAACCGACTACCCCGGCGCTCTCAAGATCGACGAACAGCAGCACACCCCACGCCGGCCCAGCGTGCGCGGCGGCACCCAGCTCGACCCGATGATCGAGGACGAGTACCGGTTCGGCTGGTTCGGCCAGGCCGACTATGACGGGCACCTCGGCGGTGGTGCGTGAACATCACCATCCGCGAGGACGAGCGCGACCAGTACGACCCGAGCCACGCCGTCCCCACCAGTGCGGGCCGCTACTACTGCGACCCGATGCTCGACCCGGACGACCCCAACCGGATGAAGATCTCCGTCACCAACGCCATCGACCAGCACATGATCGAGGCGCTGGCCCCGGCCGCCGCGAGGGACACCGCGATCTGGCTGATGGACAACCTCCCCGCCGCGGTCCGCGCGGCCGCCGACCCCGATGACATGGAAGCGTTCATCAAGCTGGCCAAGGCGCAGTACCGAGTCCAGTGGGACAAGAAGGCCGACCTTGGAAGCCGGGTCCACAACATCGCTGAGGCGATCAACCTCGGGGCCCCGTACATCCCGGACGAAGAGGCCGCCCCGTTCGTGGACGCCTACCTGGCGTTCCTGCGCGACTTCGGGGTGGACATCCGCCGCGACATCAAGGCGGCCGAGTGCACGGTCCTCAACCGCACGATCCCGTACGGCGGGACGAGCGACATCTGGGCCGAGTTGCGATTCCCCGGCCCGACATCGCCGATCATCCCGAAGTTCAAGCCCCGCGCGGTGCCAGCCGGCCCGATCCCGACGCCGTCCGGTCTGTGGCTCGTAGACATCAAGACGAGCCTCACCAAGCCAGCCAGCGCCGTCTACGAAGACCACCTGATGCAGCTCGCCGCGCTGCGGAACGCGGAAGTTGCGCTCATCTGCCCGCCCGAGTGCACGTACGGCGAGAGCGAGACCCACGACGCCAGCCACGAGTTCGCTGTCCCGCCGTTCGTCGGGACAGCGATTCTCAACCTCCGCACGAACGGCTACGGCTTCGTGCCGCTCCCCGCCGACGCCGACGCGTTCACCGCGTTCTGCGGGCTGCTCCCGCTCGCGCATTACGTCCACGGGCTCGAAATGCGCGGCTTCAAGCCGATCCAGCCTCCGAGCAAGACCACCACCAGGAAGGACGCCGCCTGATGCCCATTGACCCCTCCGTACTGCAGCGCCGCCACTGGCAGGACGGCCGGATCCGCCTCGGCATCAAGAAGATGAGCCGGAACGGCAAGGAGTACCCCAGCAAGATCGACACGTTCCGGTTCACGTCGCCGTCCGAGGACATGATCCGGGGCGTCGCCGAGAAGTACGGCGGCGAGGTCAAGCCGTGGAAGTCGCCGCAGGGCCCGCAGTTCGAGGTCATCACCAACGCGCAGCGCATCCCCGTCATCGTTCCGCCCAACGGACTGAGCCAGAACATGGAGCTCTGGGACGGGAAGCTGTGCATCCGTCGCTGCACCGGCGTCGCGATGCAGGCGCCGTTCGTCGGACCGTGCCTGTGCGGGGCGGACGTCGAGCTTAAGAGACGGCCGTGCAAGCCGCACACCCGACTCGGTGTCTTCCTCAAGGAAGTGCCCAGCCTGGGCCTGTGGCGGCTGGACAGCAAGGGCGGCAACGCTGCGGCCGAGCTGCCCAACGCCGCCGAGTTCCTGGCACACGCAGGGACCTACGTGGACGCCTGGCTGTACGTGGCCGAGCGCACCGGCTCGTTCCTCGACCCGAAGGACGGCGTGGTCAAGGCCACGACGTACATGGTGCCCGGTCTGACGATCGAGGGCATCGGGTTCGACGAGCTGATGTCGGGCGAGGTCGCGCGCCGTGCAGAGCTGGGCCGTGGTGGCGGTGGTCAGCGGGCTATCGAGGCCGCGCCCGCGACCGACTACCTCAAGATGATCGAGGCGGCCACCGACCGCGACGCGGTCGTGGCCATCTGGAGGACGTCCAAGCTCGACCCCGCCTGGCAAGGCCGAGGCGAAGAAGTGGAGGCCGCGGCCAAGGCCCGCGTCGCCATCTTCCCCCCGCAGCCGGACAAGGGCGCACCACAGGGACAGCCCGCCCCGGCGGCCACGGAGCCCCGTGAGCCCATGTACGAGTACCTGGAGGAACCTCCTGAGAACCCGCCGCCTGGCGGATACCCGCAGGACCCGCCGCCGGCGCCGACCGACCCCGAGGCGGATCGGATCCGCCAGCACATTATGACCGCGTGGTCTGGCACGACGAGCCAGCTCCACACCGTGTTCCGCGACCGCACCGGCACCACGATGAAGGCCGCGACTCTGCAGCAGCTCCTGGAGTTCGCCGACCACCTCGGGCAGCCCGCGGCGGGTCAGATCGCTGATGAACCGCGCAAGGCATCCGAGCGCGCGGAAGCGCTCCTCGAGGCCGCCCGCGAGCAGAGCACCGCGGCGGCGGACGACGGTGAGGACATCGTGGACGCGGTGGTCGTCGAGGACGAGGAGCAGCCGAAGCCCACCGCTAAGGCGCTGCGCGACCTCGGCATCTGGTTTGGCGAGGCGGGGGTTACCGGCCGCACCGGCAGGGGCTCGGCCGCGAAGAACGATGAGGCTCGGTTCGCCTGGATCACTGAGCACCTGGGTGTCACCGTCACCTCGACGAAGGAGCTCAACGCCGCGCAGGTGAATGACGGGGTCAAGGTGCTCATGCAGCAGGCCGCCGCCCGCCGCAAGGACCTGCAGCAGCGCATCGTCAACGTCTGGTCCGACCTCGACGGCAACAACCAGCAGCTCTCCGCCAAGTTCGAGCTGCATATGGAGAAGCCGGTCGCTGAGGCCACCAATGCCGACCTCGCCGCCTTCCTCCAGAAGCTCACCAACAGCGAGGTCGCCCCGGACGGCGGCCAGTGATGCGCCTGAACAACGACCAGCGGGCAGCGCTTCGCGCCGACCGACTCGCCCGAGTCAAGCGCGAGCGCGAGCAGCGTGCCACCACCTTCGCCGAGGTCGCGCGCCACGCGGGAACGTGCCGGGACCGCCGCAACTGCCTGCTCTGCAAGGCGTTCCGGCTGCTCGTCGAGTACATGCCCGGACCCACCTTCCGCGAGGACTACGCCGATGTCCGCCGTCAGCTCGACGAGCAGCGGGAGCGCCTGGAGCGGATCCGCGATGTGCACCAGGACCTGTCCGAAGCTGCCCGTCTCGGAACGCCGCTGGCCCGCACGGTCCACGACGCCGCTTGGGTCGTCCTCGTCCGCCTCGCCAACGCCTGGCAGGGCGAGGAGGCCGAGGATCCGTACGCCCCGCTGAAGCCCGACTACTTCGCCTGACCAGTCCCCGGCTCGGCGTCGCGCAGTGCCGGCGCCGGGTCCGCCCCTAAGGAGTGCCCCATGAAGTCCATCACCGTCGAGTACGACGACGTCACCCCCGCCACGATCGAGCACCGGTTGGCCGCGCAGGAGACCGTCCTCGCGATGGGGAGCCGCCGCTACCCCGCCGCGCTGAACGACCGGGCCGCCCTGCTGGAAGCCCTGCAGATTGCCGACCGGCTTTCCAGCGCTGTCGTCGGCTGGCGCGGCGACATCGTGGCCGCGTTGCAGAAGCTCGACGCCGACCAGTTCGCCCGCGAGAACGCCACCACCTGACCCTCACACACCGGCACCACGGCCCCGGGAGTCCGCATGCACAGCGACCCGCACATCACTCCGACGATCGCCGCCCACGTCCTGTTCCACTTCGGCCGGGGCGGCTGGCCCGGCTCCACGTTCGTGCAGAAGCTCCTCCAGGCGTTCGATGCCGCCGACGCCCCCAACCGTCTCCAGCTCGCCGCGGGGTTCGCCGGCTACGCCGCCGCGTTCGAGCTGGCCAAGTCCACTGACGGCGTCGTGGTCCTCCAGGCCCACGCCGCCGCTGACCAGTAAGGAAGTCCATGAGCCGCTACACCATCCCCAACGCTCCCGGCTCGCCCGACAAGCGGGTGACCACGGTCGGTTGGGATGCGCCCCTCAACACCTACTGGGCCACGGCGTTCGACCCTCCCGCCTCCATCGACGAGGAGGACGTCGAGGTCTTCTGGATCGGATACACCCCATGTGCGCTGCCCGACGTCGAATCCCTCGCCACCGCGCTCCGCGAGCACGGCGTCGAGTTGCCGCCCGCCACCTTGGACAAGCTCCGCAGGGACAAGCCGGCCGAGGGGGAGCAGTTCGCTGGCCGGCCCGCGACCCAGCTCATCGCCGAGATGACCCGGCCGCACGCCCCCGCCGACCAGCAGGCGCGCATCGACGCCGCTCTCCAGGGCGGTGGCCGATGAGGCGCAACGACGTAGAGGTCATTGGCGGCCTCATCTTCTTCGCGGTCATCCTCGCGATCATCATCGGCGTCGCGATGGTCAAGACCGGCACCGGCCGCATCGAAACCGCCACCGTGGAGTCGAAGGAGCGGGTCTGCGACACCCGCCGCGACTGCCGATACCTGATCTTCACCGACCAGGGCGTCTACGAGAACACCGACGCCTGGCTGAGCCTGAAGTTCAACAGCTCCGACATGTACGGCGCCCTCAAGGTCGGCCGCACCTACCGACTCAAAGTCAACGGCTGGCGCGTCGAAGTCACCTCGTCGTACCCGAACATCCTCAGCATCGAGGGCGAGGTGACGAAGTGAAGGCGAAGTTCGAGATCGCCGTCACGAAGGCCCAGCCGTACCAGAGGTACTTCGTGCTCGGCGTGAGCATCGCGTTCTTCGGCGGGCTGATCGTCTTCGGTGGGGTGTGGGCGCTCGTCATCGCCGTCGTCTGCGTGTTTGTCGGCATCCTGCTCGGGCTGATCGTCGGTGCCGAGATGATGCGGCGGGACATCGACGTCGAGATGACCGGGCTCCGCGCCCAGTACGAAGCCGCGTCCGAGCTGGCGTACAAGCTGAACGAGGAGCTGAGCACGCAGGTGCAGCGGGCCGAGTCGGCCGAGCGCGACCTGCTCGCCACCGCCGCCGAGAAGACCGCACTCCGAGCCCAGCTCGACGCCCGCGTGGAGGACACCGCGTGAAGGACGTCCTGGCGGCGATCGGCGCACTCACCGTGCTGGCCGCCGCCGGGGTGATCATCCTCGCGCTGCTCGCCCAACGCGCGGAGCGGCGGCGCTCCCGCAGCAACCGCGACCACCGGGCCGCCCGGCCGGCCGACCAGGTCGCCAAGGACCCGGCCCTGTGGTCCGACTTCTTCCTTGACCACGACCTGCACAAGGTCCTCAAAACCCCGAAGGAATGGCAGTCTTGATCCCCTTTCACGTCGTTGGCCTCGACCTCTCCCTCACCGCCACAGGCATGGCCAACGGCCTCGGCTGGTGCGAGAAGGTAGGCCGAGACGGCATCACCAACATGCCCTTGCGCACCAAGTACCGGACGCTCAACGACCTGGCCAGCCGCATCGTCGTGCTCAGCAACGCCGAGCATGCCCACCTCGTCCTGGTCGAGAAGCTGGTGTTCAACCGGCAGGACGGCGGCCGCGGCGGCGCCGGTGAACGCTCCTACCTGTACTACCGGACCATGGGCATCATCGCGGACGCCGGGGTGCCCATCGTCGAGGTGCCGCAGGCCACGCTGAAGACGTATGCGCTCGGCAAGGGCAGCGGCAGCAAGGGCGAGATCGTTGATTCGATCGCCCGTCGCCTGCCGGTCTTCAACACCGGCGGCGACCACAACATGGCCGACGCCGCGACGCTGGCCGCGCTGGGAGCCGACCACCTCGGACACCCGCTCGCGGACATGCCCAAGGCGCACCGGGCCGCGCTCGACAAGCTGACGTGGCCGGAGATGACGCGATGACACGCAGCACCCTGATGGAGGCGCAGCGTCGATACCAGCGCAGACGAAGCCGTGAACTGCGCGCGGGAACGTGGCGTGGGCTGGTGAACGCCGACAACGCCCGCGCCCACGTCCGGAATATGAACCGGATCTGGCTGGTCAGCTACGGAGCCCTCGCCGAGGCGGTGGGACTGAACAAGTCCACCGTCTTCCACGTCATGGACGGCTCTCCCAGCCGGGGACTTGAGCCGCCCGCGAAGATCAGCGCGCGAGTGTCTGATGCGATCCTGGCATTCGTCGTGGACGACCTGCCCGACCACGTCCGGATCAATGCGATCGGCTCAGCGCGCCGACTGCGGGCGCTCGCTGTGATGGGTTGGCCGCTGAAGGAGATCGCCAGCCGTACGGAGGTGGACGAGACGCACCTGCAGGCGATCCGGGCGCGTGTGCGGGCGACCACCAGTGTCAGTATCGCGCGACGCATCCGGAACGCTGCCGAGGAGCTGGCCGCCCTCGATCCCAAGGAACACCTGCCGAAAGCCTCGGTCGGCTACACCCGCTCCCACGCGGTCACCCAACGGTGGCTGCCGCTGCACGCCTGGGCCGACGCCATCGACGAGCCCGACGCGAAGCCCTGGCAGACGGTCCGCTGCTCCTACCCGACCTGCGTCAACGGGTCGAAGGACGAGCGCCTGCTGTGCGACACCCACCTCAAGCTGCTCAAGAAGAGAGGCACCCTCGACGGGGCCCGCCTCATGCGGAACACCCAGGCCCTCCTGGAGGACGCCCGGTTCATCCTCGCCACCGACCCGCCGATCAACCCCCACACGCAGGAGATCGACGGGGAGCGGCTCGCTGAACGGCTCGGCACCACCTGGGAAGCACTGGAGCGCCTCCTGAACCGGGCGGAGCTCAGCCTCGGCAAGCTGCGCGAGCCCGCATGAGCCGAAAGCGCTACCGCAATCAAGCGGACGAGCAGGAGAAACATTCATGAGTAACACGGCGACCGAGGTCATCACCGACGCCCTCACGTCCGCCGCTCCCAACGCCGCCGACATCCTCGACGCGCTCGGCAACGCGGGATACCGAGTCATCCGGCCCGAGTCCGGGCCAGCTTGGATCCCGGTCACGCCGAGGAGCCTCGCCAAGGCCCAGCGCGTCGCAGAGCTGATCAACAACGGCAAGACGCTGCAGCAGATCGCCGCCGAGACGCGGATGTCGCTGCGCCAGGTCGAACGGTACAGCGCCGCCGCCCGAGAAATGGGACTGACCGAGCGGAGGCGCTGATGTCCGCCCGCAGGGGATGGCGGAACAGCGCTGCCTGCCGGGGACAGGACTTGGTCCTGTTCTTCGGCCCAGGCGAGGGCGAACCCCGCGAGACCCCCAAACAGAAGGAAGCCCGCACCGAACAGGCCAAGCAGCTCTGCCGCACCTGCACCGTCCAGGTCGAGTGCCTGGCCTTCCACCTACAGGCCAGCGCAGCCCAATACGGCGTCGCTGGCGGCCTCGATGAAGACGAACGCAGGGCCTACCGGCGCCGCCAGCAGCGCAAGGCAGCACGAGAAAGGAGAACCCCATGATGACCAAGGCAGCAGAGAAGGCGATGGAGGCACTCACGCAGCGCGTCTTTGAACGCGACCGCACCGATCCCGAAGAACGGGACAGCACCACGGACTTCGCGTTCGAGTTCATTGTCTGGCTCCGCGCCAACGGCTGGAATCACATCCCGCCAGCGGCCACGCCCGCGCCCCCGGCACCTCCGAACGGGCTCCACGGTGCAGCCATCGCCCGCCACGCCCTGGCCCAGATCGGCAAGGGAGACAGCGATGGCCGCTGACCTGGACGACGACAAGGCGTTGGTTCCGTTCGACGAGTTCGGCAACCTCCTGCGCGCCGCATGGACCCCAGAGGGCGAGATCGTGTGGCGCGCTCCGGAGCCGTTCACCGCTCGACTCCAACTCGGCCAGTTCGCCCGCGGCCGCGCCGCCGGCTACGTGATGTGGCTCGACGACGAGAGCCACATGTTCCCCATGTCGATGACGGAGCTCGTTGAGACCGTCCGCACGGTCGGGGTCGAGCCCGGCGGCTACGCCGAAGCCGAATGGATCGCTCATCGCCGCGGCGGCGCGTACGGCATTCAGCTGTACATGTCGCGGCGGGAACGGCGCAGGGTGCGCCGAGGCAGTGACTGAGCGAATGGTCGCGCAGCCGTCTGGGTGCCGCTGGTGCGGACTGGCGCGGCACATCCACTTCCAGCGGTGGTCCCAGACGGCTGGCTGGCACGGCTACACCCCACCAACCCAAGACCAGATCAAGCAGCGCATGAAGGCGCGCCAGACCATGCAGGGCCAGCGCGCCTCTCTCGTGATCATCGACGAGGCCGTGAACTGGCCTGCCATCGAAAGGACCGAAATGCCCGTCACCGACGCCCCTCGCAGCGAGGGGGACATCGACCTGCGCGCCGCGTTCGACCGCATCGACGCCCGCCACCAGCCCACCACGACTGAGACGTGGGTCTCCTGCGACGCCCACTGCGGGCAGTGGGTGACAGGTGTCCTGATCATGTGCGCGATGTGCGCGCCCCGGCCCGTCACCGTCTGCACCAACGACGACTGCCCCACCTGGCCCTGCGCCGACCACCTCGCCCTCCACGGAGAGACCACCGACACCTGCACTCACAAGCGAGACAGCCGATGACCGCTGAGCAGCGCACTCTCACGGACTGGCGAGGCAACATCTACACAGTCGGCACCGTGATCCTCTACCCGGTCGGGTCCGGCGGGTCCATCGAGATCCAGGAAGCCCGAGTCGTCGAGATCTGGGACGTCGTCAACGACCCCGACACGTACGGCTGGGCCCGATTCGACCCGGACAACCCCAACCACGCGGGCCTGAAGCGCGTCACCAGAGTCAGGGTGAAGCCCACTGAGCGCTGCTCCCGCTCCTTCTTCCGCAACAAGGCGGTGAAGACCGACGAGAACGGGGCGTTCGTCTACGACGAGCACGGCCGAGCGGTGTGGGAGCCGATCGACGCCAAGCCGGTCATCATCCTGATCACCGAGAACATCACCGTGGCGACCGGCACCCGCGAGGCCGGCTGATGCTCAAGCACCTCACCCCGAGCGAACGGGCCGTCCTGCTCATCATGCTCAACCGCAGCCTCGACGACCAACTCGTCCCGCCCGAAGCCGCCGACCACGTCCGGCAGCACTTCAAAAGCCAGCTCGAAGCCCTCGTCAGCCCGCGCCCCGCCACCCTGGTCTACACCGGGTGGCGGGGCGCCACCCGTCACAGGGTCCGCGCCGACCTCGAGACCACGCTGGCGCGAGCCGACGGGCGTCTCCACGTGATCGTCGGCTACAACCCCGACACCGACGAACCTTCGGGCGGGGACCGCTGGACGTACGAGTGGGCCAACCACACACCGGGCGTGACCGTCGAGACGCACCCCGCGCCCTGGCACATCCGCGAGCTGTCCAGGTCCGCCGGACCGTACCGCAACGGATTCATGCTCGGCCTCGCCGCCGGCCGCGGGGGCGCCTTCGAGGTCCTGGCCCACCTACACCCCGCGAGCAAGGGCGCAGCCGGGACCGCCGCCTACGCCGATCACCTCGGCCTGCGCATCCGGAAGGAGCCCGCCACATGACGAACAAGTCCGACGTCAAGAAGCTCGTCGAGGCCGAGACGGAACGCCTCGGCTTCACAATGCAGCTCGCCAACGGCAAGTTCCTGATCACCAACCCCAAGAACGGCCGCACCGGCGAAATCCCGATGCAGGCCATGGGCCGCGGCCTCGACAACTACAAAACCAAGATCCGCTCACTGCTGCACGACCATCCCACAAAGCCCTCACCCATGGTCGCCGCCACCGACCCCGCCACCACCGAGGAAGCCGCCACCATGCCCCGCGACACCTGGTGGAGCGTCGAAGCGCTCCTCGCCGCCGCCTTCTCCAACGGCCTCCGGCCGTACGTGTCGGGAGGCAACCTCCACACCCCCGGGCCCATGGATGCCCAGCCCTTCGCGGAGATGCTGCAGGCCCGCAAGGACGAAGTGATCGCTCACCTCACCAAGAACACCAACACCGCCACCGAAGGAGACACCACCGTGCCGAAGATCGGCGACACCGCGACCGTCGTCCGGAGTAAGCCCCGCAACATCTTCGCTGATGCCGAAGCACTGTGGGGTCTGCTGCGCGACGCGGCCCGCGAGCAGGGAGACAAGCCGCTGACCAACGGCGGAGTCGTCGGCGTGCAGTGGCAGGGCGCCCTGTCCCAGATCATTAAGGGCGCCTGCCCCGACTGGGACACCCTGCACGAACAGGAGGTCCGCCAGTACCTGAACCGGACCGAGCACACCCGCTGCCACCGGCCCCGCGCCAACCCGCCCGTCTGGTGGATCGCGCTGGAGTGGAACGACGGCGGACTCACCATCACCAAGACCACCCCGAAGCCCGATCCCCGGACCGTCACGGCTGCAACCGCCGCGAAGACCACCACGAAGACCCCCGTCCCGGCCCCCGAGACCGCGCCGCCGGCCACCGCGGGCCCGGCACTGCGGGCACTCATCGGGTTCGAGCAGGCCATCCAGCACGCGGAAGCCGAGCGCGACGAGGCAGTCCGCGAGCGGGACATGGCACGCGCCGAGCTGGCCGAGGTTCGCACCGACCGGGACAACCTCCTCGTCGAGCTGGGCGAGGTCAAGGCCGACCGCGACCAGGCCAAGGCCGAGCTGGCTGCGATCAACGCCGTGTTCGCCCGGTACGGAGGGGACAGCGCATGATCAACCTGTCCGATCAGGACACCAGGGGGTGGATTGTTCTCCCGCGCTGACGTCAAGCCGTGCCAGGGCAGTAAGGACAAACTGCCCTGCGGCAGGTTCGTCCGATGGACCCGCACTGTGAATGGCGCGCACTTCGCCGTGGACATGGCCCCGCAAGAGGACGGCAACACCGCTGTGTGGAGAGACGTTCATGGGGTCCTGCGGTCGCGTCGCATCACCGAGGACAGGCCACTCGTCCCGCCCGAGAAGCGGATGATGCCGCACGCCGCCACCTGCCCCGGCAGCCCGCGTGTCCAGGCTCCTCCGCCTCCACCACCCCCGCCGCCGCGGCCACCGCGCAGGCCTGCACCGCCTCCCGCTGGGCGGCTGTACGACCTGCTCGGCGTCACCAAGACCGCGAGCCAGGACGACATCCGGAAGGCGTACCGCAGGCTGGCCCGCCAGCTCCACCCCGACGTCAACCCAGACCCGAAGGTGGCGGCGAGATTCCAGGAAGTCGGGGAGGCGTACCACGTCCTGTCCGACGCCGGCCGGCGGCAAGCCTACGACCTGACGGGGCGGCCACCACGAGCCGGATGACTGTTAATTGCGGTACCGCTATCGTTGCGGGGCGCCTCTTCCCTCGGTGGCTCCCTTGGAAAACCAGCACGTAAGGGGCCTGATGGGTTACAAGTTGGCCGACGAGGTGGCGATCAACGCGCCGAAGAGCACGCCTCCGAGGGACCTGCTCGCGCTGATCGCCATCGCTCGCAGGATCAACGACCACACCCGCACCGGCTGGCTGACCCGCGAGGAGATCGCGCACTGGGCGAGGATTGACGTGCGGTCGGTCAAGGCGATGCGGGAGCGGCTGGTCGAGGCGGGGCTGCTCGTCGTGCTCGAAACCGGGGGCGGCCGCCGGAAGGCGACCGTGTTCTACATCCCTCCGATGCCCGGGTACCTGCCCGGGCAGCCGCCGCGTCCCCTCGATCTGGAGCTCGAAGCGGGACCGTCGGACTTCCCCCTTTCGGGGTCGGACGGGTCCACGGTGGACCAGAAAGGGGGAAGTCCAGACTTCCCCGTTTCTCCTGTGGATGACGCTGTGGATGACGGGGAGACCGGTGGAAAAGGGGGAAGTCCTGGCTTCCCCGTTTCGGGTGCGGAAAGGGGGAAGTCTGGACCGCAAAAGGGGAAGTTTGGGGCCAAAAGGGGGAAGTCTGGACTTCCCCCCAATCCTCTCTCCACTCCTCAACTTCAATCCTCTTCATCTCCGAACGGGGCCGAGGAGGAACCGAGCCGACCGGCCGCCGACCACCACCCAGAAGACGACGACAAGATCAGCAAGGAGGAGAAGAACGCCCCGGCGGTCAGCCGCGCCGCCCGGGTCATCGCCAAGCGCGTCGGATGCCCCCTCGACGAGGCCGAGCGCGTCGCGCAGGTCATCGCCCGCGAGAACCGCGTCCGCAAGGCCCTGCACCTGTACGTCGCAGGCATCCCCGCAGCGGACCTGCGTACCTGGCGCGAGGCCACGCGAGACCAGGAAGCGCGGGCCGAAGCCAAGATGGCCCGCACGACCCGCCCAGCCGGCCGGTGCCCCATCCACTACCAGGCGCTGCCCTGCATCGGATGCGCGGCCGACGCCAAGGCCCTACCCGACACGTGAGGAACTGGTTGGCGGATAGAGCGACACCCCTCAAGCCCGCTACCAGCACATACGCGGCAACCGCTCACAAGGCACACCGCCGCAACCACGCGAACAGGAGCCGAAAGGCAGCCAGAATGAGCCGGAAACCCATCAGAACGAGGCTGAGCCACCTCCTCGTCGCTGATGGGTTTTCGCATGCCCACAGACGCACCACGACGCATCTGACGCACCACGAAAAACATGACGCACCCCCTAGAGCGTGCTGAGATCAACGCTGAGCGACGATCACCGGTTGGTTGATACATGGGAATACCCCCCGTATGCGATCTCCTCAGCGTCGATCTGAGAGCGTTCCAGCAAGAGCGAGACCCGAAAATGCGAGCCGAAGGTGGGCGTCGGGTCGGAGGTCGGCGAAAGGGATGAATTCGTGCCAATGCAGATGATCAGCCACGCTGACGAATGCTCGCACCTTGTCCGGTATGCCTTCTGGGCGGCCGCTTCTGTTATCTAGCCGTTATAAATCCGCCGGAAAACTGTTACCGAAAACCGCCCCCGTCAAAGTCATTACCGCCCTACTGTTTGTCATGTGCAGATACGAACGAGCGAACGGATCGCGTGGCTGACCTGCGGGTCACTCGCAACGGTCCTAGTAGCGATCACGCTGACAGGAGGGGACGTGACCACTGCAACGCTGGTCGCCGCCGAACCTGTCACCACAGTGACCGTCAGCGGTCCGCCCGGTCCGCCCGGACCGATGGGACCGCAGGGCGAGCCGGGAGTGCCCGGCCCGCCCGGACCCCAGGGCAACCCCGGTCCGTCCGGCCCGCCCGGACCCCAGGGAAGCCCCGGCCCCACCGCCACCGTCACCGCCGTCCCGGTCCCTGGACCGAAGGGCGACAAGGGAGACGCGGGACCGCAGGGCGAGCCCGGACCAACCGGACCAGCCGGACCCCAAGGCGAACGGGGAGAGCAGGGCGAGCCCGGACCGCAGGGCGAGCCCGGACCGACCGGCCCCAAGGGTGACCCCGGCCCCACCGGGAGCGCCGGACCGACCGGCCCCGCTGGTACCGGCGAGCCCGGACCGACCGGAGCCGCAGGGCCCGCCGGACGGGACGGGAGCGCCGGACCGTCCGGCAAGCCCGGAACGCCCGGACTCAAGGGCGACCAGGGCGAGCCCGGAACGGCCGACACAGCGGAGCCCGGCAAGCTCAACGCGGCGAACACGGCAAGCGGAGACCCCGTGACCGTGATTGCCGGATGGGCCGCCGCCCTGCTAGCAGTCGCAGCCGTAGCGCTCGGACTGCTGATCAAGAGGCGACGCCGCAAGCGCAGGCAGGCCAGCGAACCCGCTGATCAGACCGTTAACAGCGGTAGCGCAATCGACGACACACAGCAGCTCTAACCAACCCGCCCGCCCGGACCGTCCGGGCGGGCACCCAACACCACGAAAGGCCACAACCGTGGAGATCACCACCAACCCCGCCGAGATCTTCGACGCCATCGAGCGCGTGACCATCGCCCACAAGGCCACGTTCTCCCGTCAGGGCGTCTCCCGCCCGACCGGCAATGTCGTGATCGGTCTGGCCGCTTCCGGCCGCCTTGACGAGCTGGCCAAGGCCGACTCTGAGGGCAGCGTGGCCGACCGGATCATCACCGGCGACGAACTGAAGGACCTGCCCGCCGAGTACATCGCCACGCTTGGCACCGGCAAGAACGCGCCCAAGTTCACGACGTACGCCCTGATCGGCATGCGCGTTGCCGCGCAGCTCGGTTTCGGACAGGCGACTCTCACCGAGTTGGGCAAGGTGCCCGGCACCAGCGCGACCAAGGTTCAGAACTTCCTGGCGGAGCTTCCGGAGATGACGGAGTACCGCAAGGAGATTGAGGCCCGGAAGAAGGCCGCCGCGAAGGTCGCCGCCGACACGGCCGCCGTCCGCCTCGTGTGGAAGTTCGCCGAGAAGTTCAAGGCCCCGCACAGCGAAGAGACCTATGCCGAGGTCATGGAGGAGCGCGGCATGTCGTTCGACCGCGTGCAGGAGATCATCCGGCTTCTGACCGCCGAGTCCGCCAACAAGGCCGCCGAGAAGGCCGACGCCTAACCCAACCGGGCGCGCCCGTGTCGCCACCACGGGCGCGCCCGCCCACCCCTCACCAACCAACACCACGCACGCCACAGGAGGCCCTAGCCATGATCCGCCGTGAGCAAGCCGAAGTTGCCCGGGACCACGCGCTCAACGCGCATCGATCGCTTGCCAACCACACGTCAGGGTGCCGCCCGTGCACCGCCGACGGCATCCCCTGCGAGCTGGGCGGCATGCTCCAGCGCGGCGTAGGCAAGATCAGCCGTGAAGCCGCCGATGCCCTAGCGGCCTACCTGCCGCGCGGTACCGAGGTCATCTACCAGGGTGAGCGCGCAGAGTTCCGGGGGCAGGTGTTCACCGTCATAGGCTTGTCGTCCCGGTCTCCGTGGAACGGCTACGTGCTCATCGCTCACAAGGTCCGCCCGTTCTTCGCCACGCTGCCGAGCGTGCAGCCCAGCAACCGGGAAGCCCGGCAACGTCAACAGCTTGACGCCGTCAAGCGCGCGGTATCACAGTGCTGCGCCGTGCTGGCACAGCATCGCGTCATGGTCGATGTGAAGGCGGAACGCAGCGACACGGGCACCTTGCTTGTCACCTGGAGTAGCGCCGAGTTCATCGGGGCGGAAGGCCGCGCCGAGAAGGAGAGCGCCACGCAGGCCGGACAGTACATCGCCGCAGCGCTCTACCTCTTGCAGGCGCTACGCGCCCACACGATGCGCAACGAGTGGCACGAGGTAGCGCGCGACGTGCACAGCGCGGGCAGGCTTGCCGAACGCGCGAGGGTTCGCGTCTAGCGCGATGCGCGCTCAGCGCCGGACCGCATCGCGCGGTTCGGCGCTTTCGCAGGCCCCCCGGGGGCCCCAGATGGGGGCCGGCCAGGGCTGCATTCGGCTTGGTGCCTGCGAAAAGAATTTGATCTTGTAGCCTTGTGGGCGTTTCGTCTCGGGGTCGGGGGTGCCGTGTCTGGTCTTGCTTCTGGGGTGTCGGTGGTGTCGGGCGCGTGCGTGGGGCCGTGTAATGGCAGGTCGCGGCGGGCGTGGGCTGCTTTCGAGGCGGCTCGTGATGTGCATGCGGATGCGGTGGATGAGTGGGTGCGGGGCGGTGAGGTCGGGGAGCCTCCTGCCGAGCCGGAGGTTCCGGAGGTGCGTTGGCGGCCGGGGGAGCCGCTGGTGTGCGGCCGGTGTACGGCGACGGTGCGGGCGGCGCTGTTGGAGGTGGATGGGTTCGCTGCGCAGCTCGCTCGGGAGGCGGATGGGTTCCGGCCGCCGTCGAAGTGGTCGAGGGTGTCGGGGTCGAGGCCGAAGCCTGCGGTGTCGCCGGTGGGGGATCTGCTGGAGAAGTTGACGGGCGGGCTGCTCGACTTCGAGGGCCGGGCGCGGGTGTGGCTGGGCGCGGGGTCGCGTCCGGGTGGGGTCCGGTCGGCGGTCGCTCGGTCGCGGGCGGTGGGCTGGCTGACGGAGTCGGGCCGGCTGGAGAGCGTATTGGTCCGGGAGGACCTGGTGGGGCTGGTGGACTTCGCGCTGTCGTGGCGGCTGGTGCTCGAACGGCTGGTCGGAGACGAGCCGCCTGCGTGGACGCCGGCGCGGTGCCGGTGTGGTGAGCGGTCGTTCCGCTGGGATGTGAAGGCGGGCTTCTACGTGTGCGCTGCGTGTGGGACGCACGTTTCGGAGCGGGAGGCGTCGGCGCGGGTGGAGGAGGAGGCCGCGCACTGATGCCGATGGGGAGCAGGGTGAGCGTTAGGTGCAGGGCGTGATCCCACGTCGAGCCCCCTTGAGGGGAAGCGAGTGGGTGGGGAAGGCGACGTCGTCAGGCCATGTCTCTATCCCGAACCAGTCATCGAAGACGGGGATGAGCTCAGGCGGTGATGTCAGCGTGGGTCTCGTCCAAACCTGTCCCTCGGTCTGGACGACGGACGCGTTGGCGATGGCCAATTCTTGGCTACCGCCGGGGCCGTCCAGCTTGCTCTCCGATTCCCGGAGCACGATTTGGCCTTCGCTGCACGGTTCGACGAGGACTTCCCAGAGCTCAGTCGGCAGCTTGTCAGGGCGATGCAGGACGTACACGTAGGCCCGCCGCGAGTTGGCGTTGCGCACATTCCAGGACCAGGCGTCAGGGACGGTTCCGTGGGCCTCGTCGACGATCTGGACACGGGTAGGAAAGGCGATCTTGGCGAGGGCATCCGCTTCGGCCTTGGCTTCTGCTTCTTCGGCTTTTGCCTGTTCTTCCTTTCTCTTGTCCTCGGCTCGCTGGGCTAGCGCGTCCGCACGCTGTTGCTGGCCGAGTTCGAGAGCGTTCAAAGAGATGACGAGCGCGGGAACGGACATGAGGCCAGCGATGACGCTGGTGAGGGCGGCCCACCATTGGACAGACCAGCGGACATCGCGGAGCCTCCTGCGCTGGCGTGGCTTGAGCCGCTGGCGTTGGGCGATCACTCTTGTGGCGCGAGCTGAGGAGCGCGGTGCGAGACCACGATCTTTGGAGGGTCCGGAGCGTCGTCGTGCGATCACGACTGAATATCGTGCGCCGGTGAGGCGCCGTTAGTGTTCACGGTTGGCGGCGAACGTGAGTGGAGAGGGCTGGAACGCTCGATGGCTTGATCGCGAATACTAGGCATGGGAACGGAAAGCTTCTACGTTACGGCCGCACAGGTTCTACCGACTCTGATGATCGCCTTAGCCGTGGAAAGTGGCTTTATCCTGCGGTCCTTGCAGCGCAATCTCATGGAGATGAAACGGGAGAGTCCCGCGACTCAGGATGCGCGCGAAAGCGTGCGCATGATGTTCGGGTTTGCCGTGGTGTTCGCGGTCGTGTTCGCCGTTGGTGAGGTGCTGGCGTTCCTTGCGATTGGGTTCCGCTGGTTCAACGGCTGGACCTTCTTTGTGATTGGCGCCTGCCTCGTGGTGATGATCCTTGGGGTTGTCCTGGTCCCTCTCTTCCGTTTTGCCGCGACCGCGGAGTAGCTACGCGGCGGTCAGGAACGGCGTTTGCGGTTACTGACCGCCAGCTTGCACCGGGCTACGGGTATGTGTAACACTTCCGGGCGACGGAGAGACGTGTGCCCTCGGACCGATCATGGTTCGGGGGCTTTCCGCTGTTCGGGGGTGTTGATGTCCCCTGCGACGGCGAAGACTGCTGCTGTCCGGCTGGGCCGGGAGGCGGTGACGATTCGGCAGTGGGCGCGTAGGTACGGCGCGCGGGTGCTGGGGAAGTCGGGCCGCGAGGTCGTGTACGACTTCGCCGACTTGGCGACGATCGAGGGCTGCATCTGGCGGGGGGACGAGGTCCCGTTGACGCCGGAGGGCCGTGATGTGCTGCGGGCTCGCCTGGTGGCGGCAGCGTGAAGTGAACAGACAGGGGTGGCTGTGATGGTCAGGAAGTACCAGCGGGTGTCCGGTGCCGAGCGCGAGACGTTGAAGGCGGACCTGAAGCGCCGGTACGTGGATGGCGAGTCGATCCGGGGGCTGTCGATCTCGACGGGCCGCTCGTACGGGTTCGTTCACCGGCTGCTGGAGGAGGCGGGGGCGCCGCTGCGGCCGCGGGGCGGCAACCAGAGGCCGGCTCGCCCGGTTGCAATCAACTGATCCAGTTGACGAACACGCCGATAGGCACGGACATGCTGATTCCGAGTGCGAAGAACATCCACTGCTGACGCCGCTCGGCGCGGATGGTTGCCTTTGTCTCGCCAACGAGAATTTGCCTGATCTTCTCGGCCTGTTCCTTGTCGATCTCAAGGAGTCTCTGCTGCCTCTCGGCTTCGGCTAGCAGTGCTTCGCGCGCGGTTTGCTGCGCTTCGAGGTCGCGTCGCAGTTCGTCCATCAGGGTGGCGGCTTCGGCGAACGCGTCGTTGACGGCCCTGATTCGGGTTTGGAGACGTTCACCTGGATCGCTACGTACTTCCAGGGGGAAGATCTCAAGTTCACGTTGCCGTCCGGCGCGCCTCAAGGCCCTGCGTTCCCGGGCATCTCTTATGGATACAACCCAATGGATGATCGTTATGGCAGCGAGGGTGAGCAGGACTAGCCATGACACCCAAGGGTGCAGGTCGATGAGCCGCATGAGACCGACGAGTCCCCAGATCCCTCCGATGGCCAAGGGGAGGCCCACAAGAACGCCTGCTGCTACCCAGGCAAGCAGGTCAGCTAGTGCGTCGCGAATTCTCGTGTTCACGGTGCCTATTGCATCGTGCGTCGAGGTGCACCTATCGGTGTTTAACCAGATCGCTATCTGGCTGACGAAGATCGCTAAGAAGGGAACATAATCCCTGTTATGTTCTGCTCTGTGTGTTACCGTCACGAGTGATCCACTTCCCTCGTGAAAGGTGCTCGCATGAGCAACCACGGAAGCGACCGGCTCCACCCGGCCGCTACCGACTTACCTGGCACCGAGCTGGCCGAGGCGCCGCGCGCGGACCTCGCGCTCCCGCTCGACCTCCCGCCGATCATCCTCGACCTGACCCGGGCGTGGCTGTGGTCGTACGACTCGCCGAACACGCGCGAGGCGTACGAGCGGAACATCCGGCGGTGGTTCGCGTTCTGCGCGGAGACCGGCCTGGACCCGCTGGAGGCGCGCAAGCCGCACGGCGACGTGTTCTCCCGCTGGTTCCAGGAGACGGCCCGCCAGCCGCCGAAGCCGAAGACGGTCGCTCAGGTGCTGGCGTCGGTCTCGTCCTGGTACGACTACCTGCACGAGACCGAAGCCCTCGACGCCAACCGGTTCAAGAAGACGCGGCGGCCGAAGATTCCGCGCAAGCACTCCGAGACGGTCGCGCTGACCAAGTCTGAGGCGCAGGATCTTCTCCGGGCGGCCGACGCCGACCACGGCCGGGAACGGCTGCGCAGCGCGGCGCTGTTACGGCTGCTGCTGCAGACCGGCGTCCGTGTCTCCGAGGCGGTGAACGCTGAGATCGACGACCTCGGGTTCGCCCGCGGGTATCGAACGCTGCGTATCACGGTGAAGGGTGGCGACTCGATCGTCCGGCGTCTGCCGGTGGAGACGACGCACGCGTTGGACTCCTACCTGGCTGAGCGGGCGCACCGCGAAGGGGTCGAGCTGCAGGACCTGAAGGGCCCGCTGTTCGTGACCTCGACGGGGCGGCCGTGGGACCGGTCGAAGGCGTTCGAGCTGGTACGGCGGATCGCCCAGCAGGCGGGCATCACGTCTAAGGTGTCGCCGCACTCGTGCAGGCACACCTACGCCTCGCTGGCCCAGGAGGCCGGCGTCGCGATGCGGCAGATCCAGCTCGACCTCAACCATGCCGACGTGTCCACGACAGAGATCTACTTGCACAGCCGGGACCGGCTGGAGAAGGACGCCTCGCAGGTGGTGGCGTCGCTGCTGGAGTAGGAGGGGCCGTGCCCAGGTCGAGAACGAGTGCGCTGGACAAGGCGGCGTGGCTGCACCACTGCGGCGAGCTCAACCTGGGCACGTGGAGCGACCGTGCGGTGTGCGGCGGTTGCCGGTACGCGGTAGGCCATGCCGAGGACGTCGAGCAGTTCCGGCTCGTGCGTGTCTGGTGATGCGGTGCGCGCGAATCCTCGCATTCGTCGCGTTTTGGGACTTTCGGAACTCTGGTCACACGAGATGAGCGGGCCCCAGGGCGACGCTGACGGGTGATCGTGAGCGTCCTAAAGTCATTGGATGGATCCAAAAGTTGATCTTGTTGGCGTCGCTGTGAGGCGTTTTCCCAGGTCACCGACATAACGACAAAACGCAATCAACCGGTGATCGGCAACAAACCGGTTGTCCAGTCTCATCCGACCCGAGCGATGTCTCACTGATTGCGAGGTATTCGCTCCAGGGTCTCCATGCTGCTGATCCGTCGTCATGGATACTTGCTGATACGGCAGGATGTCGATCTCGGCATAGCGATCATCGTGGATGTTCGTCGGGGATTACGCCTGGATGTGTTCGAGCCGGAAGAGTGGGATCAGTACGGCGGCAACACACAAGGCCAGTAGGCACGCGGCAACGCCGAAGAAGACCCAGGCGTTGAACCACCGGTACCCAATTGCGGCGAACGCGAGGGCTTCGCCCGCGATGAAGACCCCAGCGATCAGCTTCGCCAGGTTGTTCCAGCTCTCTATGGAAGTCCTCAGTCTGTCCATATTGTTGTGATGGACCTTCGCGGCATAGGCCTTCGGGTCCTCCTGATACTCCCTCATCTCCTCTGGGTAGAGCCGAAGTAGTCCGAGGGCTTTGTAGGGCGGCGGGTTGTCCATCTGTGCGAAGAGCGCATCGTAGGCCGCCTGTTTGGCCCGCAAGATCGCCCCGATCTCGATGACGAGGGCAATGAGTACGGTCGGTAGAACTTGCGCCGCCGTGGCGTAGAAAGTTTCGGTTCCCATGATCGTACTTCGCGGGCCGAAGGCCGTATGTTTCTGCCCGATCACCGACCCATGATCGAGCGTGTGTGGGTACGGGTGCAGGCGTGACCGGGCTCCCCCTTTCGCCCTCGGAGGTCACTGCCAAGCGCTGGCACACCGTCAACTACAAGGCAGGGGACAACGGCCGATTACTCGTCGATCGTGGGTGGTGGCTGTCGGACCTGCCCCGCCCATGTCCATCTGCCGCATGCGGGCCACCGGCCCGTCGTGGACGGCTATGGCCCCTCCGAGGCCGGCCCGCACGCAGCACGCTGGGTCACCCGCGGCCGGTGGGTCTGGAGATCGCTTAGCTCACCAACGGCGTGCCGGGCTCAGGTGCCTGCCCTTGCTGAAGTGGATCTGCTGGCTGGGCTGGCTGAGCGCGTCGGCTCTCTCTGAGGGTAGCGGTATCGAATCGGCGCAGCACGAACATGCCTACTAATGCGAGCATGCTCGGCCCAGAGAATGCCAGCGCAAGCCATGCATGCCCATTCATGCCGACGATTACGGCGGCGACTAGCATTGCGACGGCGACCCCGCATCCAATGAGAAGTCCCGTCATGAATAGCCGGTGGGATCGCTCGTCGTTCCGCTCCTGTATCTCGGCCAACGCCATACGATAGGCGTGGTCGCGAACCAGTTGGGGCTCCAACGCCTTCAGGGCTGCGCGTAGATGTTCGGGTGGGAGCTTGGTCCACTGCATGGCTATTTCAAGGCCGGTGAGTTGAGCGGTGTGCTGGTCACGGCTCATGACGCTGCACCCCCGTCCCCGCGACTGGATGCCCCTTGCGGAGCACCGGACTGATCGGGTGGCGGCCCAAGGGATCGAAAGAGAGAGTCGAGCTCTTCGGCAACTGCTGGTGCCATATCTATGGTGAGCTTGGCGTCGCTCCCGTCGTCAGAACCTGCGGCTCCCCAAATGGCGGAATAGGGCAAATTGCCTGGGCGGTGCTGAAGGTCAAAACGGATGTCTCTGTAGGCGCGAGCGGTCCATGGTCGCCTCGCGACTGTCCAGCCCACTCTGGAGGCGAACTCGTCCGCATTCATGTTTAGTTCTCGGTCGATTCTTTCTAAAAGCCAACGAATCCACCGCACAGGTGTGCTTGCAGCAAGCCAAGAAGACATGCCCATGGATGCCACGATAGCGATTGCTCGATGGGGTGGGCAGGAGCCTCGCAAGTGACGAGTGCCTACGGGGCTCACATGCGTGAGGCCCTAGCCTCGTCGATCTTTTCGAGCCGTCTAGCTCAATCATCAGCCAACCCGGAAGGTCACCGTGCCCGCCGTTGTCTCCCAGACCTACCGAATGGTTCCGGTCGATGACCTCGAACCGCACCCGGACAACCCCCACCAGGGCGACGTGGACGTGATCGCCAAGTCGATCGAGAAGAACGGCTTCTACGGCACAGTCCTGGTCCAGGCGAGCCGCATGCGGATCATCGCCGGTGAGCACCGCTGGCGCGGCGCCAAGGCCAAGTGCCTGGGCCAGGTGCCCGCCGTGATCCTCGACGTGGACGACGACGCCGCGCTGCGCATCCTCCTCGCCGACAACCGCACCGCAGAGATCGGCGGCTACGACGACCAGGCGCTTGCCGAACTGCTGCGCGGCCTCGACGACCTTGACGGCACTGGCTGGACGGAGCAGGACCTCGACGACCTGGCCGAAGCCATCGCCGTCGACGACGCGGTGGCCCTGACCAGCGAGGGCGCCCCGGCCCAGGGCGGCGGGCGCGCGGACCAGGCCGGCGCTGATGCATCCGACGAGGAGGAGCTGCCCGAACCGGGCGACGCCGAGACGCATACGCGACCGGTTGTGTGGGGCGTCGTCGTCACCTGCGACAGCGAAGCGCAGCAGGTGCAGCTCCTCAACCAGCTCGCCGGTCAGGGCTGGAACGTCCGCGCCCTGATGTAACCCCGTGCCCGCTACCCCTTGAAAGGTCGTGCTGTGCGAGCCGAGATCACCGTGTCGGCGCCGGTCAAACGGTCAGCGAGAGTGCTGCAACTCCAGGGCCTGTTCGACGTGCCCGTTGAGGAGCGGCTGAGCAACGCCTGGAACCTGGAGGTGCCGGTCGAGGATCAGCCCTGGCGCGTTGGCATGATCGTCGGCCCATCGGGGGCGGGCAAGACGACAATCGCGCGGCACCTGTGGCCCGACCACATCGCCAGCCCGCACACCTGGTCCGATGACCGGTCGCTGGTTGACGACTTCCCGGCCGACATGTCCATCAAGGACATCGTGGCCCTGCTCGGCGCGGTCGGCCTGTCGTCGCCGCCGGCGTGGCTGCGGTCCTTCCGAACATTGTCCAACGGCGAGGCGTTCCGGGCGACGATCGCGCGGGCCCTGGCCGAGTCCGGCGACCTGGTTGTCATCGACGAGTTCACGTCGGTTGTGGACCGCCAGGTCGCGAAGGTGGCCAGCCACACCATCCAGAAGACCGTACGACGTGGTAGCCGCCAGTTCGTCGCTGTGACCTGCCATTACGACGTGCTCGACTGGCTGCGGCCGGATTGGGTGCTGGACGTCTCGACGGGCTCGTTCGAGTGGAGGTCGGTTCAACCCCGGCCAGCGCTCCAGCTCGAAATCAGGCCGGTCGATGGGCAGCTCTGGTCCGTCTTCGCACGTCATCACTATCTGAGCACGGAGCTTCATCGTTCCAGCAAGAAGTTCGCCGGGTTCATCGACGGCGAGCCGGTCGCGTTCTTGGCCTACCGCCACTTCCAGCACCCCGCGACCCGCAACCTGAAGATGGAGCACAGGTTGGTGGTTCTGCCCGACTATCAGGGGCTCGGCATCGGGAGCCGCTTCTCGGAGTGGATGGGGCAGCGGCTGTACGAGGAGGGGTTCCGCTACCGGTCGGTGTCCAGCCACCCGGCGCTGATCGCCTACCGGAGCGCGTCGCCGCGGTGGCGGATGATCCAGGGCCAGAAGAAGCTCGGCACCCGCTCCAAGCACCAATGGATGCACGCGCAAACTCTCGACCCTCGCCGTCTCGGCACCGTGTCATTCGAGTACGTAGCGCCGCGCACCTAGGCAGCGAAGGCCCTCGTCCACCCGGCTGGAGCCGGCCGTAGACCGAGCGCTCCCACGGCGGGCATCGGCTCGACGGCTGGTAGGGCGTCCGTGACCAGCCAGTGAAAGCCGCCGGGCACGGCCCACCGCGACGAGCTGTTCTGGCAGACCTCGACGAGGTTCACCGACCCGAGGATCACGCCGCGCAGGAGCGGCCCGTCGAGGGCGACTCCCAGTTCCTCCATGAGCTCGAAGCCTTCGGCGTCGGTCTTGAGGCCCGCGTGGATCAGGAGCCTCCCCCGATACGGCGTGGTCCAGCTCCGGTTCTCCACGTCCTTGATGCCCGCGACGAGCAGCGCCGCCCATGGCTGCCGGACGGTCAGCATCCGCATCTGCACCCGAGAAGCGTAATAGATCAGGAGTTCCCCTCATGGTCGTCAGCAAGGCCCGCCAGGTCGAGATCTCCCAGCGTCGCTACCAGGCCGTGCAGATGCGGATCGCCGGAGTGTCACCCACGGTCATCGCCGAGCGGCTGGGGTACTCGGGCGCGGCCTCGGTGTCGAAGGACATCGATCGTGCACTGCAGAAGGCCGCCAAGCAGGAGCAGATGGCCAGCGAGCAACTTCTCAAGCTGGAGATCGACCGGCTCGACCGCATCATGGCGTCCCTGTGGCCGAAGGTCTTGAAGGGCGAAGTCAACGCCGCCGAGACCGCGCTGAAGTGCATCAACAGGCGGGCGACCCTGCTGGGCCTGGACCTGATCAACCGCAACGGCGTCGCGGACGGCGACATGGCGTCGCTCCTGGGCAACCTGCTGATCCAGATCCAGCAGCGGCACGCCCTTCCCGACCCCGACACGGACAGCATCCTCGAGGCTGAGGTGATCGGCGAGATCGAGTCGGGGGACGATCTGTGAGTACGCCGGCGCCGACGCCGCTGAACCTGTCTCCTAAGCAGTTGAGGTCGATCGGCGAGTCCACGGCTCGTCTGAACATCTGGTCGGGCGCGATCCGCTCGGGCAAGACGATCGCCAGCCTTCTGCGCTGGGTTATGTACGTCGCCAACGCACCCCGGGGCGGCTCGCTGGTGATCGTCGGCAAGACGTCGGACACAATCGCCAGAAACGTGTTCGACGTGCTCCAGGACCCCGCCATCACCGGGCCGATCGCGCGGCGGATCATCTACACGCGAGGCGCGCCGACCGCCAATATCCTCGGGCGGCGCGTTGAGATCATCTCGTCGAACGACGCCCGGTCGGAGAACCGGCTGCGAGGCATGACCTGCGCCGGGGCGTACGTCGATGAGATCACGCTGATCGAGCGGGAGTTCTGGGACCAACTCCTCGCCCGGCTCAGCGTCACGAACGCCAAGCTGTTCGGGACCACGAACCCGGATGCGCCGAACCACTGGCTGAAGCGGCAGTTCTTGGACCGCAAGTACGAGCTGGATCTGCGGCACTGGCACTTCAGGTTGGATGACAACACGGCGTTGGACCCGGCGTACGTCAAGGCGCTCAAGGCCGAATACACCGGGCTCTGGTACAAGAGATTCATCTTGGGCCAGTGGGTCATGGCCGAAGGCGCCATTTTCGACATGTTCGACCCGGACCGGCACGTCGTGGACGTGCTGCCGCCCATGGAGCGGTGGCTGGCCCTGGGCGTGGACTACGGCACGGTCAACCCCTTCGACGCCATCCTCATCGGCGTATCCATCCCAGACGACGCCGGCCAGCGGCGCATCTACCTCGCCAGCGAGTTTCGCTGGGACTCGCGCGCCGAGCGGCGGCAGCTCACCGACGCCGAGTACAGCCAGAAGCTCGGGGCCTGGCTGGACAACATCCCCGACACCTACGGCCCCGGCACCCGCGGGGTACGGCCGCAGTGGGTGGTGGTGGACCCGTCCGCCGCGAGCTTCATCACGCAGCTCCAGCGCGACGGCTTCACGCCGACCATGGGCGACAACTCGGTCAACGACGGCATCCGAACCGTGTCCAACCTGCTCGGCGCTGACCACCTGCGGGTGCACCGGTCGGTGTCCGGGTTCCTCGACGAGGTCGGCTCGTACGCGTGGGACGACAAGCGTGCCGAGAAGGGCGAGGACGTTCCGGTGAAGCTGGATGATCACGCGCTGGACGCCGCCAGGTACGGCCTGCACACCACGCAAGCGGCCTGGCTGCCGATGCTGCAGCCGGCTTACTGACCTCATGAACGCGCACCCCCGTTCTGTGGCGGGCTGAGGGTGCGCCGCTCCACACGTCCACCCGCGTGTGTCGAGCACCAGGTGCGGTCTCGGCCCCGTAGTTGAGGGGCTACCAGGCCGGGGCCGCGCCTACGCCACACCGTGCATTTCACAACGTCAGGGCCATCCGCGCCGGGTGGCCCTTCTGCATGTCCGGGAGGGCACACGATGCGGGATATCGCGCGACTGACTGAGGGAAGTCACCTTGCGGCCGGCGTGGGCCGCCACGACACCGCTCGGTGGCGCTGCCACTGGAAGCTGGAGAAGTTCCACGGCGACGACCTCGGCCCGGGCGCCGTGCCGTTCGAGGTGATCGAGCGTGAGGGCAACGCGCTGATGTACGGCGGGGTGTCCGCGCTGTGGCACCGCCTCACCGGCGGCAGCGCCGTCACCGCGTTCGACGCGACCAACGCCCGGATCGGTGTCGGCGACGGCACCGCCGTGGCGGACCCGCTCCAGATCGATCTGCAGGGCACGAACAAGGTCCGCAAGGGCATGGACGCCGGGTACCCGCAGCACACAGACAGCACCGGCGCCGCCGCGAACACGGTCACCTTCAGGGCGACGTTCTCGACGAGCGAGGCCAACTTCGCGTGGGCCGAGTGGGGCATCTTCAACGGCGCGTCCGGCGGGCGGATGCTCAACCGCAAGGTGGAGGCCCTCGGCACCAAGACCAGCGCAGCGAGCTGGGTGTTCACGGTGCAGCTTTCCCTGGTGTGAGTCACGACGCGACTGCCTGACGGGGAGGGGGCCGCTCCGTGGCGACCATCCTGGAGGACTTCGAGGACGCAGCCCTCAACCTCACCATCACAGGAGACTGGGCGAGGACTCAGGACTCGGCGGCCTCGGGCTCGTGGTCGTTGAAAAGTCTCGACATCGACCATTTCGGCACGACAGAGGCCAGGGTTGCCGTCCCAGCCCAGGCGACGACTCTCACCTTCAATTACCGAGTCTCCACTGAGGCTGATTGGGACGATTTCTACGTCCTGATCGACGGGACCGAGGCGTTCCCAGCCCTCTCGGGCAACATCCCATGGACGCAGACCACGATCAACGTGACCGGCGCGTCCGAGGTGACGTTCCGCTTCACGAAAGACGATTCGGTCAATGACCCGCTGGGCTACGACGCGGTCTGGATCGACAACCTGTCGTTCAGCGTCCCGGACACGGGCACGCCCAAGAGCGCCACCGACAGCGGCACGGTCGTCGAGACGGCCAACGTCGCTCAGGTGCCGGAGATCGCCAAGGCCAGCACCGACACCGGACGACTCGTCGAGGCGCGATGGGTCGGCGAGCCCCAAGCTACTGCCACGCCGCCGTCGATCCGCTCGACCTCAACCGGGGCATCCGGCTCGGCGAGCTACAACGTCACCGCGCCCGCCGGTGTGGTCGCGAATGATGTGCTGCTTGCGATCCAGGGGGCGGACCGAGGGTCCACCGCGAACATGACGACCCCGACCGGCGGCAGCGCATGGCAACCGCTGGACTCGCTGGACGGGACCAGCGAACTGGGCATCATCCAGGCGGTCCGAGTCTGGTGGAAGCGCGCCGGGTCGTCCGAACCGACCTCGTACGTCTTCGCGCAAAACGGCGGCTCAGACGGCACCTGCTTGATTGTGGCCATCAAGGACGCATCGCTGACGGCCGCCCCGAAGATCATGCGTTCGACGGACGGCACAGGCCTGAACGTCACGACGCCAGGCATCACCCCGGACTCAGGGAGCAGCCTGGAGGTCCGGCTGGTCGCGGCGTACGCGCTCGGTACCGCCATGACCTTCGCTCCGCCGACCGGGCTCACTCCGCTGACGAGCGTCCAGTCGCGCGTGTACACCGTTCTGACGGCGGCGGCCCGTGCTCTGCAGTCCAACGCGGCCACCGCCCCGGCCAACTTCGTGGCTTCAGTCGATGAGGTGGAGTGGCGGGCCGGCTACACCTTGGCCATCGCTCCGGCGGTCACCGGGCCTCCGCAGGAGACCAAGTCGGCGGCCGACACGGGGGCTGTGGCCGAGTCGTCTGCGGTCACCGTACTGCCGGACGGCGTTCCCAAGGCGGCCAGCGACGCCGGATCCCTGTCCGAGGTGGCAGCGGCCACGGGCTGCATGACCTTGTCGGACACGGCCGCGCTGGCAGAGGCCGCGGCCATCGCGGCCGCGCCGGCTGGTGCCGATCAAGCGTCGCTGATCGAGACATCCATGCTGGTGGTCGGCTGGTCAGGCGCGGACCAAGGGGTCTTCGCCGAAACCGCCCAGGTGGACGTCCAGGTGACGATCGGCGACAGCGGCACGCTGGCCGAATCGGTGGCCATCGCCGAGACGATCGGCCCGATCGCCAGCGACCACGCAGTGCTGAGCGAGGTCGCCGCGCTGGCGGTGGAGACGACGACCGGGGACATCGGCGCGCTGACAGAGGTCGCAGACGTGGCCGTCCTCAAGCAGGCCAGTGACTCCGGGCAACTCGTCGAGTCGGTCGCGCTGGGCCTGGCGTCGGCCGACAACGCAACGCTCGTCGAGACGGTGCAGGGCGAGGCAGGTATCACGGCCAGCGACAGCGCGGTCATCGACGACCAGGCCGTGGTCGAGGCGCCGCGATCCGGGACTGACTCGGCGGTCCTGATCGAGACAGCCGCGGTGACAAGCCTGGGCCGGGACATCACCGGGCTTGGCCCGATCTATCGCCGCTGGTCGGCGGGTTCCCCGTACCGCAGGTACTCCGCTGGTGAACCCCGCCGCGACTGGGGCGCAGGCTCACCGCGAACGTAGGGAGGACCGCCCCATGGAACCAATTTCCTCCCTTAGCCGGGAGTTTCTGTACATCCCCGTTAGGGGCCCGTCCGGTGGTGAAGGCGTCGAAGTCGCCTTCACCAACGAGGACGGCGAGCCGACCGAGACGGACTGGCACGACGCGACGTGGGACAACCACAGCGCCGCCGGGGCCGACGCGAAGATCCTCGTCGGCCCCGGCGGCGACGGCGCGGTGGCGCTCCCCGAAGGCACCTACCGGGCGTGGGTTCGGGTGTCTGCCCTCGTCGAACAGCCAGTCCTTCCCGGCGGACTTGTCCCTGTCATCTGAGGAGACCCATGCTTCGCATCCCAGCCACCGGCGACATCGTCCGCTACCGCAGCAAGCAGGGCCTCCACGCTCTGCGCGCGGCGATCGTCACGGCGGACACGATGACTCTGGATCCGGAAGGCGTCAAGGTCGGCGCGGTGCCCCCGCTGGACAGCGACCGCCACGTCCATCTGTGGGTGTTCACACCTGGCCAGCTCGGCGGATTCCACGAGTTCAACGTCGCGCCAGGCGACGCCCCAGGCACCTGGCACTGGCCGGTGACAGCCGGATGAGCAACCAGACGATCACCTGGCGACAAGCCGCGGCCCACGCCGCCGCAGTCCTGGAGCGCGCCGACTGCGAGCCCAATCCGGACATGGTCGAGGCCAAGGTCTCCATCGCCGAGGGCTGGACCAGCCTGGCCGTCGCCCTGTCGGAGATCGAGAAGACATGAGGAGGGTGGCCGATGCCGCTTCCCGAGCGTAATCAGGAGTGGCCGCCGCCAGCGATCCGACAGGAGATGCGGCTCTACGACACGCACGGCGCCTGGTACGCCGGTGACCCGGACAAGCTGGCGCAGGTGTACGGCGGCAACCGGGCAACGCCGGCGGTGGGGATGGACCCGAAGGGGTGGGACAGGCCGATCAGCCGCGCGGGCGGATATCTCGGCCGGATGGTCCGATACTTCTGGGGCACGCCGACACCGGCCGCGCAGTCACGGGCGACGAAGCTTCACGTTCCGCTCGCCGCCGACATCGCCGCCACCTCGGCTGACCTGCTGTTCAGCGAGCCGCCGACGCTCAAGCTGAAGGGCAAGAAGGGACAGCAGCGGCTCGATTCGGTGCTGCACGAGGCCGGCGTGTACGGCAGCCTGCTGGAGGCCGCTGAGCTGGCCGCCGCGTACGGCGGCGTCTACCTCAGGGTGGGCTGGGACACGACGATGGCTGACCATCCGGTCGTGGATGCGCTGCCGCCGGACGCCGCCGTGCCCGAGTTCCACAACGGCCGGCTCAAGGCGGTCACGTTCTGGCGGGTCGTGTACGAGGACGACCGGTCGGGCGAGGTGTGGCGGCACCTGGAGAAGCACGAGAAGGGCCGCGTCTACCACGGCTTGTACCTGGGCGATGAGGACCACCTGGGCAAGCAGATGCCGTTGGAGGATCACCCGGCGACCGAGGAGTTCGCGCCGCTGGTGGACGAGGACGGCGGGTTCGACAGCGGGTACGAGCGTGGCCTGCTGGTCGAGTACATCCCGAACATGAGGCCGCACCGCCTGATCCGGGGCACGGCGATCGGCCGCTCGGATTATGCGGGCGTTGAGCCGTTGATGGACTCGCTGGATGAGACCTGGACGAGCTGGATGCGGGACCTGCGGCTCGGTAAGGCCAGAATCATCGTGCCGGAGGTGTACCTGACAACGGCTGGCCGCGGGCAGGCCGCGTCGTGGGACCCAGACCGGGAAATTTACAGCCCGCTGGGCGGCATGCTGCCGTCTCCCCAGAACCCCGGCAGCATGATCACCCTGTCGCAGTTCTCCATCCGAGTGCAGGAGCACGCGGAGACGTCAAAGCACCTGGTGGAGCAGATCGTGCGCGGCGCCGGGTACTCCGTGCAGAGCTTCGGTGAAGCTGGCGACGGGCAGGCCCGTACCGCCACTGAGATCCACATGCAGAAGCACCGGTCGTACAGTACGCGGGGCCGGAAGATCGGCTACTGGACACCGCGCTTGGCCGGGTTGTCGGAGGCGATGCTGGCCGTCGATCACGCGGTGTTCGGCACGAAGGTTGTCGCTGAGCGCGCGGTGGTTGAGTGGCCGGACGGCGTCATGCCGGACCCGGAGTCGATGGGCCGCACCCTGGACATGCTGAACAGGGCGCAAGCCGTCAGCCTCGACACGAAGATCAGGTGGGTACACCCCGACTGGGATGACGTCCAAGTCGAAGCCGAGAAGAAGCGGCTGCGTGACGAGCTGGGGCTGAACGTGCCGGATCCGGCGACGCTGGGCGAGACGTGGATTCCTGACGCGACCGGCGAGGACTGATGGCGATCACTCCAGCCGCCGCGATCGAGGAGGGTCTGGAGCAGGCGCGGAAGGTCGCCGCCATGTACGCCGACGCTGAGATAGCCCTGCTGGAACGCATCGCCGCGCGTGTCGGCAAGGACCTCGACAACGACGACGGCGACGACTGGGCGGACAAGCGGCTCGCCGAGGTGGCCCAGCTCCGCAAGGAAGCGGAGTCGATCGTCCGTCGTCTGGAGTCGGCCGCGAAGGCTGCTGCGCAGGCGGCGGTGCTGGACACGTGGGCGGAAGGCATGGACGCCGCGGTGCGCGGTGCCGTGCTGCAGGTCCACGACCGAAAGGTCCGCAAGCGGCTGGAGCGGGTGCTGCAGGACGCGAAGAACCTCGGCGCGAGTCGGGGTATCGACGCAGGCCAGGGCGTTGCCGAGCTGGCCGCGCAGAGCATCCGCATGGTCACGTCGGTGCATGAGGGGGCGCTGCGCGCGGTGGAAGGCATCTACCGCAACGTCATCGCCGAGACGGCCAGCCGAGCGCTGATCGGCGCGGAGACCCGGCGGGAGGCCGCGCAGCGAGCGCTCGACCGATTCACGGCGGAAGGCATCAAGGGGTTCACCGACTCGGCCGATCCGCCTCGGACCTGGAGCATGGCCAGCTACACCGAGATGGCCATGCGGACGGCTGTCGCGCGAGCGGCGGTGGACGGGCACCTGTCCACGTTGCGCGATGCCGGAATCAACCTGGTCAGCGTGTCGCGGCTGCCGTACACGTGCGACCGGTGCTCCCGCTGGGAGGGCGAGGTGCTTGCCCTGTCCGGGGCGGCGGGGACGCGCGTGGAAGAGAACCCGGCCACGGGCGTGCAGGTGTTCGTGCAGGTCGCCGGGACTGTCGCGGACGCCCGGCTGGCGGGGCTGCTACACCCGAACTGCGGACACTCGCTCAACGCCTACCTGCCGGGCGTGTCGAGGCCGGCGCCCGTCGTGCAGTCGAAGACCAGCTACGAGGACTCGCAGCGGCAGCGCTACCTGGAGCGGAAGATCCGGGAGAACAAGCGCCGCGCGGCGGTCGCGCTCGACGACGACGCCCGCGCGAAGGCGAACGCCAAGACGGCCGGCTACCAGCAGCAGCTCAAGGGCCTGACGAAGGAGACAGGGCTGCGGCGCAAGAACGACCGGGAGAAGGCCGATGCTCCGCCCGCGGACCTGGGGAAGCTGACCGACAAGCAACTCGCCGACCTGGCTAGCAAGTTCGTTCACGACGAGCAGGCGTTGGCCCGGCTTGAGCAGGAGACGAAGCGTCGCGACGAGACCGCGGCCAAGGCCGAAGAAACCAGCTCGGGCGCATAGACGCGCCTTCCACGGGCCCGCCGGGCGCGGGCCCTTCCCATGTTCCGACGACACGCTCCAGGAGGGCGATCTCGTCATGCCTGAAAACACTGTGCCGACCACCGATGGAACCGGCGAAGGCCAGCCGCAGCAGGAGGAGCAGAACCCTCCGGCTGGGGCCGAGGTCACGCCGCCCGAGCCGGCGGCCGACGACACCGCCGTCAACCCCGACGCCAAGCGCGTGGACCAGCTCCCCCCGTGGGCGCAGAAGCTCATCAAGGACACCCGCACGGAGGCGGCCGACTGGCGGTCCAAGCTGAAGGACGCGCAGAAGGCCGCCGACGAGGCGACCGCCAAGCAGGGGCCGTCTCCCGAGGAGATCACCGAGAAGGTCAAGACGGACTTCGCCCAGCAGATCGCTAAGGCCTTGGGCCTGGTGTCTGAGGAGGAGAAGCCGATCGACCCGCAGAAGGTGATCGAGACGCTGACGGCCGAGCGGGACACCACGGCTAAGGAGCGCGACTCGGAGAGGGAACGGCACCGCCGCGCCCTGATCGAGCTTGCGGTCCACCGCGCCAGCCAGAAGGTCGGCGCAGACCCGGACGCCCTGCTCGACAGCAGGTCGTTCTTGAAGGCGGTCCGGGACATGGACCCGGACGCCGACGACTTCTCCACCAGCCTGGCCGAGACCATCCAGACGGCGGTGGAGAACAACCCCAAGTTCAAGGCGGCCACCCAGGCGGGGCCGCCCGCGCGCTCGGGAGGCGAGTTCACCGGCGGGCCTGGTGGGCGACCCGTGAATTCCGAGCCCTCCATCGACGAGTTCCGCGCCAGGCGTAAGAAGCGCGCCTCGTCCTAGCTGCTGATTGCGGAACCGCAATTAGCTTCCTGAAGAGGTGAAAGGCCCGAATGGCTAACACTTTTCTGACCCCCAGCATCATCGCCAAGGCGGCGCTGGCCACGCTCTACGAGACCTGTGTCATGGCGCAGCTCGTTCACCGCGACTATGAGCAGGAGTTCGTGTCCCGCGTGGGCGACACGATCTCAGTGCGGAAGCCCGCAGTGTTCCAGGCGAACGAGTTCGACCGGGCGCAGGGCATCCAGATCCAGAACGCGTCCGAGGGCAGCGTGCCGATCACGCTGAACCACTTCGCCGACGTGTCCTTTGCCGTGACGGCGGAGGAGCTCACGTTGGAGATCGAGGACTTCGGCACGCAGCTCCTCAACCCGGCGATGGAGGCGATCTCTCAGAAGATCGACCGGGACATCCTGAGCCTGCGCAACGACATCGTGCAGCGTGTGGGCGTGACCGACGCGACGGTGCCGGGCGTCCCCGGCAAGGTGATCCACGAGTACTCCGACCCGAAGACGGCAATCGACGCCAGGCGCGTGCTGAACCAGAGAAACGTCCCGGCTGCGGACCGGTACCTGGTCGTCGGCCCGGAGATCGAGGCGCTCTGGCTGTCGGACCCGCTGTTCCACCAGGCGGACACAAGGGGCGACACGGACGGTCTCCGCGAGGCTTCGCTTGGTAGGCGCGTGTTCGGTCACGATGCCTTCCAGACGCAGAACATCGTGGCCCCGCCGACCACGCCCCCGCCCGCGACCGGTGCGCCCAACACCGAGATCGGTGTGGCCTTCCACAAGACGGCCTTTGCCTTGGTCACCAGGCCCCTGGTCCTCCCGCAGGGCGCAGCTAACGCGGCCGTGGAGAGCTACAAGGGCTTCGGCGTCAGGGTGGTCATGGACTACGACATCAAGGCCAAGCAGGACGTGGTCTCAGTGGACTGCCTCTACGGCGTCAAGACTCTCGACCCCAACCGCGCCGTGCTGATCCACGGAGTCGCGGCGTGACCTGGGCCCGTTTCGGCGACGTCATCATCCCGCTCTCGTCGGTCAGCATCATGAGGATCCAGACCGCTCCCGACAGCAAGTGGTGCGTCGAGGTGAGCTTCTACCAGGGCACCTACCTGTCCAGCGTTCAGACGCCCGCCTTCGCGACGAAGCCCGAGGCCGAGCGCGTGGCCGAGCGGATCGCGCACGGCACGTACTGGGAGGGCGTGTGACGTTCGTCTACCGCAACTCCAACACCGGGCAGGTGGTCCCGCTCGAACAGCGAGACCCCTGCCTGGACATGTTGGACAACTGGCAGATCATCGGCGGGCCCGACCGCGCCGACGCGCCCGGCCCGGCTTCGGCCGGGCTGGCCCGCCCGTCCGAGCACGACAACAAGGCCGCGTGGGTCGAGTACGCGGTCGCCTGCGGCATGTCCGAGAGCGACGCCAAGTCGCTGTCGAAGGCCGCTCTTATCGAGGAATTCGGGGAGGGCGACGATGGCGAGGACTGATCTGGCCGTCCGGCCCATGCCGCGCATCGGCGTGGCGCTCGGCGTCGGCCTGGTCGTGGCCAACGTGGACGGCAACGCCTTCGACCACACCGACCGGCGCATGCTGCTGATCAAGAACAGCAACGGCGCGCCCGCGACGGTGACCGTGCAGATCCCGGCGACGGTCGAGGGCCAGGAGGTGGAGGACCTGCCGGTCACCATCCCGGCCAACGACAGCGTGCTGCTGCCGCCGTTCAGCGCGGTGTACCGGCAGGAGAACGGCAAGGTGTACATCGACTACGCGGCCCCGGCCGGCCTCACGGTCGGCGTGCTCGAACAGCCGGTGTAGCCATGGCGTACGCAACCGCTGCCGACTTCACGGCATACAGCGGCCAAGCCGCGCCCGACGACATCGACCGGCGGTTGGAGCGTGCGTCTGATCGCATCGACGAGATGCTGTTCGCCTCGATCTACCCGACCAACGACGCCGGCATGCCGACGCGGCCGGAGGACGTCGAGGCGATGAAGCGGGCGACGTGTGCGCAAGTCGCGTACACGATCGCCGTGGGCGATGAGTTCGGCGTGGCGGCAGCCTTCAAGTCCGTCAGCATCGGTTCGGTCCGGCTGGACCGCGGCGGCTCTGGAGATGCGCCGCCCGCCCGGTACTCCCCGGACGCGTCGTCGATCCTGCAGCGGGCGGGGCTGCTGCCAGGCTACATCCTCGACGGGAGCGTGTGGTGATGCTGCCCGAGTGGCTGCTGCGTCACAGGGCGATCATCGAACCGTTCCAGGGGGACGGGGCGTACGGCCCGGTGTTCGGGCCGCCTGTCGAGTCCCGCTGCCTTGTTGACGACGAGCGGCGCCTAGTGCGTGATGCGCAGGGCGCCGAGACCGTCTCCGACACCACCGTGTTCTTCCCCCCGGGCACCACCTGCCCGGAGGGCAGCAGGGTCACCGTCAACGGGCGGCAGACCACCGTCATCACGTCTTTCTCCCGCGACGGCGGCGGATTGCCGACGCCGGATCATGTTGAGGTGGTATGCCGCTGATGGCGAAGCGCACGTGGGATCCAAAGATCAGTGGCGAGGAGATCACCGCTGAGGTTCGGCGTGCGGCTGCGCGCGGCCTGCGTCTCGCGACCGAGCATGTGCTGTCGGTGTCCAACCAGCGGGTGCCGCACGACGTGGGGGACCTGGAGCGGTCTGGCGCGACTGTCGTTGACCGGGAGGACCTGGTCGGCGTCATCTCGTACGACACCCCGTACGCGCGGATTCAGCACGAGAACCTCGACTACCAGCACAAGCCCGGCCGCACGGCGAAGTTCCTGGAGCTCGCGCTTCAGGAAGAGGCCGAGACGGTCAAGCTGATGCTCGCCCGGCAACTCCAGCAGGTCTTCAAATGAGCTGGACGCGTGACCTTCTGACCGGGTTCGCGGTCCTGTTGAGCGAGGCTGGCGTGGCCACGTGGAACCCGCACGGCATCTACACCGACAGCCAGACAGCGCTCACGATCGGCGGTCTACCGGCCAAGCCGGACACCGCGATTGCGCTCGCCGTGTACGGCGTGGGCCAAGCTGGCGACGACGTTGAGCAGCCGGACTCCAGCGTGCAGATGCAGGCCCGGTTCCGCGCCAAGACGGACCCTCGGGTCGTGGACGACCTCGCGGACGGCGTGTTCGACGCGATCCACGGCCTGGCCAATTACACGCTTTCAACGGGCGTGCTCGTGCTGCTCGCGCGCCGCACGCTGATCGCCCCGCTCGGCCGCGACTCCAGCGGCCGATGGGAGCGGGCCGACTCCTTCGACCTGATGGTTCACCGGCCGTCGCCGCATCGCGACGGGTGACCTCATCTTCTCTCTGCCGATTGCGCTACCGCAATCGGCGCTTTGACGTGCCCATTTATAGGAGTGATCATGGCGCTGCGAAGCCTGCTCGCTAAGGACTGGAAGCTCGACGTCGGGACCGGTTCCGACCCGGAGAACCCGACCTGGCTCCCCGTGCGGGGCCTCACCAGCTTCCAGGAGACGACCGACGACAACACCGAGGAGGACTCGGACTTCGACGACGAGGAGGGCTGGGGCAGCTCGGTCGTGACCGGCCGGACCTGGCAGATCGAGGCCGAGGGCCGCCGCAAGCGGACCGACGCCGCGGTGTTCACCGCCGACCCGGGCCAGGAGGCGATCCGGCGGGCGGCCCGCAAGGTCGGCTTCGAGGCAAACATCAAGGTCAGGTGGTACCGCCGGGACGGCGCCCCCGACGCCTACGAGGGCGTCTGCACCGTGAGCGAGTTCGTCAAGGGCGGCAGCGTGACCGACCTGGAGCCGTTCTCGTTCACCCTGCTGGGCCAGGGCGCCCCGGTCGAGATCGAGAACCCGGTGGCCACCCCGTGACCGAATTCCAGGACCTCGACGAGTTCTTCGACGACACCCTGCGGCTGCCCGTGGGCGGAAAGACCTACGTCATTCCCGCCCCCGACGCCGAGGTCGGCCTACTGTGCCAGCGGCTCATGCACGCCAGCCTCCAGGCCGAGCAGGGCGAGACGGTGGACGACCCCAAGCTCAACGAGCTGGCCGAGGTCGTCCTGTCCGACGACGAGGAGCGCGACCTGTACCAGCGCATCCTCGGGCCGGTCTGGGACGAGCTGCGCGCCGACAAGGTGAAGTGGCCCCGCATCCAGCACGTCGGCGCGACCGCGCTGGTGTGGGTCGCAGCCGGTAAGGAAGCCGCCGCGAAGATCTGGGCCTCGGGTGGCGCGGGGGAAGCCCCGGCCCCGAACCGGGCGACCCGCCGAGCGACAGCGGCGGCGGCGACCTCGACCCGATCTCGGGGCTCCGCGACTACTACGAACCGGACGACGGCCTCTCGGTCTCGAAAGGCCGCACCGTCTCGTGGCACGACATCCTGACGCGCTGGGCGCTCGTCGAGCCGGACCTGCACGAGGTGTACGGCCTTGACCTCGGCGAACCTGGCGTGCTGCGCGCCCGCTCGTGGCGGTGGCTGCGGACGCGGGTGCACGGGCTGCTGACGTGTGACTCGCGGCTGGCCCGCGCGCTGGACCCCGGCGAGGGGCGGCATTGAGGCAGCGCGTCCTCGCGCAGCTTCCGGCCGCTGGCTTCACCCCGTTCGAGACCCACAGGAGGTGAAACCGTGGCGCTGAACGTTGGCGAACTCTTCGCGACCATTGACGTGAAGGACCGGGGCACGAGCAAGGTCAACCGGTTCATGGCCTTCATGCGTGACGCCGCGAAGAAGCTCGACATCGACGTGGGCAAGCTCGCCAAGTCGGCCGGCTCGATGGGTGCCAAGGCCACTGCTACGGCGCTCCAGATGTCCTCGATGGCGGCCACAATGGCGGCGACTGCGCAGGGCGCGGTCGGTCTGGTCGCGGCCCTGGCCCCAGCAGCGGGCATCGTCGCTGCTCTGCCGGGCGCAATCGCGCTCGGGCAGGCGGCGCTGGCTACGCTCAAGATCGCCCTGGCTGGCGTAGGAGACGCCTTCTCCGCAGCGCTGGGGGATGACCCGAAGAAGTTCGAGGAGAGCCTGCAGGGGCTCTCACCTGCGGCGCAGGCCGCCGCGCGCGAGCTGCACTCCGTCAAGCCCGCGATCGACGGGCTTCGGTCCGCCGTCCAGGACGCCTTCTTCGCGCCGCTGGCCGGGCAGATCCAGGCCGTCGCGGACGCTGTGGTTGGGCCGCTCCGGTCCGGCATGCAGGGCGTGGCCAGGGAGTTCGGTCTGGCGGGTGGCGAGGTGGCGCGGTTCGCCTCCTCGTCAGCGACGGTGTCAGCGACAACGAGCATCTTTGGCTCGCTGCGTTCGGCGGTCGCTGCCCTGCAGCCCGCGATCCAACCCGTGCTGGCCGGCTTCCGCGACATCGCCGTGGTGGGTGCGTCCTTCTCGGCCGGGCTGACCCCCGGTATCGCTTCGGCGGCCCAGAAGTTCGGAGAGTTCCTATCCACCGCAGCTAACAGCGGTAGCGCACTTAGCTGGATGCAGGGCGCGCTGGACGTCTTCAAGCAGCTCGGCCAGGTCGGCGGTGACGTGATCGGCATCGTCAAGTCGATCTTCTCGGCGATGTCCTCCGGCGGGTCCGGGGCGCTGGGAGTGGTCGGCCAGCTCCTTGATCAGCTCAACGCGTTCTTGGTGAGCGCGCAGGGCCAGCAGGCGCTCGTCGCGATCTTCACGGCGTTGTCGCAGGTCGGCAGCGCCTTGATGCCGATCTTTCGGGCGCTTGGAGGCGCGCTGGCGCAGATCGCGCCGCACATCGGCGCAATCGCGACCGCGCTGGGTCCCGGGCTGGCTGCCGCGGTCTCGGCGCTCGGGCCGGCTCTGGCCGCCCTGGGTCCTGGGTTGACCATGGTCGCGAGCATGCTCGCACAGGCGTTCGCATCACCCGAGCTGCAGTCCGGGCTGCTCATGCTCGGGCAGGGGCTCTCCGCGGCCTTGGCTGCGGTCGCCCCGCTGCTACCTGTGGTAGCGCAACTAGCGGGCATCCTGGGCCAGGTCCTCGGTATTGCGCTGAGTAATCTCTCGGCTGCGCTCGGTCCTGTTATTGCCGCCTTGTCGAGCGCCCTACAGCCCGCCCTGGCGTCCATCTCGTCTGCCTTCGCCCAGCTCGGGCCCGCCATGCAGCCCATTTATGCAGCTTTCGGGCAGATAGCGGGCGCAATCGTGCAATCCGTGCTGCCGCCGATCCTGCAATTGATCCCTTCGTTGCTGAATGGGCTAGTTCCTGCCTTTGTCGAACTGATCAATGCTGTCAATCCGCTTATTCCGCTTTTGACCGATTTGCTGGTTATGGCGATCAAGGACATCCTGCCTGCGGTCGTCCCCGTCATCCCGATCGTGACTCAACTCGGCGTCGCCTTCGTGCAGATGGGCGCCAAGGTGGCCCAGATCGTCGCGCAGATCAAGCCCGCCATCGAGGCCGGCGTCGCGATCTTCCGCTGGATGTACAACATCCTCGTCGGCAATTCGATCATCCCGGACATGGTCAACGCCATCGGCACGTGGATCGGCACGAAGTTGATCGGCTGGTTCTCCGCGCTGCCCGGCAAGATCAAAAACGCGGTGTCGTCCATAGGCCCGACCATGGCGGGCATCGCCCAGGACGTCGTGTCAGGCTTCTGGAACAAGCTCCAGTCGCTGGCCAGCGGCCTGTACAACAACGTCCGGAACTTCTTTTCCAACATCGTCAAGAGCGCCAAGGACGCCCTCGGCATCAAGTCACCGTCGAGAGTGTTTGCCCAGATCGGCGCCTTCATGATGCAGGGCATGTCGCTCGGCGTGGATAGATCCCGTGGGGTCGTCATGTCCTCCTTGAAGAAGGTGGCCACGCTCGCGACACGGACGGCGATGCCCGACATGTCGGTGCCTGGTGTGACCGTCCCGGATGGGATGGGCGGCGGACGCGCCTTGTCGCGGACGGTGGTCAACGTGACGAACCACTACCCGCAGGCCGAACCCACGAGCGTAAGCGTGAACCGCAGCCTGCAGTACGTCGGCGCGATGGGAGTGATCTGAGGTGCCGAGCTACTCACTCGACGGCGTGCCGCTGGACCACCCGGCCGGCTGCTGGCGAACCAAGAAGGGGACACAGCGCAGGCCCTTGCCCGGCGCGCGGGCCGTGAAGGTCAGCGTGCCGGGCCGGCACGGGGACATCCCAGTCGTCGGGCTCGACCTGGAGGCCACGACGTTCGGCCTGACGCTCAAGGTCACGTCGGCCACCCCTTCGGGGGCGGACGGCGGCTACGAGCAGATGGAAAGGAACCTGGAGGCGTTGAGCGCGCTCCTCGGCACGCGGCATCGGCTGATGAAGCTGCGGTACCAGGCCGGCTCGCTCGTCCGCATCGCCGACGTGACAATCACCGCCACCAGCGAACCAGAAGTCAACACCGGCGCCGCGACCGCCCGCATCACAGCCGTGGTCGAGGTGCCAGGCGTGCTCTGGCGGGACGAAGCCGAATCCACCTGGGCAGGCGCACCCAACGAGCTCGCCCAGGCCGTAACCCCGCTCGCGGGCGCGACCGGGCCGATCGTGGACGCGCTGCTGCGCTTCACCGGCCCAGCCGTGCAGCCGTCCATCGGGGACGTCGCCACGGGCGGCTGGGTGCTCCGTCCGGGCGGTCTCCTGGCGGGGGAAAGACTGCTGATCGACTGCGGCCGGATGCAGGCCGCAGTCGTCACCTCCGACACCTGGGACCTGACTGCAGGGGATGACGTGACCGGGGAGATTGACGCGATTGGTCCTGGCTCGCAGTTCAGGTGGTTGCACCTGACGCCGTCCGTCGCCGTCGCTGATCCGTTCTCCCGCGCGGTGCTGGTCTCTACCTCGGCGACGAGCACGGACGCCTCCTCCAAGGTGGAGATCAGGGCCCGCCGCGCCTACCTCTGACCGGCCCGCGCGCGGCTCTGCTCGACGGCGGCCACCAGCGGTTGCACGAGCAGATCGACGTCATCGGCGTCGAGCTCCGGCGGCCACACGGCCGGGATCATGATGCGACCGCGCGGAGTGCCATGGAGATCGATGAGGGGAATGTGAAGGGAGGCGATCAAGATTCACCGCGACATCCTTCACAGAGCTCGTCGTCTCCGATCGGCAACGCCTCGAGCGCGACTTGCATGCTTGCGGGATCCCGTATCAGGCCAGGATGCTTTGTGAGGTAGATTATCTCACGATTGGTTAAGGTGCGAAAATTAAGTACGCCGTTAAATTTGATCACTAGCATAGAGCCAACGAGACCGCATGCTGTATCTGTGTTGTCGAGGGCGGCGATCAGCTTGCTTGCTGCCTCTGCATGTACAACGTTATTGTTCGCCTGCTGTTGCTGTAAGGGGAGTTGGGCGGCTACGCGCATTGCGTCGCTAAGCTCTTGTGCGCTTTGACTCCGAGTCCAGATTCGAAAGCGCTGGAAGAATGACCCTTTCAAGGGTGGAAAATATTCGGCCTCCCCATATTCCTCTGCTAGGTCGATCATTGCTTGCTGGATTGCTAAAGGGTCACCGTCTTTGACGTACAATATCATTGGGGTGGGCATGGGGATATCGATAGCCCGAGGAAGCGAGATTTCTCTTAGTGCCTGTAAAAACTGACCCTCAATAGAGTTTTCCGGTACTGGTGTCGGTGTTGGCCTGGATGTGTCTACCGGATGGCGCGATGCTTTCTGATCACTGCGATCTAGCGCGCCGACTAGATACAGCAATACAGATACCCGTATGTGTATTTCGCGTAGTATCTCGTTTAAGCGGACGTGGTTGTTCTTGGCGTACTTGATGCCGTACTCCGCCAGCTCGCGGACGCCTTCATCGAGTGCCCGTATATGAGTAAAGGCATCTTTCTCGGGGGCACGTGAAAGGTGTAGCTCGATGTAGTCGAATTCTTCAGGTAGTGGCTCCAGGTAACGACCAATGTAGGGATCGAGGTTGTTCAGAAGCTGTCGGACGCTGGCGAGCAACTGGTGAGATGATTCCATGGTTAATCCCTGCTTGTGAAGTCTGCTGCGCATCAGGCGAAGCGCAGGAGACTCGTTGGCTGATGTATAGCTAAGCCAAATCCTTTGTTTTGGGCCGACGTAATTCCGCATTATGGCTAGGGAGTAATTCTGTGTCGATGTGCCCTGCTGTTACTTAGCGTACGCGGAGATGGCCTCCCTCGTGAGAACTAGACCGATAGGGGCCGGGTTTAGGTGAACACGGCTGAATTAGTGGCGGGCGAGGGGGCCGGTGTTCGATCTTCGGTTAGTTGTCTACGCCCCATTCGGAGATCGGCTCGGTGTTCTTCCACATCCGCTGTCGGTCGAGGCCGGCTGGCCGCTCAACGACGTGCCGTCGCTGAAGCTCAGCTACACCACCATGGCGACCGGTGCAGCCCTGCTCGACCAGCCATGTGAGATCGCTGTCGAGTGGAGCACGGACGGCTCCGTTTGGACCGAGGCGCTGAACTCGCGGTTCTTGCGCATCAAGCGCCGCGGTGACGGCTCCGACCGTACTGGGCTGGCCAGGTTCGAGCTGCCCGGCTTCGTGTGGATGCTCCGCAAGATCGTGCTCCATCCCGGCGTGACGCCGCTGGTGGACGGCAAGAGGCCGTTCCTCAGCTCGACGGCGGGGGCGATCCTGCAGACGTTCATCGCCGAGACCAAGGCCCCAGGACGCGAAGCCGTACCCGGCCTGGACTGGGACTTCTCCCCGACGAGTGACAGCGCAGGCCACGCCTGGGACAAGGTCATCAACATCTACTACCAGCCCGGCATGGACGCGCTGACAGCGCTGCAGAATCTGGCCGAGCAGGGCGTGTGCGACTTCCGCATGTCCGGCCGCACCCTCCAGGTGTTCAACCCCGACACGCTGAACGATGACCTGGCGACCGGCGCCGCCCCGGTGGACCTGCGGTATGGCCGCGACATCGCAGAGGCTCCGGACGACGGGACCTTGGAGGACCTGGCGTCATCGGTGCTGCTCGTCGGAGACAACGGACTGATCAAGACGTTCACCAACCCCGCCGCGGCGCAGCCATGGGGGCGGTGGGAGCAATACGTCGGCGCGGGCGGCGTCTCCGACGAGGGGACTGCGACGATCCTCGCGCAGTCCGCGCTCGAGCGCGCCGGCGCCGAGCGGGTGCAGCGGACGCGGGGCATCGTCTTGTACGGCGCACGCTGGTTGCCGCTGAAGGATTACCAGCCCGGTGACCGGGTGCTCGCGCCCGCGGACGGCGGGGCGCTGGAGCCGCTGCGGGTCCGGCAGGTGACGTTGGCGCGTACCTCGACAGGCGTGCTCGGCGGGTCGCTGGTGCTGCATGACCGGTTCCTTGAGCGGGACATCCGGCTGGCCAGGCGAACGGCCGGGATTGTCGGTGGTTCGGCGGCTGATGGAGGGTCAGGGGCGCAACCGAGCCCGGAAGCGCCCGAGCCGCGCACGCCGGCGGCTCCGGCCGGGCTGATCGTGAATCCGCTCCCATACATCGACGAGCATGGCCTGCCGCACGGGCAGGTGACGGTCTCGTGGGGCGCGGTCACCTCCGACGTCGGCGGGGTCGCGCTGACTGTGGGCGGCTACGAGCTGTTCATGCGGATCAACGAGACCGGCGCGCCGTGGTTCTTCGTCACCTCGACCCCGGCTGGCGACACCACGGCGACGTACTCGCCGCTCGTCATCGGCGGGTCGTACGTCTTCAAGGTCCGGGCGGTCAACCTCGGCAAGGTCGGGCCGTTCTCGCCCGACGTGGCGGTGACGATCCCTGACGACGACGAAGCGCCGCCGGTGCCGACCGTCCCGCAGCTCTCCACGCGTCTCGGCGTCGTCCGGGTCACGTGGAACGGGCTGGGCGTCGGTGCGGCGCCGATGCCGCCGGACTTCCTGCACGTCCGCGTGTGGATGCAGGACCCGCTCGCGCCTGGGTGGTCGGAGGTCGGCGTGCTGGGCGAGGCCGGGGCGATCCTCGTCCCGGGCCTGCCGTACGGTGCGGACCGGCAGTTCCGGTTCACGTCCATCGACAGGTCCGGCAACGAGTCTGCCCCGTCCGCATCGGCGACGATCGCCGCGGTGCAGCTCGTTCAGGGCGACGCCGCGAACGAGTCGATCACGACGGGCGCGTTGGCCGCGAACGCGGTCACCGCCGACAAGCTGGCGGCCGGGTCGGTCGAGGCCGAGCACATCACGGCGGGCGCGGTGGTGGCCGACGCTCTCGCCGCGGTGCTCACGTTGTCCACGCGGGTCGTCGCGGGCAGCGCGTCCGGGGCGCGAGTCGAGCTCAACAGCTCGGGCCTGGTGGCCTTCAACGGCTCCGGGCAGCAGACCGCCAGCATCTCGGCGGCAACCGGCGCCGTGTCCATCGTGGGCCAGCTCGCATCAGGAGTGACCGGTGCGCGGATCGTGGTCAACCCCGCAGGCGCGGCGGCACCGGAGATCCGGTTCATCCCCGGCAGCGGGACCAACCAGTCGCGCATCTACAGCGACGGCTCCCGCTTCACCGGGGAGGCGACGCTGGTCATGGAGTCGGGCACCAACCAGGCGAGCACCGCGATGTGCCGCCTCACCCACGCGGCCGGCTTCTGGCAGGCAGCGATCCTGAACCCGTCGAACGGTGAGCAGCGCGGCGGCGCGGTGTCGGCGGTCGAGGGGCAGGCGTCGATCGGGTGGCTGCATCCGACGCAGCAGGACCAACTCCTCGTGTTCGACCAGTCCGGGACGTTCCACCGGGGCACGTGGCTGTACGCCAACGACTCCGGCTTGATCATGCTGTCGGTGTCGGTGTCCAGGGGCGCCACCTACTACCAGGTGGCTCTCGGCTTCTCCTTCCCGACCGTGCCGAAGGTCACGTTCACGGCCGAGCAGACCACGACCATGCAACTCTTCAGCCGCACCAATAGCGACCTGTTCTTCTTCGATCCGTCCGCCGGGACTTCGCCGCCGGCGCGGACGTTCCACATCTGGGCCTGGAGGTGACGCGGTGCCGGACGAATGGCAGGTCACGGAGGTGACCGACACGGCTGACGAGTCCGGGCGGATCGAGGCGTGGGAGATCACGCTGACCCGGGCCGCCGATGGCGTCACGGTCGGGGTGTTCCTGCCGAAGGTGGCGATCGAGTCCACCGCCGTGGCGTGCGGGCTGGCCTCGACGGATGAGGCGATCGACGTGCTGATGCACCGCGCCGTCCATCCCATCTACGAGCCGAACCTGCCCGAGACGAGTCCATGGCACGTCAGCGCCGAGCAGGCACGCGCCGACGTGCTGGAGCGGGTCGAGCGGTGCAAGCGCGACCACGCGATCGTCGCGACAGCCGTACCGAAGGCTCGTACGTCGGCCGCGCGGAAGGCGGCCGACGTGCTCGACTCGCTGAGGTCGCACGTGCGGATCGATCCGGTGAAGGCCGCGACCGTGCGACTGGAGCAGCAGCGGGCGCTCCTGCAAGCGGGCGCCTGATGGAGGACCTGGTGGTGGAGCCTCTACGGATCATCGCCGTCCTGCGCCGCCGCATGGAGGAACTGCTGTACGAGAACGCCGTGCTGTCGGCGGCGGTGGACCAGCAGCGCGACGAGATAAACGAATTGAGGGGGGCCAGCGGTGCAGGTGATCATCCCAGGTGAGCCCGCGAAGTTCGCGCTACGGCTGGTAGCTCACGCGCCGAACGGCGATCGGCTGGGGGTGTTGCCGCAGCACAGCGGGTTCGAGCTGGGGACCCCACTGAACGACGTGCCCAGTCTCAAAGTGACCTATCCGACCGGCGGGCTGAACGCGGCCCTCATCGCGGGGCACTGCGAGGTTGCGGTGGAGTACGCGGCGGACGGCGGCGCGTGGGAGGAGCCGCCGAACGCGCGGTTCTTGAGGATCAAGCGGGGCGGGGACAGCACGGACCGGGCCGCGGCCAGGTCGTACGACTGTCCCGGCTGGGCGTGGCAGTTGCGGAAGGTCGTGCTGTACCCGAATAGCGCGATGGTGGACGGCAAGCGGCCGTTCAACGCCGTCAGCCCTGGGGCAATCCTGGCGACGTTCATCCAGGAGGGGAAGGCGCGGGGCGCGCTGCCCGCCCTGGCATTCGACTTCTCCACCAGCCACGACAGCGGGGGCGCCCCGTGGTCGAAGACGCTGACGTTGGCGATTGAGCCTGGCAAGGACCTGCTCGCGGTCCTGATCAACCTGGGCGAGCAGGGCGTCATCGACTGGCGGATGCAGGGCCGCGAGCTGCAGGTGTTCAACCCGGACACGGTGCTGGGCGCTGACCGGGCGTCTGGTGCGTCGCCGGTTGACCTGCGGCTTGGCCGCGACATCACCGAGGCCCCGGACACGGGCACGCTGGCGGACGCGGCGTCGGCCATCCTGATCGGCGGCGAGTCCGGCCTGTCGGTGGAGGTGACCAACCCGTCCGCGACCGCGCCGTGGGGCCGCTGGGAGACTTACCAGTCGCAGGGCGGGGTGTCTGACAGCGGTACCGCGACGCTGCTGGGCCGGAACGCGTTGGAACGGGTCGCGCGTGAGCGGGTGCAGGTCACTCGTGGCCTGATGTTCGACGCGGCGCGGTGGTTGCCGTTCGAGCACTATCAGCCGGGGGACTACCTGCTCGCGCCGGGTGACGGCGGGGCGATGCAATCGCTTCGGCTGCGGCAGATCACTCTGTCGGTGGAATCGGACGGTCAGATCGGCGGCAACGTCGTCCTCAACGATCGTTTTCTGGAGCGCGAGATCCGGCTGGCCCGCCAGTCTCAGGGCATCCTCGACGGCGGGGTGTCGTCGGGTGGTTCGGGCAGCGACCCGGCCCCGGACAGTGACGGCCGGGTACCGGCCGCCCCGCAGGGGCTGATCGTGGAGGCGTTGGCGTACCTGGACCAGCACGGCTACGCCCAGGGCCAGGCCACGGTCACGTGGGGTGCGGTGAACGCCGACGTCAACGGGGTCGCGCTGGACCCGGACGGGTACGAGGTGTACGCCCGCCGCAACGAGGCTGGCCAGTTCTGGCTCCTGGTGGGGCAGACCGCGTCCGGCGACCTGCAGACGACGGTGTCGCCGCTGGTGGTCGGCTGGGAGTACGCGTTCAAAGTGCGGGCGTTGAACAACGGCGTCAAGGGCGTGTTCTCCGACCAGTTCGTGGTGTTGATCCCGGACGACGCGACGCCGCCGCCGGTGCCTTCGACGCCTGTGGTGGCGTCGCGGCTGGGCGTGATCCATGTGGAGTGGAACGGGCTCGGCAGCGCCGGTGAGGCGATGCCGATCGACCTTGACCGCGTCCACGTGTGGATGAAGGACCCGCTTAATCCGGCCGATCAGGGCATGCGGGTGGGGTACCTGACGGGGGCTGGAACGGAGGTGATCCCGGGTCAGCCGTACAACGCTGATCGGGAAATCTGGCTGACCAGTATTGACCGGTCGGGCAACGAGTCGGCGGCCTCCACTCACGTCACAGTGGCGACGAAGCCGCTGGTGGACACGGACCTGATCGGCAACATCATCGACGGTGCCGCGCACATCATCGACGGCACGATTCCCGGCGATGCGAAGATCACCGCTGACTCCATCACCGGCCGCCTGATCCGGGCACTGGCGATCGAGGCCGACAAGATCGCCGCCAACGCCATCACGGCGGACAAGATCGCAGCGGGGTCGATTCAGGCCGGGCACGTCAGCGCCAACGCGATCACGGCTGACAAGATCGCAGCGAATGCGATCACTGCAGCGAAGATCGCCGCCGACGCGATCACTGGTAAGACGATCACCGGCAGCGTGCTCCGCACCGCGGCGACGGGGCAGCGCATCGTCATTGACCCGACGACGCTGGACATCCGGTTCTACCCGGACGGCACCAGCAACTACAGCCGGTTGTGGACCTCGGATGACGACTTCGCCGGCGAGGCCACGTTCCGCATCACCAGCGGTACCAACGGCGGGCAGACGGCGCGGACGTTCTTCACGCTGGCAGCCGGGTGGACGAAGCTGGAGGTGCTGACCCCGTCTGCCGCCTCCGCTAACGGCGGATTCCTGGAGAGCGCCGAGGACTACTCGCGGATCGGCTACGACAACGACACATCGGACAACCAGTACATGTGGTTCGACGGGTCGGGCCGGACGACGCACTACGGCAAGTGGTGGGACAGCGCGTTCGCCGTGAGCACGTGGGGCGTCCACTCCGGTAGCCGGATCGCCAGCTCTGGATGGTCCGGCATCGTGATCAACTACGGGCCGACTATGCAGGGCAACATGGGCCCGGTCGCGGTGCTGCGCGACGGCGCTATGACGTCGAACCCGAGCCTGGATCCGAACTTCTACTGGTGCATCGAGGCCAGCACCCAGACCTCGTTCACCATCTCCTGGGGCGAGGGTGGCGGCGTGCGCTCCGGCAAGGCGATCTATTGGTGGTCATTCCGACACGACGGGGAAGCATGATGGCAGAAGTCTGGAGCGTGTGGGACGCCGAGCTGGGCTACAGCCCCATACATTTCGTCAAGCAGGACGTGGCCCGTCGCAACCCGATGGGGGCCGAACCGTTGTGGGGCGTGGCCACGGTCCGGCCGGACGGCGGCCGGGTCCTGCACACCTTCCCCCACTCGACGCTGGAGTGGCGCGCGGCCGAGTACGGCATCGACCCAGAGGACCTCGACACGATCCTCGACGTGATCCTGCACGAGCCGTACCTGCCGAACGAGGATGACCCGCTGGTGCAGCTTGACCCGGCCGCCTCGAAGCTGCTCGACGAGATACGGGGGTTGCCGACGTGCTGGACGCCCGGCGTACCGGACGCCGAGCGGCTGCAGGCGCACCTCGCCAGAATCGACGCGGTCAAGCGGCACCGCGTCCAGTTCGACAACGCACCCGCTGCCGACCGTCAGGCCGCGCTCCTTTTCGTCGGTTCCGCCCGTGTCGCCCCGCCGCATCCGCTTGACCCGATCCGCGCGGCCAAGCTGGACCCGATTCGTGTGGACTCGCGGCGCATGGCGGTGAAGTGGCAGCGCCGGACCGGCCGCCAGGCGGACTTCTTCTCCAAGCCGGCGACGGCGTTCATGGGGATGCAGCCCGTGGCGGGTGGTGTGGTGTGAGTGAGGAGACGCCCAACCTGGCACTTGCATTGGCGGAGGTACGGCGACTCCTTGAGGTCGGATTTGCCCAGGTCAACGGTCAGATCGCCCTCCTTCTGCAGCAGTTGGAACAGGTGAACGATCAGCACGCGAAGTTGGCGCAGCGGGTCGAGCAGGACCGCGCCGCCGCCGAGACCCGGGATGCAGCGATGGAGGCACGCCTTGACGCCGTTGAGCGGGAGGCCGTGACGCGCACGCAGCTCGCCGACCGGACCAAGCAGATCATCGCCGTCGTCGGCCTGCTCGTGACCGTGGCTGGCGCCGTGATCGCGCTGATCCAGCTCACGCGCGGCTGACCAATCGACGACCAAGGGGGACAACTGACATGCCGTGGCTTACGCAGCTAGCCGACGTTGCCCGCAAGACGGGCTTCCCTGTGACGGAGGTGGGCGGGTGGAAGTCCCGTGGGCACGGACCGCAGCCGTCCGTGCAGGGCGTGGTGTGCCATCACACCGCCGGATGGAATGACCGTCACGTCGTCGTGAACGGTCGGCCGGGCCTGGCGGGGCCGCTCAGCCACTTCTGGCTGCAGCACACCGGCCGAATCTGGGTTGTCGCGGCCGGGCGGTGCTGGCACAACGCGCCGAGCACCAGTTCCCACCACATGAACAGCACGTCGATCGGCATCGAAGCCGAGAACGACGGCCGCACGCCGTGGCCTGACGTGCAGATCGACGCCTATGAAGCGTTGTGCGCAGAGCTGTGCCGGGAGTTCGGCTTGCCGGCCTCGCGGGTCAAGGCGCACCGGGAGGTCAACATGGCCAAGCCCGACCCCCACTCCGTCAACATGACCTCGTTCCGGTCGCGCGTCGCCGCGCTGATCAAGGATCCCGGAACCCCGATCGAGCAGGAGGAAGACGTGCCCGAGGTGATCTCTCTGGGTGCCGGAGAGGACCAGGCGGTCCCAGTCGGCGGCGAGCTGGCGGTGCGTTGGCACACCGAGTACACCGACGACCCGCCCGGCCACAGCGCGGACGGAGTCGCCGTCATGGCCAAGGCGAGCCGCTGGTGCATCGTGGACGGCCTGGTCAAGATCCGTGGCCTGAAGCCGGGCACGGAGATCGACGTGGCCTGGTCGCGGTACTCCCGCGACGGCAAGGAGTTCGAGGACGACGCCTGGCGGCTGTCCTTCCGCGCCGACATCAACGGTCGTGTCGAGTCCAGCGTGGGCGGCCAGTTCGCGCTCAACACCAAGAACCAGCTCCGTCTCCGGATCATCAATTCGACCGACGCTGCGGCGGTCGTCGAGAAGGTGTCGATGGCCAAGATCTCGATGTTCGACCGTTAATAGCGGTTCCGCTTTCGACGAAGGAGGTACCCCCGTGTCCACCCCCACCGAGCCCGCGCCGACGATCGGCCGGATAGTGCACTACAAGCTGTCCGGCCACGACGTCTCCATGATCAACCTAGAGAGCATGCAGTCGTTCGGCGGCCAGGGCGTCGTCCGATCGCCCGCCAAGCTCGGCGACGTCCTCCCAGCGATCATCACGCGCACCTTCGAGGGTGCCGGGACCGCCGTGAACCTCCAGGTGTTCCTGGACGGCAACCACTCCTACTGGGCCACGTCGCGCTCGCAGGGCACTGACCACGGCCAGTGGTCGTGGCCGGCCCGCGCCTGATCTTCATTCTTTCCCATGAATTCCCGCTGTGAGCGGGCTGTCCCGAAGGAGGGACTATGCACGCAGATCCCCAGGTCACCTACTCCAAGCCGCCCGTCGAGACCAAGGTCAAGGCGATGGGCCTGGTGTCCTACCTCGCTGGTGTCGCCGGTATGGCGGTGCTGCAGGCGGTCGCTGACGCGCCGTCGTTGATCGCCTGGCTGCCTGACTGGGTCGAGGCGATCACGCTGCCGCTGCTGCCGACCGCGCTGGCGGCCGTGGCCGGCTTCACCGCGCAGCACACCCCGCGGCCGGACCTTCCGGCTGACCAGCGATAGGTTTCGTCGCTAACGTGAGTGCCCCGCTCCTCCCTGCTGGGAGGGGCGGGGCACTCTTTGCGTTTCGGATTACTTGGTTGTCCTCGCTGTCGTTGCCATCGCTCCGTGCCGAATCTTCCGAGGAGCCGTCGAACCAGGCACACAGCCGCGCCACCCACCGCCAGCGCGGCGTGACGTGACCGGACGGCACGCAGCCGTAGAAGCCGCCATCAGGAGGAATGGGCAGATGGGGCATCTCGTTTCCTCCGCGTTGATGACTACCTCCGGGGATGATGGGCGGCCGTGGGAAGGCTCTGCAGCGGCGCCGTCCCACGGCCGCACCGCCCGGTTCGGGCCTTTGCCGGGCGGCTGCCGTGGTCGGAGGGCGGGGTTCGCAACCACGGCCGGAGAGGTCCTCCTACTTCGGAGCAGGAGCATTGACGGCCTGCGTGGGCGCGTCCAAGGCTCGGCCTACCGCCGTCTCGCTTCTCTCCACAGCCGCGAGAAGATCCGTCAGCAGCGCGTCCGGGATGGTGCCGAGCCCGAGCCCGGCAGACTGTACGGCGGAGGCGAGTGCCTGCTCCTCAGCGCCGATGAGCATCCTTCCGCATCCGTCGTGGGCGAGTATCTCGCGTGCGACGTACCCGTCTGCCGATGCGATGGCCTCGCCGATGAGGCGGGCATACACCGCGCCGACCTTTCCCGGCGCGACGAGGGAAGTGAGATCGGCGACGGCCATGCCCAAGCGGGCCTGGAAGACGTCGTGCCCGACCGTTGACCTGCCGGCGAGGTAGCGTCGGATCATCCGGTCGGTCTCCTGCTCCGCGGGCCGGTTGCCGGCGAGGTGGCACATCACTGTCAGGCAGGCCGCGACCTGCTCCTCCCACGGCTCGGTGAGTGTGCTGCTGGTCAGAACCGCGAGAGCGGCGTCGGTGTCGCCGGTGAGGCAGGCGGTCACGATCTTGACTTGGCGGCCGTCCATCAGGTGCAGGCCGATCCCTTTGTGGCGTTCGATGTGGGCGAGGGCGTCGGGCCAGCGGCCGAGGCGTACGAGAGCGCGGGTGCCTTCGGCCAGGTGGACGCGCCAGGCCCAGACGCGTAGCTCCTGATACTGTTCCGGGCTGCCGGTCAGGTCCCGGAGCGGCAGGGGCCGGCCGTCGATATCAGCCTCGGTGTTGGCGGCGATGGCGTGGTAAAGGGTGTCGAGCAGCGCCCAGGCCGCTTCGGCGTCGCCCGCGCGCAGGTGTAGGCGGGCGAGGTTGACGGCCGGTTCGAGCATGTGCCTGGCCTGACGGATAGTGAGGTGGCCGGCCTGGCGGTAGGGGTTGATCTGGCGCCAGCACACCTCTTGGGCGAGGTCGGGCAGGCCGCAGTCGCTGGCGATGAGCGCGGCGGCGTTGAGCGTCTGGGCGGCGGCGAGTAGCGGGTCGGCGGCGTGTTCGGTGTTGCGGGCGAGGCCACTGACCTCGCTGATTCGCTTGGCGAGAGGCGGGTACGGGGGGCGGGCCCGGCTGACGAGCGGCCACCAGCGGGTGAGCTGGGCGACATCGGGCGCCGTCATGGCCGGTCCCCGGCGGGAAGGAGCGCTTCGCAGGCCGCTCGGCTGAGGACGCCCTGGGTGGTCGCGGGCAGGCCGAGCCTGTTCCAGTGGAAGATCACGTGGTGGACGAAGATGTGGCGGATGCCGCGGCTGAGGTGTCCGGCGGTGGCGGCCTCGTACAGCGATTGTCCGGCGTGGCGGAAGTCGTCGGCCCACGGCGCAACGAACGCGAGCGGCCCGCCGGGGGTGACGGGGCCGAGAGGGGAGGCGACCAGGGGGCGAATCTTGTCGGCCAGCGCCTCCAGTTGGCCGGGAGGCGGGGGCTCGGGCAGGGGGCGCAGTTCGGCGACGCGGTGCCAGACGTCGCCGCGCTCGAAGCGGTCCAGGCACGTGCTCAGCATGGTGCCGAGGAGCAGCATCGACACCTCCTTGCGGCCCACGCCCGCCGCCGGTTGCCGCAGATAGGCGACGACGTGTCGGCTGTCGGCACAGAACAGGTCATGGGCGATGTCCATGCCGATTCGGCTGCCGAATGCGGCGGTTTCCGGCTCGTAGATCGCCGCGCCCCAGCGTGAGATGGCCCCGGAGGTGGCGAGGTCGTTCAGCGCGGCGTTGACCGCTGTCCTGGTGCCGGTGGTGGCGGCGCGCAGGCGTAGCCGTAGTTTCAGGCCGGGCTTCTTGCGGATGAACCACCAGGCGTCGACCAGGTCGTGAAGGCGGTCCAGATGCTGGCCGAGGGTGGCAACCGCGGCGTCGGCGCTGCCGGGGAACTTCACGTTGATCTGGTACCAGTCACCCCCGGCAGCGTGCGTTTCGAGCGCCTCGCGGCCGGCGCGCTGGTAGAGCTCGACCATCGCGGTGAGGCTCTCCGGAGGTGTGTTGATGGCGGACGCGGCCACCTTGACCGGCGTATCGGACAGGACCGCCAGCACGGCCGCGGCCAGGTCAGCGGGGGCGGTGGCGGTCAGATGATCAGTAGACATGTGTCCCATCCCGAGTGCGGGGGTGCGTTGCGGGCGGCGGTGTTCCGGGCGAGAGCCAGACCCGCGGATCCGGTGAGCAGGCTGTCGTCGGCATGCACGTCGGCTTGGTCGAGCATCGCTGCCAAGGTGGGGAGACAGGCGGCGATGTCGGGGGTGAGGGCGTCGCGGGCGGCTCGCCACGCGGTCTGGTAGACGCCAGCGACGCCGTGGCAGAGCCCGGCGCCGGTGAGATACGCGAGTTGGGCAGGGTCGCGGAGACAGGCGGCAAGGGCATGCTCGGCGAGGCGCTGTCGGGTGGTGTCGCCCAGGGCGATGGCGGCCAACTGCTGGGCGCGGGCGATGCCCACGGTGCCGTAGCACCAGGAAGGGCGGCCGGGCCCAAGCTGTCGGGTTCGGCCACACTCCAGGTCCTCGCGGGTGATCCACTGTGGCCACCACGGTCCGGTCTCGCCGTCCTGCTGCCACGCGTCGAGGCAGGCGCAGATGCGCCGGATGGCGTCGGCCTGGCCGTCCACGGCGACGTCGTCGCGGAGCGCGAGGGCGAGCAAAGCCAGGATGCCCGTGATGCCGTGCGCGGTCCCGAGGTTGGCGTGCCCGCCTGGGGTGGGGACGGTGGAGGCGGGATCATGGGCGACCCACCAGCCGGGAAGCTGCTCCGAGGTCGGGTAGGTGAGCCGTACCAGGTGGCTCAGGATCGGTTCGAGGACGCCGGCGTCGGGCATGTGGCGCAGGAGCAGGACGGCGATCCCGGTCAGGCCACGGAACAGGTCGTAGTCCGCGAACGCCGCCGCCTCACCGCATGCGGTGCGGGCGGTCACGTCGGCCAGCCGGCGTTCGGTGAGCCGGATAACGTGTGCGTCGATGACGGCGGTTGCACGGTCGTAGCGGCCCGTCCGGGTGGCGTGCAGGGTGAAGCTGATCGCCGGGGCGCCGAAGTAGAGCCCGGCGGGTTCGCCCGCGCTGATCTGCTGGCTGGTGGCGGCCTTGATCCACTCGTGCGCGCTGTGCCATGGCTGCTCCCCGGTGTGGGCGCGTTCGATGTGCAGCAGCGCGGTTCCGGCCGCGCCTGCGGCCAGCGACTGCCCCACGGGTTCGCTGCTCGGCGCGGTCATCGTTGGTCCTGTTGGGCGAGGGCCAGGCCGCGCAGGGCGGCGGCGCGGACCAGCCGGTTGGTGACGCCCTCCAGGTCAGGATCGACACCGAGGGCGCGCACGTGGTGATCGTGCAGCAGGGACCGCAGCACGGTGATGGGCGCGCGGCGGCAGCGGGAGAGCTCGGCCCTGTAGACGTTGAGCGCCGCCCGCCGTACCGTCCACGCGCGGGCCACCTCTTCCCCGCCTGGACGGTCCCGCAGAGCCCGGTAGAGGTCGGAGGGCTCGGCCAGGAGCAGGCTCGTGTCGCGGAGCGTCCGGTCCAGCTCCCCATACTCTCGGGGAAGCTGGTTGACCAGCCACCCGTACCCGGCGCCAGGGGAAGGGGCGAGCCCAGCGGCGAGATCGGCCATCGACGCCGCGGCGATCGCCTGAGCGGGTAGGCCAGAGCGGGCGGCCATGGTGATCTGGGCCAGTGCCGCAGCCGAGTCGGCGGCGGCCACCTGATACGAGGCGGCCAGGGCCGTGCCGGGACCGTAGCGGCCGGTCTGCGGCTGGTAGGCGGCCAGGCACAGACGGGCGAGGAGCCCCTGGGCTTGCAGGTGGGCGGCGAAGTCGGCCAGGTGGGCGGTTGTGGCGGTGTACTGGTCGGGGCCGGACAACTGCAGGTAGAGCCAGAGCTGCTGGAGGCTGTCGGGCCGCAGGGTGTCGCGGTGGCGGCGGAACCACCAGCGCTCCAGATCGAGGGCTTGCAGGAGGCGGGGCAGGTGGCAGGTCAGGATCTCGTCGTAGCGGGCGGGGTGGCCGTGTAACTGTGCGTGGAGCAGGTCGCCGGCGCCGGGCATCAGCATCGTGACGGGCCGTTCCAGGACGGCGGGTGGGGCAGGCCCGCGGCGGGCGGATGGGGCGGCGGTCAGGGTGGCGAGGAATTCGCAGGCGCGGCCGGTCCAGTCCCCGCGGGGGTGTTCGCGGAGTTCGACCTGTCCGGCGCGGTCGAGGCGGGTGCGCAGCAGGAGCCGGTCCAGACGGGCGTCGAGGTCGAGCGGGAGCCGGGCCTCCTGCTGGTAGAGCACGACCCAGGAGGGGACGCGCCATCGCTCCCGCCACGCGGCGAGGTGCTTGTCCCAGAGCTGGGCGGGGTCGCGCCGGGTGCCCAGGTCGGAGGCGTTGAGGATCCAGCGGGCCGGGGCCAGCACCGTGCGGCCGTAGCGCAGGCGCGGCAGGTGCGGCAGCTTGCGGGCCGCTCCCCAGTCGAACAGCCCGTAGACGGCGTGGCGGGCGCACGGCACCCCAGCGAGGAACCGGGCCAGCGGAGGGGTGTGCGTCGCCGCCTCCAGCGCGTGCAACGCCCACGGCACGATGCGGCGGCCGGTTGAGATCTGGATCAGATACGTCTGGGTCGCGTCAGCGGTCACCGCGAGGTCGTCCACGCTGATCGAGGCGGTACCGGGGGCGGGATGCTCGGCGAGGGGGATCACGGCGGGCAGGAGTTGCGGGACGCGGACGACGTTCTCGTTGTGTCGGCGCCGGGGCGGGAAGGACAGCTGCGCCGCCACCGCCTCACCGCCAGGGCCGAAGGACGCGGCCAGCAGGTCCCGCTCGTGTGGGGGCAGCAGGTGGGCGAACCGGCCGGCCATGCTGCTGCTGGTCCTTGGCGCACCGGTCACCCACAGGGTGAACGCGCCCCGGGCGACCGCGTCCGCCGATGCCGCGTCCAGGTGGAAAGGCAGCTCGGCGCGCTGTGGGACGACCATCTCGGCGGGGTCGCCGACCGTCAGCTGCTGAATCAGCGGCTCGGTCAGCGTGATCTCTGCGCGGCCGTCCACCATGGCCTGCTGGATGAGCGCCAGCAGGACGCCATCGCGGCCGCTCAAAGCCCGCGCAGGGCGGTCACGCGCCGCGCCGAGGAAGCCGGCGGGAAACCCGAGCCCTGAGTCTCCGATCAGTTCCCGCACCGGCACGAGAGCAGCCGGCCCGTACCGTGCCCGGAACGCGAGGTGGTAGTCCCGCCAGACTTCCGGCCCGAACGGGCGGGTGGTCAGGCGCAACAGCACCGACGCGGCCGCGGCGGCCTCGTCGAGGACCGTGCGCGGCAGGCTGATCCGGCCGTCCACTGCGGTGTCGGCGGCCAGCACGGTATCGGTGCCGCCGCACACGGAGATCATCCGGTCCGCGACGGTGGCCGTGTCGGCGTGCGCCAGCGGGTCTCCCGCAGGAGGGCGGGTCAGGTGATGGTGAAGGTCTTCGAGGTCGTGCAGGAGGGCCGCGATATCGGGAAGGTCGGCGCCGGCGGCGTGCAGGTGGCTGATCACGTGCGGCAGGCCATCCACAACGGTCGAGGGCGGACGCAACGCGGTGAGCAGGAACCCTTGCGCGACGAGATCGGCCAGCATGGTGGTGATCGTGCCGAGGGTGGAGGCAGGAAACGCCTCGTGGAGCTGCTCGGCCAGGCAGCCGAACGAGATCGGCGCGTTTGCCGTGTTCAGGGCGAGCTGGACGGGCCGGCTGCGGCGGATCGAGATCTCGGTCAGCGGGCCCGGCCGCCCGGCGCTGGGCCGGTCGGCGATGGCGACCCTGTCGCCGCGCACGACGCACGAGCTGTTGACCACCACCGGCAGGCGGGCCAGAAGCTCGGGATGCCTCTCCAGCCGGTCAACGAGCGTGGCGAGCCACTGCCCATCGGCGCGCATCACCACCCGGTGGTCGGAGCCGAAGCAAGGCGCCGCGGCAGGCCCGACGCGTACCGGTGTGATCCCGGCGAACAGCCCGAACGGGGTCGGGCGGCGCTGCCAGCGCACCAGATAGGACGCCACGGTCAGCGTGAGCCGCCGTAGCTGCTCGGCACTCGCCCCCTCGCGGGTGACGATGTCGAGCCGTCCGGCGAGTGACGGGCTGGCCAGGCGCAGAGCTGCCTGTACGTCGGGGCGCGCCCAGATGTGGGTCAGCCACCGCCGATCGGTCTCTGCCTGGGCGGCTGGATCGTCGTGGTGGTCGGGCATGTCCAGCCCGTCCGGGTAGGTGCTCACCCGGGCCAGTACCGGACCAGAGGGGCGGAAGAACAGCGCTGGTCTCATGATCCTCTGCCTCGGTGGTGGGGCTGCCGGCGCAGCCAAGGGCAGCGCCGACAGCGGGTCACTCCGTCGTCAGAACGGGTCGGCGACGGCGGTGGCGCAGGAGCTGTTGCACGAGGGGTTGCAGTTGTCGTCGGTGGAGCACGCCAGGATGGGCAACGGCACGCTCGCCTCGATCACGCGCATGTCGAGATCGAACTCGTCGTCGTCAGGGATGTGCGCGGCAGGGATCCCCGCGGGGGTCTCGACGGTTTGGGTGGACACGGCTTCTCCTTCACTGGGTGGGTGGGGCTACCTGGTCCCGAACAGCCACGTTGGGCCAGGAGATCGTGATCTTCGTGTGGCGCTTTTCGATGACCAGCGCCCGCCCCGGCGACCCTTCAGCGGGGGTGCCGGTCGGCCAGACGGCGACGTCAGGGCTGGGGCCGTTGCGGTAGTCGCGGTCCCATACCCGCACCTGTTCCACGATGGCCTCAGCGATCTGGGACCTGTGAGGCCCGTAACCGTGCGCGCCCATTTCGACGATGCCCTCTCCGGCCGGGCGGACCGACAGGTGAGCGAAGGAGTCGCCCTCGTCATTGACTGCGGCGAACGGGAAGCGGCGGCCACCGGGCTCGGCCGCGAGCCCCGAGTCACCGTCGCTGGCGTCCACGGCCAGGTGGCAGAAGCCGGGGAGCGCAGTCGCCATCCATAGCGCCAAGTCCGGGAACGGCTCCGACCGCTGGACGGTCACTCCGGACCAGGCCGCGGCGGGCTCACCGGCCAGCACGCCATCGAGGGCGCCGGGCTGCCGCAGGTCCCCGTCGTCGAAACGCAGCCCGACCTTCGTCCCGTTCAGCAGCCACAGGTGACCGTCGTTCGCGCCGGCGCCCTGCATCCAGACGAACCCGGAGACCGCCTGCGACACGGCGACGAGATGATCGTTCGTAGCCTCCAGGGCGAGTGACCTGCTGATCCCCTTCATCCGTAGCGGGACGACGATCCTGCCGCCGGGGGCGAGCTGCTCACGCCAGGCCGGCGGGATGTCCGGCGCCCCGACCGTGACGATGATGCGGTCGTACGGGGCGTTGTCTTTCAGGCCGTACTCGGCGTCGCCGATGGCCACCCGCACCCGCTCGTATCCGGCCGCGTCCAGGCAGGCGCGGGCCTGGCTGATCACGTCGGCGTCGATGTCCATCGTCGTCACCTGGCCGGTCGGTCCGACCACCTCGGCGAGTAGCGACGCGAAGTAGCCGCCTGAGCCGATCTCCAGGACGCGCATCCCCGGCCTGATGTCGGCCTGCACGAGCTGCACCGCCTGGGTGGCGGGCGCGGACATGGTGGAGATCAGGACGCCGTGCTCGCTGCGTTTGACCTCGACGATGTCTTGCGCGTATGCCTTCTCCAGCGTCGCCTCGGGGGCGAAGAGGTGCCGGGGAACCGTACGGAACGCGGCCTCGACCGGCACGGGGAGCGGAAAACCCCACTCCTCGCATGCGGCCGCCACGGCGGTGGTCATGGCGTCGCGTAGCGCGGTGGCGTCGTCCTGGACGTCGTTGTCGGTGGTCACAGGTTTGGATCCCCTCTTCTTGGTTGTGATGGGCAACTGGTCGATGGTGGCTGTTGGCGGGCAGTCCAGGGGTCAGGCCACGCCGTCCGCTTCTTCCACGTACGGGTCGGGCTCCAGCGGCTCCCCTCGGGTGACGTGCTCGCGGCGATGTTCGATCACCAGGGCGACGTACGTTCGGACGGCGCCGCGGTGGGTGCGGCCTCGTCCGCTCTCCTCGTAGCCGCTGTTCTCGGCCTGGCGGAGCACGAAGAACTGACCGCCCTCGGACACGAGTTCGTACGTGCCGCAGCACGAGGTGTGTCGGACCCGGAAAATGCCGCCGGACGGGGCATACGGCGTCCACTCGAACGTGTCGGCTGTCTGCGTGCTAGGTCGTCGCGAGCGGCTGGCTTGCTGGTTCATCTGCTGTCTCCGCGCTCGATTCGGGTGGTGCGGGCGATCGAGCGGTAACCATCGAACGGGCCGCGTCCGCAGGCGCGAAAAGGTGGGCAGGCAGGTAGCCGTGGGCGTACATAGCGAGGATGAGGTGGTCCATCGGCGGTGGCCTTCGCTGTGACCTGGTGTCGCGGGAGGCGCGACGGTGGTGCTCGCACCCCACGCCGGACAGGGGCTCCGGCGGGGGGTGCGAGTGGCAGGCGGCGCGGGCCAGGTGGGAATGGTTTCCGGATGGTCGGCCCGCGCCGGAGTGCACGACCGTGGAGGGGTTCGCCCCGCCGGCCGGTCGCGCCGGGACGTGGGGAGTTGCTGCCGGACCTTGCGGTGGGCAGCGTGCTGGGCCACGTCTCGCTTGGTCACCCGGCCATCTCCTGAAAGATGCCGGGGGGAATGTGGACGACCGCGGGCGGGTGCGCCGGGATGGCTTCGGCCACGGCCAGCAGCAGTTCGTGATCGACGTTGATGACTTTTCGCCACAGCTCGCGGAGGCTTTCGCCGTCGACTGGAGTGTTGACGTCCATGTCGTAGGCCGGGAACGCCCTGAACTTGCGGCTCCAGGGCTCCCACATCACCTGCCAGCGGCCGGCCCATGAATCCTGCAATTGCGCGGCCAGTCGCCGTCCTGTTTCCGGGCTCAAGGCCTCGGTCTTGTTGGTGGCCAGCTCGGGGCGATCCCTGTGCGATCGGCGTGTGGTGGCTCTACGCTTCCTCATGGGTCAGGACCTCGATTCCTGATCTAGGCCCCGGGTTCTCCTCGGTGTTCGCGCACCGGGGCCGGGGCCGCCTTTTTGCGTGGGCATCGAAAGGAGCAGCCTTCAGGAGTAGCGTTGCCAATACCGGGGGTCATGGGCTAGGGATTGGCTGTCCGCAGAGCGTCCGCAGAATTTGCGGACAGCGGCGGACTTGGCAGGGAGCGCCATATGGGTGTAGAGACGTTCGGCGAGGCACTTCGGCGCCTACGTGGACGAATGTCCCTCCGGGAAGTAGCTGCCCTGACCAATATCGGTAAGACACACATTTCCGATCTTGAGAACGGGCGACGCAAGCCAACCTTGCCAGTCGTAACCGTGCTCGATGAGAAGCTTGGGGCAAATGGCACGCTGGTGGCCCTTGTATCACCCCCGCCAAGCCAGTCTCCGGCGCTGGTATCGCCTGATGAGGAGTGGGAGGAGGTGAGCGAGTTGCTACGTCGTTCCTTCTTGAAGCGCGGCCTGGCCGCCGTCACCTTGCCCGCCATCGGCCTGGAGGAGCTGAAACACATCGCGGCCGCGATCAGCGATGCTCGCCGATACGCCGACAAGGAAGTGGTCGCCCATCTGCAGTGTCAACTTGATGACTGTGCCGCTAATGACCGGGCCCGCGGCCCGAGGCAAAGCATTCCGATAGCTCTTGGCTTGGTCGCAGCCGTCGAAGATATGGCTAAAGAAGCGAAAACGGACATGCGGCGTCCATTGCTGCAAGTCGGGGCGCGCACAGCCGAATTTGTCGGATGGCTGTATCGCGACATCGCGATGCCCGACCTGGCCAACTATTGGCGCGACCGCGCGATGGAATGGGCTCAAGCGACCAGTAACTTCCCCATGCAAGGCTATGTGCTGTTGAAAAAGAGCCAAGCGGCTTGGGATGACCGCGATGCGCTTCGGATGCTTACCCTTGCGGAGGCAGCCCAGCAGGAACCGTGGCATCTGCCGCCCCATGTGCAAGCGGAGGCGGTTCAGCAGGAGGCGCGAGGATACGCCATGACCAGCGGCGACATGGCGATCATCGAGGCAAAGCTTGACCGGGCTCGCGGTCTGCTCATAGAGCACGAGGAGGCAACGGGAATCGCTGCCCACTACAACGAGGCGTTGTTCGGGCTCCAGGTCGCCATTTGCTATTGCGAGGCAGGCCAGGTTGAGCGGGCGATGGAGCTCTACGAGCAGTGGCTGTCGCCGGAATCCTTCTCACGGAGGGATTACGGCTACTTCCTGTCGCTCAAGGGCGGAGCATTCGTCGCAATGGAACGGCCGGACAGCGCGGCAATGAACGGCCTTGAGGCGTTGGCGTTGGCGCGCGAGACGAACTCGGCCCGAACGCATCAGGAGATCTTGAGGTTGGTTGGGAGGCTGCGACCCTGGCAACAGCGGGACAGCGTGCGCGAGCTACGCCACGCTGTCCTTGCTTAGCCAGCCGGCCAAGGTACGAATGGTGTCGGCCTGCCACTGCTGGGTCTGCGGGTCGGCGTACTGTGGATCATCGTGAACTGCGATGCCGTGTTGAGCGCCCTCGATCTCAAGGAGACGGGCGTCGCCTCCGAACTTGGCCACGGCGTCTCGTGAGGACTGCACTGGGATGAACGTGTCGCCAGTGCCGTGCACGATCAGTGTCGGTGCCGTGACGTTGCCCAGTTCCGTGTGCGGCTGGAGGTAGAACACCTCATTGAGCAGCGCGCGCCCGAGCTTGAACGACGGCGAGTGCGACAGGAAGCCCTGCGTGGCGAGCTCGCTTCCGGCTTCGGCGTCTATCTGGTCGTCGTGCCAGTACGGCTTGTCGTCCACGAAGCGTCTCTTGTAGTTGAGCAGGGGGTTGATCAGCACCAGCCGCCGGACTGCGTCCGAGTAGCGCGAGGCGTACAGGGCTGTGATGCCGCCACCGAAGCTGGCGCCGATGACGTTTACCTGCTCGCTCCCTAGCTCGGCGCAGATGCACTGCGCTGCCGCTCGGATGTCGTTGACGACTCCAGCGAGCGTGAGGTCTTCTTGCCGTCCTTCGCTCTCGCCGTGGGCGCGGAAGTCGAAGCGGAGCGAGGGAAGGTCGGCGTCGGCCAGACCGAGCGCGAGGCGGGTGAAGAAGCCGCCCTCCTCGCGGGTGACCCCGCCACCGTGCACCAGCACGGTCGCCGACGTGCCTTGCTGCGCTTCGGGGGTGACCAGGGTGCCGCGAAGAGTGAGTCCGTCGAGCGAAGTGAAGGCGATCTCACGAGCGATTGATGTCACCTACAGCAGAATACGGACGGCGTTCGCCGTGTGAAGACCGCACACGTTTCAAGGTGAGGTGATCGGCAGTCGCTGATCCACGATGTGGACTCGCTGCGGGTTGATGAGACGGCGCAGCAGATGAACGGGCTGGCCGGTGTGGTCGTAGATGATGCGGGTGAGGGCGAGCAGGGGACTGCCGCGGCTGACCCGGAACACCGACGCTTCCTTCGATGTGGCTGGGCGGATGCGGGTGTGCAGGTCCACGACGCCGGATGATCGTTCGACGTCGTACGCGTCGGCTTCGTGCCGCTCCTTTGACACGTACGACCGGTCGAGGCATACGAGCTGGCCGTCGATGTCGCCGTGCAGTTCCCAGGTGACAACGGGCGAGTCAGCTTCGAGTTGCAGGCATTGCGCGACGTCCTGGGTCGCTGCCTCGTCGCGGGGGCGGTGCGCAGTCAGATGGCCGGTGGTGCCGGCCCGGCGGCACGCCGCCGCCCATGCGGTTGGTTCGTCGCGCCGCTCGATCGCCATGGGGATCTCGATGGCTACGGTCGGCCGCTGGACGATCATGCCTTTGTTGGCGACGCGCCAGATCAGCCCTTCCTCCTTGAGCTCCCGCATGACGCGGGTGATGACGTTCGGGCTGACGTCGTAAGCCTGAATCAGGGCTTCGGTGTTGGGGAGGGGTTCGCCCGCCGGGTGAGTGCCGTCGAGAATCTTGGTCCGGAGGTCGTCGAGGACCTGCAGATACCGCACGACGGGCACGGGCGGGTCCTCCTCCGTTGGACTGTTCTGGCTGGCGTTGATCGTATTACGGGCAGTGCGCACCCGTCTCACCTGCGGGCTTGACAGTGATCGTCGAGTGATGCAGCATAGCTATCACTACGCTGTTTATCGCTAAACACAGCGTAGCAGAGTGCGAAAAAGCGGCCCTCCGCTCCACCGGAAAGCCGCTCACCACAAGCCCTTGCGGGCCCGCGCCCGGAACTCCACTTCCAGACGGGGCCCTAGTCACCAGGTCTCTCACCCCTCGTGAAAGGAACCGAGACCCGATGGTTAGCCACATCGTGGCATCGCCGTACGGCGTTGTCACATTCGACGCAACCCCCGACCTCGACGCGGTCCTCCTTACCCGCGACGCCAAGTGCCGCGAGCCCGGCACCGACCCCGACGACTGGTACCCCCTCGACCCCAGCCAGGCCGATGACCTCGAGTACGCGCAGCAGCTTTGCTCCGGTTGTCCCTTCACCGGCCTGGCCGGCGAGTGCGTGAACCGCGCGCGGACGATGCCGTTCGACAACTGGGGCATCATCGGCGGCACCACCCCGACGCAGCGACGCCGCCTGAGCATCGGCTTCTACGAGGTGGCGGCGTGAGACTGCTCGCCCCGAACCCGAACCGCGAACACGCGCGGCTTGAGGCGGAGCGCATCCGCATCCAGCAGGAGGAACTGCGCGAAGCGGCCCGGCGCAAGCGTGAGATCGAGGAGGCCGAGCACCGCGCTGCCCTCTCCGAGCGGGCGGGCGAGCTGGCAGAGCAGGAGCAGACCCGGATCGTCGCCGAGGCCGAAGCCGAGGCCGAGCGCACTCGCGCGAAGTGGCGGAAGCGACGCGCGGTCTGGGCCGAGCGGACGCGGACGGCTGGCCGTCTGGCTGTCATGAGCACCACGAACCTCGGCGTCAACCTGGTCGCGGTCTCGGGCCAGGCGATGTCGTTCATGCAGCGCGGTCTCCCGCCGCTGTGGGCCATCCTCGCGGCCGGGATCGTCGAGTCGGTTGCCGTGTACGTGTCCTGGCACGCGCACGTCGCGCTCCGGGAGGGCGACGCAGCCTGGGCGACCCGCATGTGGTCCTACGCGATCGGCGCGGGCGCGGGCTACCTGTCGTACACGCACGTGCAGGACTACCCCGAGCTGTTCGCGGCGTGCTCGCTCGCCTCGCCGTGGCTGTGGTCGATGCACTCGCGGCACCTGCACCGCCAGGACCTCCGCGAGGCGGGGTTGATCGATCCGAGAGCGCCCAAGTTCTCGGCGTTGCGCTGGCTGCTGCACACCAAGGAGACCTTCGCCGCCTTCAAGTGGGCGATCAGCGAAGGCGTACAGAGTCCGCACATCGCGGTCGAGGTGGTTCGGTCCCGCCGCGCCGTTCGGAAGACGTGGCGGACCGTGGACCACGCGCAGACGGCGGTCGTCGCGGCGCAGCGGACGCAGTTGGAGCTCGCGCTGACGCAACTCGCCGCCCTGTCCGAGGAGTTGCACGGTGTGGACCCGGACGCGTTGGCGGCCAAGCAGACGATCGCACGGTTCGTGAATCGGGTCGGCGGCGGGATGTTCCCGATGTACCGGCCGCTGGCCGCCGGCGAGCTTCGTCCGGCGGACGAGAAGCGGACTGACGGCGCGGACGGAGCGCAGTCGGACAGCGGCCGGACGGCGGACGAACCGGTGCGGCATGCACGGTGGCGGGACCGGCTCACGCGCAGACGGACAGCGGACGAGCACGCCACGAACCGGCGGACGGACGAGGAGACGAGCCCGGCGGACGAAGGCCAGACGGACGGCGGAACGACGGCGGACGACGGGCCCGAGCAGAAGCGGACGAAGGACGCGGACGCCAAGCCTCGTTCGCGCGGACGGTCCGGCAAGAAGCGGACGGACGGGCGTCGTCCGGCCGCACGGACGAGCGGCGGACGAGCGGCGCGGACGGGCGGACGGGCCGCGGGTCCGGACGACGTTGCGGACGTGCTGCCGCTCGGACGGACGATCGCCGCGCAGCATCAGCGGGCCGGCGTACGGCTGACGCGCGACCGCCTCGCGGCCGGGGTCAAGGCGGCCGGACAGTCGATCAGCAACGAGCGCGCCAGCGTGCTGCTGAGGGTGTTGCAGACGGACGGCTCGTCCGCGCAGACGGAGCAGACGGCGGACGGCGGACCGTCCGGCGCAGATGAAACGGACGAGAACGGTTCGTCCGCCGACGACAAGGGGGCGAACTGATGACGACCAGCCGGACCGACCAGGCGACCGAGTGGTCCTGCTACGTGCCGATGTGGGACGAGGCCACCGAGGAGTTTCACAACGGGTGGCTGACTTACCGGACGGACGACCCGTGGTTCGTCCGCCTGGAGATCGAGGACTGGCCCGCCCCGGTGGTCGCGCCCCGCGCCGTCTTGCTGGACGGCCTGGACGAGCGGGCCGAGTGCCTGTCGAAGCCGGACCGCACCGCGTTGAAGGCCCAGCCATCCTCAGACGGCAAGCACGTGCTGCTCGGAATCACGCAGGGAGACCTCCTGCTGGGTGTATTCCGTGCCTCTGCCGACGTCCTCGCCCGGCACGTGACCGGCTTCTACAAGCTGGTGCCGACCAGCGAGGCGATGGCGCGGATCGACTGGGACGCCGTGATCGCCAACCTGCTGACCGTGTGACTGACCGTGACCAACCGCCAGGCGGTGTTCACCGCCGACCAGGACCAGAGACCGCCGCCGCGGGGCGACCCAACGCGCGCAGGTGTACGTGCGCGCACGTGCGCGAGAGCGTACCACGACCCCGCCAGCCGTAACCGTCCGTGACGTTCGGGAGGAGTCACGTGCCCACTAAGCGCCAGGCCCGCAAGGCCCGCTTCCACGCCCGCATCGCGGGCACGCCGACCGCCAAGGAGGCGTTCCACGAGGCCATCCGCTACCTCACGGCTGAACTCGCCGACATGCACAACACCGACGAGGCCGAGGGCGATCGGCTCTACACGCACTACGCCGCCGAATTGCGGCGCAGCGGCGACGACGTCAACCGCCAGAGGAGGTGACCATGCGCAGCATCCGCTCCCCGTACCCCGCAGCCCACCAGCAGCCGGATGAGCAGCCCGACACGACGACCAAGGAGACCCAGCCCGCCACCGACGTGGACGAGCAGGTCGCCCCAGTCGTGCCCCTGCGTGAGGACCAGCCTCAGGTCCCCGCCAAGCCCGCCGTGCCGAAGCTGGACCAGCTCGTCGAGTTTGTGCAGGGTCCGCTGTCGGACTGGATCGCCCGCGAACGGCCCTCCTACATGCCTTCGCCCATCACGTTCGTCCGGGAGCGGTGGTCGCCGCCGTGGCTGCCGGGCGACGCCGGTCTCGTGCTGTGGGCCTGGCGGGTGCTGCTGCTGGCCCGTGGGCTGCTCTACACCGCGTTCTACATCCCCGCCATGACGATCTTCCTCCCCGAGCTGACCACGGCCGCGATCGTCGCCTACCTCATCCTGCACTTCTTCGCCTGAAAGGACCCCTCACCATGGACAACCTCCTCGTCGGACTCGGCGGCGTGACCGCCCTGATGCTCGCGTTCGGCATCGTCTTCACGTGGAAGAAAACCGCGCCGAAGTTCACCGCCTGGTGGATGCTCGTCGCCGGCTTCGGCCTGATCGGCACGTTCTTCGAGGCCATCGTCCGCACGGTCACCGGCCGCCTCCACCCCGTCGTCCCGGCGATCCTGCTGGGCGTCTGCGTGGCCATCTGGCTCGCGGACGTGTGGGGCAAGTCGAACAAGGTCGGCCGGGCCACCGCGATCGTCGCCCCCGCCATCCCCACGCTCCTGGTCGTCAGCGCCATCACGGTCTTCGGCATCAACACCGCCGACCTCGGCCGCGACGCCAAGAAGGCGTGGCAGGACACCATGACCGCCAACGTTGAAGGAGGCCGCAAGTGATCAGCATCATGCTGCTGCTGGCCCTGTCCGGAGTCATCACCGTCGCGCTGGTCAAGCGCCCCGACGCCCGCGCCGCCACCATGGGCGGCCTCCGGGCCGGCGCGGCGCAGGCCGACCTCGAGTTTCGGCGCGGCTTCACGGCTGCGCGCACCCACTACGACCAGGCCCAGAGGTACCTCACCCGCCCGACCGCATCCGGCGCCCCGCCGGGACCGCGCAACCTCCGCTGGTGGACCTCCCTTGCCTTCGGGGTCGTCGGCGGCACCACCGCGGCGGTCGCGGGCGGCACGTACGGATTGCTCAAGGTCCTCGGCGGTGCCGTACGCATCAGCCGCCAGGCCGCCCAGGGTGCTCGCCAGGCATACCGCGACTACCAGGCCACCCGCGAGATCGAAGAAGCCGAAGTGGTTGAGGAGACCGAGGAGGAAGCCCCGCAGACCGAGGAGGAAGCCCCCGAGGAGACGCCCGAGCTGTCGGCCGCCGCCGACCAACCGCCCGCTGACAAGCCCGTCATCGACCTGACCATGTACGACACCACCGAAGGGACCACCGTGAACGCCGAATTCACCAGTTTCGCCCAGCTCAAGCACGACCACGACACCGCCAACACCGACATGACCCAGGTCGCCGCCGCCATCGACGGCCAGGTGGCCGGCCTACTGCAGAAGAACATGGGCCGAGGCGAGCTCATCACGGCGATGATGGCCGCGCACGAGACCGCCAAGCAGCTCGCCGACCAGCACCAGCGGATCGCCGACCTCGCCGCCGCCCAGTCCAACGTGGCCGATGCTCACGCGGCGGTCGGTGGCGTGAACAACGTGGCCGACAAGGAGGCGTACGCGGAGGGCTGACGCCCCACCGTACGCCAGCACCACCCACGCGAAGGGAGCTCCCGTTGTCCAAGGTCAGCAAGCAGAAGCCGACCGATGAGGTCGCCCGTACTGTGCGGCGGGTCGCCTTCCGCCAGCGGTACCGAATGGTGATGGCGGCTCCGTTCGCCTGGTTAATTGCGCTACCGCTGTCAGCGGGGCTCTACCTGCTGCCGGTGCACCCGGCCGTGGCCGTTCTCATCGCGGCGGCCACGGTCGTGGTCCCGGTCCGCAAGGCAGTCCAGGCCCGCCAGAACGTCGCCGCTGCGGTGTTCGGCGCGGCCTGGCTCATCGCCACCGCGCCGATCGGCCCGACTGGGCTGGTGGTCGAGGTCGGGGTGGCCGGCTGGCTGACGTTCGCGCTGCTGCACTGGCGGCGTCACCGCCGCCTGCCGCTGCCCGGCCGTACGGAGGCGTTCGAGGAGCAGCCGCAGATCACCGTCGAGCAGGTTGAGATCGACCCTGAGGTGGCGCGAATCATCGCGCGGTTCAACGAGCGCCTGGCCGCCAAGGGCAAGGCGCTGGACGGCATGACCCTGACGACGCCGAAGCGGATCGACGCCGGGTACCGGGCGGAGATCCGGGCGGTACCCGGGGAGAAGGAGACGAAGGACATCATGCAGGCGGCCGGGAAGGTCGCCTCGGCGTTCCAGACGACGACGCAGCTCGCCGTGTTGGAGGAGGTGTCGTACGGCGACAACAGCCGGGCGATGTTCACCCTTCTGCAGGGCGACACGCTGGCTGAGGTGCGCCGGTTCGAGGACGTCCAGCCTCGCATCGGCAAGGACGGCCGCGCGCACATCGGCTACTTCTACGATCTCGCCCCGGCCCATTGGGCGTTCTTCACGAAGTCGGGCGGCATGCGGCACGGCATCATCGTCGGCGACTCCGAGGCGGGCAAGTCCCGGTCGGTGGAGACGCTCCTCGGCCTGGCACACCTGTCCGACAAGCTAGCGACGGTCCTGCTCGACCCACAGGGCGGCTCCATGCCGGACTGGAACGACCACACCCACCGCTGCGCCCTCGGCGAGGACGACTGCGCGGACGAGCTGGGCCTGTGGCACTGGGTGATGCGCCGCCGCGTGCACCACCTCGCGCGGATCCCGTGGGTGGACGAGGACGGCGACGAGCGGATCGGCAAGACCCACCTCGTGCCCGGTGACCCCGACGCGGGCGGTATGACCGGCATCTTCTTCGTGCTGGAGGAGGCGCCGGAGCTGCTGCAGCACGACGTGCACGGCAAGAAGGCCGTGACCATGCTGGCATCCGGTGCGAAGACCTGGCGGAAGGGCGGTGGCGGCATCGTCCTGGTCGCGCAGGACCCGAACATGACCGAGCTGGGCGGGTCGGTGACCTTGAGGGCTCAGCTCCGCAAGAACGCGTGCGCCCTGCGGACGCAGACGCCCGGCGCGGCCTACCAGATGGGCCTCCCTCACGACCCATCGCTGCTCCCGGCGACGTTCAAGAACGGGTCGCTGACGCAGGGCTTGGCCTACCTGAGCGGTATCGATCGACGGGCTGCGCTTATGCGGTGGCTGTACACCCAGAAGCCGAAGTACATCGCCCGGCAGCCCGCGGCCGGCCGGATCGATGACCTGACGATGGGCTGGATCGAGGAGTACGCCAGTGCGAAGAAGGACGGGCGGGAGCCGCGCGCGGGCAAGCGGGCGGCTGTGGAGGAGCCGCGTGCGACGCCGGGCGATGTGAAGGCCGCGATCATCGACGCGCTCGCCGACGCGGAGGGCCTGGCGCTGGAGCTCGGGGAGCTGCTGCACCACGTGCTCAAGCGGCGGGTGACGGCACCGCCGAGTGAGATCCACGCGCAGCTCAAGCGTCTCGTGACGGACGGGCGGGTGTGGCCGGTCAGCAAGGACGGGGTGGAGGCTTTCGCCTTGCCTGAGGAGATTCTGGAGCGTCTGGAGGTCCGATGAGGGTGTTGGCTCGGGTCGAGTTGGTAGCGGCGTGGCTGGCGGTCATGTGGGCGGCCGCGCCGCTGACGCAGGTGGCCAGTGCGGGCCTGGCGGTGACGGTGCCGCTCGTTGTCGTGGCGGCCGGCGCGGCACTCGAGGAACTGGAGCGGTACGGGGCGGGCGTGGTCGGCCTCGTGTTGACGGCCGCCGCGGTATGGATGCTGGCGGCTGCTACCTGGGGTGTGGTCGGCGGTACTGCGCTGCTGGTTTCTGCTCTTGGGGTACTCGCGGCCAGCTCTCCCCACAGATGACGCACCTGAGTTATATGACGCGTCTGACGCGTCATATACTCAATGGCAAGCAACGCGAAAGAACGGCAGATGACCGCTGAGGTTGAGAGTCGGCGGCGGCCTGGTGGAGGGAGAGCGGTGGCAGAGAAGCACCTGACCCCGGACGACCTTGCGGAGCGGGTCGGAGTGCCCGTAGGGACCGTGTATCACTGGAACTCGCGCGGTGGCGGGCCGCGCTTTATGAAGATCGGCAAGTATGTGCGGTACAAGATCGCCGACGTGACAGCCTGGGAGGAGTCGCTCTACGCGGAGCCGGTCGGCTGAACGAGGCTGGGCCACGGTCCCGGATCACTCTGTGTGATCCGGGACCTTTGCGTTGAGAGGGTGTCTGGCGGCCGGTTCCCCGCGCCCAGTTCTGCCTCAGTTCTGATTGAGGGTGGCTAGCGATGGCAACTGACCACAAACGACGACAAGCGTCTGCCCAGGTAGAAGGCACTTTTCGAGACTCGCCGCAGGTGGGCTCTCAGCAGCGCCTAGAACACCCAGATCTATGAAGGTACGAACCAGATCCAGAGAATGGTCATGGCCCGGCAGCTTCTCAAGTAGCGGTTGACCTGCTGAATCTCTGGGAAGCGAAGATGATCGGGCGACACCTGGTGTCGCCCGATGATCTTCAGTTCTGTCTCAGTTCTGCCCGGCCGCCAGTTGCGGACGACGCATACGCCGGTCGATCGCCTCGCGTGCCCGCTGGTGCGAGCTGGTCTGCATGTGAGCGTAGACACGCAGAGTGAACGCGGGATCGGAATGGCCCAGATACTCGGCCAGTTCGTTGATCGCGACACCGGCCGGAAGCGTCACTGAGGCGTAGTAGTGCCTGAGCTGGTGCGTGCCCTCCTTGCGCGTCGTGATGTACCGGCGGCGGCCTCGCCCGTCCTTCGTCGGCTCAGGGATGACGCCAGCCCTCACAAGAGCCGGCTTCCAGACGGTCTCGTCGTAGTTCCGCTGCCGGACGTGAAGATCGTCGGTGTCCCAGCGGAACAGGATGTTGTGCGTGCGGGCCTTGCCGCTCAGCTTCTCCCAAGGCAGTGTGTACGGCTTGGGTTTGTACCTCTTGATGTGCGACTGCAGGTATTGGGCCACCCACTCAGGCATGGGGACATCGCGCTCCTGATCGTTCTTCGGTAACGCGAACACGAACGAGCTGCCCAGCTTCTTGATTTGCCGCCGGATGTGGATGACGCGCTCCTCGAAGTCGAGGTCTTCCAGGGCGAGACCGAACCATTCGCCCGACCGCATTCCGCACCCGCAGCCGAGGATGGGCATGGCACGTAGGTGCTCGGGGTGAGAGTCGATGATGGACCAGACCACATCATCGGCCCATGCGATGATCTTTTCGTCATTCTGCTTGGGGGCCTTCACGATCTCGGACTTGGCTGGATTCCGCTTGATCTTCTCGTCAGCCAAGGCCAGGTCGAAGATGCCCTGGAGGACCAGGAGGACGCCCTTCACCGTGGACGTCTCGAACCGCCCGGAAAGCTCGGTCAGATACTCCTGAATCTCTGACGGCCGAACCGAGCCCACTTTCCGCTTACCGAACCTCGGCTCAACGTGCAGCCGGTACAGCCCTTCATAGCGGATCACGCTCGCAGGATCCGCGCCTGCCCGTGAGCCGATCCACCGCTGGCCATACGAGCCGAACAGCACGCGGCCGGCCTGGGGATCGACGTACTCGTTGCGAGCGACGTCCTCCTCCATCTTCCGGGCGTACTTCTTGGCGGCGTCCTTAACGCGGCGCGTTTCCGTCTTCTCCCTGCCGTCCGGGCCGATCCAGACTGCTTGCCACCGGTTCGCCTCCGGGTTGCCGCCGTTGTCGGGATGTTTCGCGGTCTTCTTCCGTATGGGCTTGCCATCAGGTCCTTTGACCGTCGTGAACCACAGGTCTCTGACGCGGGCCATCGTGCTTCTCCTGAGCGGTTGTGGCGGTGCGTGTCGCGTAGATCCGTCTGGGCGTTTCGCCTGGTACCGGGCATGCAGGCTCGTGGCGATCACCGCTACGGGAATCCGTGTGACGCGCATGATGATCTTCGTAGACGCGTCTCGTGCAAGCGCACGTGTCGCGCTATGGTGTTTCTGACGCGTCTGACACGTCGAATCACGCTGTTTGTATCACACGATTTCGCCCGGACCCGGGCGAACGCCCGTATCCGAGAGTTCGCCCCTCAGGAGCCACCCACGGCAGACAACGAGAAAGGCGCCCCCCGCAGAGCGGAGAGCGCCTAACCGCATCACCAGTGACACCGCACCCCTGACCGGCTCCAAGGTTGGTCGCCCAGGCGAGCCGATCGGGTTGGTGCCCCTAAATGCTTGGAGCCGAAGATATCACCTCGCCAAGCGTTCCCCCCGGCGCGCCCGCACCTTGCGCGGCCGCCGCAGTCGAACGCCTGTCAACCCTCGCTGATCCCCTCCCGCGCGGCGGTCCTGTCCGCTGTCCCCGAGGGCATGCGGCGCACGCCTTCTCAGCAGGCGTTCCTCCGCGCCGTCAAGGAGCACCCCGACGCACTCGCGTTGAAGTGCCATGCCTACCGAAACCTCACCGAAGTGGCGGGCAAACTCGCCGACTGGGCCGACTGGACCACGTTGACCACCCGCCCGACCGAGCAGCGCATCGCTGGTGACCTCGATCTGGCGCTGTCCACCGTGAAGCGCTGGATCCGGTGGCTGCGCGAGCGCGGTTTCCTCGGCGTCGTCGAGGAGGGCACCACTAACCGCTACCGCAGAGGCAACCAGTGCGGGCTCACCGACGACGGCTTGGGGAACAGGGCGGCTGTCTGGGTCCTGTGCGTCCCGGCTCCCGAGTTGGACGACCGCGACATGCGGACCGACAAAACGACAACTGAACCCCCTTCCTTGACTCTCTCTAAGAGAGTCAAGGAAGGTCCTACGCACGCGCGCGAGGAAAGATCACCTACGCGCCGCCGGAACCGAATCTCCACGACGAACGAGACCGCCGCCACGCCGGGGACCCGCAAGCACGCGCTCCAGATCGCCCACAAGATCTACGACACGAGCACCACGCTGCGGCGGCTGTCCCCTTGGTACATTCGGCACCTGACCAGGGTGTTCGTCGCTGCCGGGTGGACCGCCGCCGACGTGCTGCACGCCCTCGACCACCAGCCGGACGGCGCGGCCTGGACCTACACCTGGACCAGCCGCGACCAGATCCGCAACGTCCCCGGATGGGTGCGGTTCCGGCTGTCGGCGTGGCTGGATGAGCACGGCCGGCCCCTGCCCGGCAAGTCGCAGCAACTCGCGGCCGCAGCCGCCGAACTCCGCGCCGAGCAGGCGGTCCTGCGCGAGCAGTTCGAGGAGATGAGAGCTCGTCGCGTCGGTGGGCCGATTGAGCTGCCGCCGAGGCTGAGCAGAGCGGAAGCTCTCACGGGTCCCCTCGTGGCCGAGCTGGGCGGCTCGTCCGGTCCGGGCGCGGCCTACCGGGCGGCGCGCGCGGCGTTGGACGCGAAGAGGCTACAGCGTGAGACCGAGCGTCTTCGGTGGCTGGCGTCATGAGCGACGAGTACGCCGAGAGAGCGCAGGAGGCGAGAGAGTTGCTGGCGCGGTCGTCGCCAGCGGCTGCTCGGGCGATGCGGGCCCGTGAGCGGGAGGCTGCGCGGCCGCGTCGGGCGGTGGATGAGGGGCGGTGGGCCTGGATCGACTGGCAGGTGCAGCAGTCGATCGAGGCGCAGTCGCGGCTCGTCGAGGCCTCACCGCCGGAGGTTGAGGAGGAGGTGGCGGACGAGGAGGCGGAGCGGCGCCGGGTGTCGCTGACCCGGGCGCGGATGCGAGCCCGCGCCTACCGACAAGGCGACAAAAGCTGATCTACGCAGCGAAGTCGGAGGGTATCGGTTCATGGACGTCCCCAGGTGCGTCTGTACGCGCGTCAGATCGACGGAGACGCGCTTTCAGTGCATGTCTGGTACATCTGACGCGTCACACGCTTAGAGTCACTCAGAGTGCGTCTGACGCGTTAATCGAATCGTTGTCAAAAGTCCGATCGCTGCACCCCTATATGTCTAGGTCACCCTCTTATATGTGTTAGCGTCGAAGACGTAACACCCTGAAACGCCGCTCCTGACCAGCCAAAACGCCGAATGAAACGCCTCAACCGGCACCACCGCCCGGCTGGACAGGCCCGACAAGATGTGCTGATAGCGGCACCGCAATCAACGAAGCTCCGGCCCCGCGACCGCCATGGTCGCGGGGCCGCGGCATGTCACGAGGAAACGACATGGACACGATGACTACCCGGACCCATACCGAACTGCTCGCCGCAGTGAAGGGAATCCGTAACGCGGGCGGCACCACCAGCCAGATGCTCGCCACCATCGCGCGGATGCTGACCGACCCGGCCACCCCCGAGCAGTTCGAGGACATCCTGTACGCCGTCACCCGGACGGCCGCCCACCACTTCGCGTACGAGCGGGACACCGGCCCCAAGTCGTACCCGGACGACGCCACGTACGACGACCTCACCCCCGAAGGCCAGATGGTCGTCATCCGGCGCGTCATCATGGAGTTCGGCGTGCGAGTCCAGCCGTCCGAAACGGCCGCCACCCTGGCCAGCAAGACGGACACCACCACTCGTTACCTGGCCATCGCGATCGACGAGTCCGACACCATCGAGCTCGGCCTCGACGGCGCGCCCCTCCCCGCGCACCACCTGGTAGCCATCGCCGAAGCCGAGGAAGAGGCCGAGGGTGGCGAGACGACGCTGTTCCCCCTGCCCAAGATCGTCGCCATCCTAGACTCCGGTGTCCCCCTCGACAGCGACGTCCCCGCGCTGGGCGACCTGCTCGACTTTCACGGCTGGAAGCTGATCGGCGAGCCCGGCAGTTACCCCGACAACACTGAGCACGAGGTCGCCCCAACTGACCCGCAGACGACGCCTCCCGGCATCGAGTACCACGCCGGCCGCCCGATGCCGTACTACCTCGACGGCCGGAAGAAGCTCGACGAGCGCGGCTCGCTGCTCGACGCGATGCTCATCGCAACATTCACCGCCGCCCAGGCCACCGACCCCACCACGTATGGCCTCGACCACGTCGGCATCGAGCTGCTGCTAATCGGCGCCTCTCGCGCCGCTGTGGACGACCGCCTGGACGCCGAGCAGGTCCTCCGGGGCAACGCCGGTCTCGACTGCAAGCGGCGCCTGTTCATGGTCGCGTGCGCGGCGATCGACAAGGCGCTCGACACGATCCGCGAGCGCGCCACCTGCCGCACCTGCGACGGCCCCGCCGTCTCCCGCACAACGGATGGCGAGCCCGTCTGCGCCAACACCTGCCACTGAGCCAGCACGAAAGGACCACGAACATGCGTGACCTGATCGACCTGCCCGAGGGCTGGGAGTGGAGCGTCTACGGCGACACCCCTGTCTGCCCGGACGGCTACGAGATCGAGGTGGACGGCACCTGCCCGGACGGACACGTCTCGCCCCTGCTCGACATGGGCCTCATCTGACCACGCCACCCGAACGGAACATCATGGACACCACCACCCGCGGCATCGCCGAAGACCTGCTGCTCGTCCTGCGCCGCCTCAACCAGGCCGATGACCAGAAGCTCGCCCGCGACCCCGGCCCGTACGGGCACGCCCGGCGCGCCCTCGTCTCCATCCTGAAGACCGCCGACTGGGGCCCCGCCCACGCCGACGAGGCGATCCTGCACGCGATGCAGGAAGGCTCGACGCTGTTCGACGCCATGCTGGCCACGCGAGCCGGTGAATGCGGTACCGCAATGAACGGCCCCACCTCGACGGATGCCGCCCCCACGGAGATCAGCGACGAGCTGGCGCACCAGATCGCCGACACGATCGGCGAGCACTTCCACGGCGACCGCAACTACTGGCCGCAGGTCATGGACGCCGACTGGGACGACGGCAGCGGCCGCGTCATCGTCTGGGAGCACGGCGAGTCCGACTGGACGTTCCTGGCCTGCCACGGTGGCCGGCCGGACTGCTCGCCGGTGGAGTACGAGCCGGTTCCGCTGCCTGCGGGCGTGTGGGTCGAGCCGGTCAACCACTTCGCGCTGCGCGTCCTGCCCCGCGAGTAGGCCCGAGAACGGCGATGGCCGGACCCGCCACAGGCCCGGCCATCCCAACACCACAGAAAGCTCCAGCCCCTCATCGCCACAACGAGGACCTGGCGCCCTCAGCGTAACGCACCCGCCCGGCCGAGCCAGACCCCCACAAAAGGGGAGCATCCGTGAACTACGCCGCCACCGACAGCCACCACGACGACGCCGAGCACGAGCCGCAAAGCATCACTGACGTCTTCCCCGTCGAGATCCGAGACCAGTGCGGCGACTGCCCGGCGCGATGGGACGCGCCCCCGGAGCAGCACCACGTTGCCTGCTCCATCAACTGGAACTAGCCGATCACTCCCGCCCTGCGGCCCGCCGGCCCGGGGCGGGCCCTGCGCTGCCCACGAGAGGACCAACACCATGCCCATGCAGCCCAACCGCAGCGCCTTCGGAATCATCAAGCGGCTCCGCGATGACGGGTTCACCGTGAACATCCCCGACGAGCCCTACCGCCGCATCTACCAGCTCCGGCTCAGCCGCGGCCTGTACTTCGGCACGCTCGACGTCTCCGCCGACAAGGGCCGCGCTCTGCGGATCTCCCTCACCTGGCAGCCGAACCTCACCACCCGAAAGCGCACCGGCGCCACCCACATCATCGGCCTCCTCAACACCCTGCCCGAGCAGGGCTGGAACGACTGAAAGGAACTCCCATGCCCCTCATGTACGTGCCGGGCGTTGCCCGCGTCTTCTACGACAGCATCCAGAACTGCCGCCACACCCAGGCTGACTACGTGGCCGTGCTCGACGGCTCGTGGGCGCTGGCAGTCGCAGTGTGTGACGGAGCGGGCGACGACTCCGACGCGGCCGACGCCGCCCAGATCAGCGCACAGATCGCCGCGGCGGTCACCGGCTCGACCAACAGCGGCGTCCAGGGCCTTCACGCGGCCCGCACCTACCTGCAGCAGCGCAACGAGGACGCCCCGCCTGGACAGGAGGGCATCACCACGGCGGTGGTCGCTGCGATCACACCCGGCGGGCTGGACATGGCCTGGGTTGGCGACTCTCCCGCGTGGGCGGTGCGTCTGGACGGCACGGTCGTCCCCCTGACTGTGCCCTCCTGCCACCCCTGTGGGACGCCGTGCAACGTCGAGGAGAAGCACGAGACCGGGGGCACCTGGCCGCACCGCCTGCTCACCAACACCGACGACTACGCCCGCATCATCCTCGCGTCGGACGGCCTGACCGCACACCTGCCCCTCGCAGGGCGGGCCGACCACATGAACGCGATGCTCGGCAACCTGACGCGCATGGCCACGCCGGAACTGGACGGCGAGTACGTCGCGGCGCAACTGCTCGACATGGCCCGGCAGGGCCGAGGCCGGGACAACACGACGGTCGCCGTCATCGATCTCTTGGCGCACGAGGGCGAACCGGCGTGACGAGCACTCTGATCGGGCTGCTGCTCGCCGCGAATCCGGCGTGGGTCACCCGCGTGCAGCTCCAGACTACTGACGACGGCGACTGCTTTGACCTGCGGCGCCTGACGGCCGCGCTGACCCTCGGCGACGGCGACAACGACACCGAGATCTCCGAGGTGGAGGAGTACCCAGCCGCCCGCCTCATCGTCGGTCGGCTTGCACACCCCGGCGACCGGCCGCGCAATGAGCTCGCCGCGGTGTTGCTCAACCACTACTTCCCGCCCGCCGCCAACCGGTGGTGGCTCGACATCCGCGGCGGCGTCATCATCACCGGCCTCTGCCGCTGTGGCGCCCCCGCTGACCTTCCCAACCCCGTCTACGACACGGCACGCACCGTGTCCGCACTGAGAGGAACCCGATGAGCAGGAGAATCAGGCCCGCCCTCAACCCGAACACCAGCCACAGCGTGATCACCACGAAGGCGCGGGTGTGCGGATGGACCATCGAGCCCGGCTCGACCGACGACGACGGCACGACCGAGCTGATCCTGACGCGCGACGACTGGAAGATCGTCGTGGCGTTCCAGGGGAGCACCGCGCTGGCCGCCGCCCTGCAGTACCCCGGGCGGTCGGAGCCCTCGGAGGTGATCGGCAGCGAGCAGTTGGCCCGCTTCCTGCGTGGCAACCGGGAGCAGATGGGGGCGTTCCGCATCGACCAGCGGGTCATCGTCGGCGGCCAGGCCGGGACGGTGAAGGACATCCGGCCCGACGACGAGACGAAGGTCCGGCTCATCGTCCGCTACGACAGCGGCGCCACGGGCAGTCCGCTGACCACGCACGTCCGCGCAGAGGACGAGGTGGCGGTGTGACCTCGCCCGTCGCACCCGTCAAGACCGAGGACGTCGTCAAGGGCCGGGACGGCTCGTACGTCGTGCTGCGCGTCCGCGAGAACGGCGGCCTCATCAAGGCATGGCACTCGGCCACCAACACCATCTGGCACCTGGAGGTGAAGGATGGAGTCTGGGCCCGGATCTGAACTGGCCATCCCGTCCCGGGCGGCCGAGCCCGACACGTTCGCGCTCGAAGGTGTCCTGCTCGACCCGGACGAGCCGAACGCCCTGGTTCGCGACGGCGTGATGGTCTGCCCGTACCCCGACTGTGAGGCGGCCGACCAGATCGTCGAGTTGGACGTCGCCACCCGCAGCAACCGACTGGAGATCGTCGCGCCTGGCGAAATCGCGGCGGGCACCGGCGACGGCACGTACGTCAACGACGGCTTCGAGTGCGAGGTGTGCAGCCGCCGGGTGAGCCTGCCGGTGGGCTACGAGGTCGTCTCCTGGTGCTGACCATTTCACGCTGGCCCTGCCGTTCGGTGGGGCCAGTGCGCTAACAGCGATACCGCAATTGACCAACTGAACAGGGAGAACGCCACCATGGCGACCGCCACGAAGAAGACCCGTAAGCGCCGCGGCGTCACGCAGGCGCAGAAGGACCGCAGCGCCGCCAACCGCACCGCAGCGCGGGAAGCGCTGCACGCCTACGCCGTGCTGTGCCTGAACGACCCGGCCGAGCTGGAGCAGTTCCGGGCGAGCGCGGCGAGCATCGGCTGGAAGCTCGACCCCGCCAGCGACGAGGCCGGCTACTCGCTGCAGAACGCGCTGCTCCTGGCCGCGCAGCGCCGCCCGCTGACCCACTGCGGCGGCTTCGACTACTGGCTGAGCCAGGGCCGCGTCGTGGCCGAGGGGGAGACGTCCCTCGGCACGTTCCGCCACATCGGCCGGAAGAAGACCGACGAGGAGAAGACCAAGGAGAAGGCGCTGGCCGAGGACGGCTGGCAGTCCACCGGGCGCAAGGCCCGCTACTACGTGAAGAAGGGCACGTTCGACGTCTCCCAGACGGTGCCGCGCGAGCAGTGCCCGCACTGCGGCACCGCTCCGACCGGCGAGGACGACCGCACCACGCAGTGCCCGCCGGTCTGCGCCGTGCTCGCGCCTCGGCCCGGTTCCAAGCCGCCCCGCGTGATCGTCGTCGAGCTGTTGCAGGCTCAACTCCTCGACGGCGACGAGGCCGAGGGCGGCGAGGAATGAACGTCGACCCGGCGACGAAGGGCGGCCGCCGTCAGCTCGCCCGCAACGCTCGCGGCTACGGCTACTACGACGTGCCGGCCGGCCCCGACCAGGGGCGACAGTTCCAGGTCGTCTGCCCGCTGTGCCGCGAGCGGGTCAGCGCCGCGTGGGAGAGCGGCAAGACCCGCATCGCCCTGCTCGACGCGGCGATAGACGCCCACCTGCTCCACGACTGCGAGCACGGCCCCCAGCAGTAACCACCCCCGCGCAGGGCGGCGGGTGGCTGCTCTGCGCCTCTCCATGAATGAGGCACCTTTGATCACGATCACGCACAACCACGAGGATGGCACCCTCGTGGAAGGCACCGTCAAGGGCGACGGAGCCTGGGAGATCCTGCGCAAGCACGGCTTCCACTTCTTCCCATCCATCAAGATGATCGGGATCCGCCAGTCCCGGGACCAGGTGGCCAAGCGGTGGAAGATCAACGGCGCGGCCGAGGCGCTGCGCGCCGCCGGGTTCGAGGTCGAAGTCACCATCGACGACACCCCGCGCGACCGCAAGCAGGTCCTCGCCGACCAGGCTGACCGGCTGGACGACCGGCGCGACGCGCTCGCCGCGAAGGCGCAGCGTCACGCTGGCAACGCGGCTGCGGCTGCCGATCGGGCCAACGAGATCTCTGAGCGGTTCGCGGGCGGGCAGCCCATCCTCATGGGGCACCACTCCGAGCGGGGAGCGCGGCGCGACCAGAAGCGCATGGACTCCGCAATGCGTAAGAGCGTCGAGGAGGACCGGACTGCTCAGGAGGCTGCCCGCCAAGCCAACGCGGTCGGCAGTCAGGCCGCGTACTCCGCTCGGCCGCGCGTCACCGCCCGCCGGATCAAGCGTCTGGAGGCGGACCTGCGGCGGGTGCAGCGCGGCCTCGACGGCTACACGCGAACGTTCCGCAAGCACGACGGCACGCCGTACTACATCGACGAGCATCCGCCCGCGACCGGCGAGTACCGCGAACAGCTCCTCGCGCAGAAGGAGCACATTGAGAACCAGCTCGCCTACGACCGGCAGCAGCTCGCCGCCGCCACCGGCGGCGGCGAGTTCGTCGAGTGGGGCAAGCACAACATCCACGAAGGCGACCGCGTATGGGCCTGGGGGTACAACGGGCTCGCCCTCAAGACCAACCCCACCACGGTCAAGCTCGACCTCCGGGACCACTGGCAGCCGAAGGTCAAGTACACCGACGTCCTGAAGGTCGAGTGCCCGCACGGCGACGAGCCCGCGGTCATCGCGCCCAGGGAACCCGCGCGCGCCCGGCCGGCGGCGCCGAAGGTGGACGTGCCGAAGCTCGACACGGACAAGCTCAAGGCCGCAGCGAACGTGGCCGACAGCGTGCGCGTCGGCCGGGGCCGAGAAGCATTCGTGTCCCCGCCCGCCGTGGTGGACAAGCTCATGGACCTGGCCGACATCTGGCCCGGCATGGCGGTCCTGGAACCCTCAGCGGGCACCGGGAACATCGCGCTGGCGGCCGTCGATCGGGGCGCTGTCGTGGACTGCGTCGAGATCGATTACAACCTCGCGACCGTCCTGACCAGCCGCGTCCCAGGCGCGAATGCCACCTCTGTCCGTGACTTCCTGGACGTCGATCCGACCGAGCGCAACGGCTATGACCGGATCGTGATGAACCCGCCGTTCTCCGGCGGCAAGGACATCGCGCACGCCCTGCACGCGCTCGGCTTCCTCAAGCCAGGTGGTCGTCTCGTCGCGGTGATGGCCGCCGGGGTGCTCCACCAGAAGTTCGCGGCGGCCGAACGGTTCCGTTCCCTGGTGGAGGAGCGCGGTGGCTGGTTCGAGGAACTGCCCGAGGGCTCATTCGCCCCCGCGACCGGCGTCAACACGGTCGTCGTAGTCATTCCCGCCGAGTAGTAGCCGCCGACCGTGCGTGCCCCCGTCCGGAGCGAGGGCGGGGCCTCCCCAGAGACCCGAAAAGATCATTTCCTCGCGTGGTCGGGAGGCGTGCGCAAATAGATTTGGCTTCGTCAGGATCCGTGCATGACCACGCATTCGTCGATCCATCGGGCGAGGACGCTCAGGGTGGCGAGGTATTCGAGGGCCATCTGCTCACTCCAGTCGGGTCCGTGTTCGTGTGCCGCGTGGTTGCGGATGCCAGCGAAGCACCCTTCAGCGAACGGTCGAAGGGCGCGGTTGCGACTCTTGGCAGTGAGGTCGGTTGGGCTGCCAGGAAACCGCAGGTAAACCTGTCCGGGCTTGGGCTTGTCTGTGAATACTTGATTCATCAGGTCGACATCGAAAATGTCCGTGCGTCCGACCTTGGTCTGTGTGTGGGCATTAATGGCGTTAGCTGCAACGTCCACTGCTTTTCGGTAGTGCTTGCTTTCCCAGAACGTTCGAGCTGCATCCCAGACCCAAGGGTGGAACTGGTCAGCGCTCACAGTCGGAGCCTCGGGGGCGAGATTGGCTGCCCACTCGTCCATGTCGCTGAGAATGCCCAACCCACGATTGACCAGGTTGCGGGCTGAGGACTCGCCGGCCCAGTCGTCAAGGTTGATTTGCTCGGCGAGTCTGGGATCGAGAGCGCCCAAGATCTGCTTGATCGTTGGCTCGGCTCTGTGGAGTTCCTGACGGAGTTTGTCGTCGCCGAAGACTTCGCCTGCGCGGCGTGTCCCCAGGTAACGCACGACGAGCTTGTCAAACTCTTCGAGGCGTTGACGCATCCACTGCCGATTCATGGCAGAACCCTATATCGACCCGCGTGCCCGCTCGCGCAATTTCCGAGCTGAGAACGGAGTCTTGAGCACCGCGACGAGGTGCCGTACGAGGGCGCGCGGCCAGACCCACTGGTCGCTCGGACTGCTCGTCAAGGGTCACGCGCCGACGTGCTCGCCCACCTCGACCGGGCCGCGTACCTGCTCGGCCGCGAGGTCGAGACGGACGGCCGCCACCAAGTGTGGCTGCGCACTCGGAACCTCCAATACCCGTGCGTCGAGTACATGCTGACCGCCGCACCCGCGCTGGCGAACGACAAGACCTATCGCTCCTTCGAGACGGCATGGCTGGCCGGGCTCAACGGGCCCGCCCCAGCTCTCGCTCTCGTTCTAACCCCTCGCTATTCGCGAAAGGCAACACCACAGATGAACCGCCACTCTGCAGTACCCCCTGCCCCAAATCACTCGGCGATGGCGCACGACAAGGCGCCTGAGGTTGTGACGACAGGCTACGAAGCGCACACCGCTGAGCACGGCGCCGTATGGCGGCGCTGGCCGACGCTCTGGTCCCCAAGCTACTTCGTGCCGGTGATGACGGTCTCCGGCCGGACCATCTGGCAGCAGCAGCCCCCGAAGTTGATGCGGCTCCTGCCGCCCGAGCTGGAGGCCCTGCTGCACACGGAGGGCGAGTTGGCCAAGGCGGTCAGGCGACTCCGCGCCGACAAGGCCGCCGCTGAGGAGTCGTCCTTCAGGGAGTCCGGGTGCTGAACCGGCTCTTCCCCGACGACATCGACGTTGTCGAGATGTTCGCGGGCGGCGGCGGATCAGGGACCGGGATCGCCGCCGTTCCCGGCACAAAGATCAAGTTCGCTGCCAACCACGCCAAGCCCGCGAAGTGGACGTACGTCGAGAACCACCCCGACGTGAACTTCTGGCTCGGCGACGTTCAGGCGGCCGACGCCATCGAGAAGTTCCCGTACGCCAGCTTCTTCTGGGCCTCGCCGGCTTGCCCGGCGTTCTCCACGGCCTCGGGCGAGACGAGGTACTTCGACAAGGAAAACCAGATGGCCCTCTGGGCCGACGACCTGGACAACCTGACCGAGCACCAGAAGACCCGCATCCGGTCTCGGGCGCTGATGGAGGAGGTCGTCACCTACCTGCGCCACTGCCAGGAGAAGCACGGCAAGCCGGTGCTGGGGTTCGGCGTCGAGAACGTCGTCCAGGCCCGTTTGTGGGCGCACTGGGACCGGTGGATCCGGGAGCTGCGGAAGCTCGGTTACATCATCCAGATCCACGCCGTGAACGCCGCGCACGTGCAGGGCCGGACCACGCTGCCGTCCCCGCAGTCCCGTGACCGGATGCTCATCTCCGGCATCCACGAGTCCGTGGGCCGTACGCCGAACTACCGCAAGTGGTTCGACCCGTACGCCTTCTGCCCCCGCCACGGCGGCTGGGTGCAGGCCGTCCGGGCGTGGAAAAAGCGCGGCGCGGACATGGGCGTCTACGGCATCAAGAACGGCCAGTACGTGTGGGTATGCCCCGAGGTGGCCTGCCAGGGTCAGCTCATTGAACCGCCGGTGCTCCCGGCCGCGTACACGATCGACTGGTCTGACCTCGGCACCCCGATCGGCAGCAGGAAGAAGACGAAGAAGAAGCCCGAGGGCCTGGCGCCGAAGACGATCGCGCGTATCCGTGCGGGAGTCGAGGAACACTGGATCAAGCCGTTCATCACCCCTGCGGGCGGCACTTGGAACGACGGGCCGCGGGGAGTGGACGAGCCGATACCCGCGCTCACCACTCGGGAGGCGAACGCGCTCGTCGTGCCGTGCGAAGGCCGCGACGGGAAGGTAGCGCGGCCGGCCAGCTTGCCGAAGCGGACCAGCACTACCCGGAACGAGGACGGCATCGCCTTCCCGCCGGACGCGCAACCAGGCGTATTCCCCGCGTTCCTGTCGCTGATG